>NZ_BLZR01000001.1:1895052-2210894 GCF_014193895.1 Clostridium fungisolvens | reverse complement strand
TACTATCTTCTCTTAAAGTAATGAAATAAGGAATGGATTTATAAAGTGATTTATGACTTTCTACATGTGGTGTTGGATCATCAGTATTCCACATTTCATAGTAGTAACCTCTTTTATTAAGATGACCTGTTTTTTCTCCAAGACCATAGAACTTCTCATCTCCAAATAACCTTTTAACAACTTCAATTTTATGGTTATGAGCTTGTTTATCTACATTATGACCTTCATCTTGTGCATCACTTATGGTACCTCTTCTTATAAAAGGGGCTCTTTCTTCTCTAAAATCTTCACATAGGATCTTTCCTTCAATGTTATAAAAATCTACTTTAAAATCTTCATATACCTTAATAAGTAATGCCTCTGTTTTTATCTCTATGTAAGAGCCTTTTTCCTGTACTAAAATCTCACATTGCTCAATGTTCAAATTCTCAACAGCTCTCGAATAATGATTATTATATTTTAATGGACAAAAAACATTCACAATCATTGGATTTATAACTTCAAGTATACCTTTATTTTTTTCAAACTCTAAATGTATCTTATTATCTTCTACTTTATGACTTACTATTTTCCCAAACATATTATTCCCTCCATAGCATTTTTGCTTGTTATTTTACGATGTAAACCTTATATTAGTAGTATATATATTTTTTAGCACCAATACTTGCTCTATTTTAACTAAAAATAACACTATTTTGACACAAATAAAAACCACAATATTATACTGATTATTATTGAGTTATAAATTAATAGACTTTGCAGACCACTAGTGAGGTGACTTTAACAAATGGAAACTGAAAAAAATACTCTAAGAGAAACCGTATATAGAGGTAACTCTCTCATTCCCTTTTATTCATATAATCAAAATTGGAACAACTTCACCCTATACTTACACTGGCATAATGAGTTTGAAATCATCTACGTAGAAAAAGGATCTATAATCTATACAATAGACACTGTTTCAACAAAGGTTTCGGAAGGCCAAGCTATAATAATAAATAGCGGTCAACTTCATTCAGCTCATACTATTAATGGTGAAGGCAGCTTGCATCATGCTTTACTTTTTGATTTAAACTTTTTAAATAGTACAATCAATGACCCATGCCAAAATAATTATATTACCCCACTTCTAAATGGTGATTTTCGTTTTCCTTTAATAATAGATGAGAATTATATATGGGGTAAAAAAGTAATAGAAGAAGTAAAAGAAATACTAGATATATGCTCCGAAAAACAATTCGGTTGGGAGATAGGAATCAAAGCTTCACTATACAAGATACTTTCTGTCATCGCTAGAGAAAATAAATTCATTGTCCATAAGGTATCATCAGCTTCATCGCTTAATTATAAAATAAGTGTCATTAAAAAAACTATAAATTATATTCAGAATAAATATACAGAAAAGATGTATATAGAGGATTTAGCTAAACAAGCAAATATGAATCCTCAATATTTTTGTAGATTCTTCAAAGCCAATACAGGTAAAACAATAGTAGATTTTATAAACCAATATAGAATCGAACAAGCCACTAAACTCTTGAAAAATGGTGATAAAAAGATATCAGATATTTGTTTTGAAGTTGGTTTTGATAATTTTAGTTATTTTATCAAAAAGTTCAAAGAATATGAAAATGTTACTCCAAACCAATATAAGAAACAGATGCTAAATAAAATATAAATCAAAATAGCAAAGCGTAATGATATACATATACTATTCTTGTAAATAAATAATAGAAGGTATAATATATGTCGCAATTTAAACCTGAAAAACTTTCAGTTGAATTTAGGGATGGTGTTACACCAAGCAATCCTATTTTAACTAGACACTGTACATTAACTCACTCAGATATTACAGCAGAATTATTTTTAACTATAGGTTTGAGCTTTGCCTATGATAAAACTAATGAGATGAGAGATGAAGTACGTGGAGAATGGGTAAGTAAAGAAAGTTCCATTTTGTTTTATGTTTATTTAGCTGTAGATAACGACACAAATCCAATCCAGGCTGCTATTAGAGACTACATTTTTAGAAAAGAACTACCTCTTGCATTGGAAGCTATAAGATATGGCGATAGAAAACTATTTGAAGTATATCCAAAATTGGATAACTGTCATATTATAGTCCACTTTATTGCCAAATGTCCGAATCTAAACAAGGTTGAAGATTATGGAACTTTTTCAAAGTATAATACTTTAAATTAGCATTATAGCTTTATAATTTAACTTTTACTGAATATAATTGCTATTAAAAATTGCGATAAAATATGCATACAGAGGTTTATGCATAAAACATCTCTGTATGCATGTAATTTATATTTAGATTTTATTTTATAATCTTTCACCGTTAGATTCTATAACCTGCTTAAACCAATTGAAGCTTTTTTTCTTATATCTCTTTAGATCTCTTAAATCATTTTCAGTTCTATTTACAAATATAAATCCATATCTTTTACTCATTTCTCCCTGAGAGCTTAGTATATCAATTGGTCCCCAAGCTAAATAACCGATTATTTCTACACCTTCAGATATTGCAATTTTCATTTGTTCTATATGTTTTTTCACGTAGTCAATTCTATAATCATCTTCTACAGTATTATCTTCATTCAATTCTTCTTTCACACCAATTCCATTTTCTAATATAAATATTGGCACATTATATCTTTCATAGACATCCTTTAAAGCCAGTCTAAAACCGATAGGGTCAATAGTCCATCCCCACTCACTAGCTTTAAGATATTGGTTTTCTATTAAATTTTCCATACCTGGGAAAAGAGGTTTGTTATTTTTTATACTTGAGCTAACTGTTCCACTAAAATAATAACTGATTCCTAAATAGTCTGCTTTTCCGTATTTTAATAATTCCAAATCCCCTTCTTCGAAATCCAAGGATATTTTTCTATTTTTTAAATCTGTAAGATAGTATGATGGATACTCTCCTCTTGCAAATACGTCTAAATATAAATCAGCAATTCTCTCTTTAAATTTTTTCATTAAAAAAGTATCATAAGGATTGCAGGTTGCAGGATATAATTGCATGTAGTTAACCATACCGCCCATCTTTCCATCTTTAACAATATCATGTAGTGCTTTGGTAGCTTTTGAATGAGCCATTAAGACATTATGGATTAATTGATTTTCGAAAGTTTTTTTGTCCATGTCCTTTGGAAGCTTAGTTCCGTACAAATCAGTCATTAGTGTAGCTGTATTCATTTCATTAAAGCTAACCCAGTACTTAACCCTATCTCCATATCTTTTAAAAACAGTTATTGCAAATTTCTCAAACAAATCAACTACTTTTCTTGAAATAAATCCATTATATTTTTCCTGCAGTGCTAAAGGCATATCAAAATGATATAAGGTTAACACTGGTTCTATATTATTATTCAAGAGTTCATCTATTACATTATCATAAAATATTAATCCATCTTCATTTACATTTTCACCATCAGGAAAGATTCTAGACCAAGCTATATTAGTACGAAATGAATTTAATCCAAGTTCCTTAAAAAGTTCTATGTCTTCCTTGTATCTATGATAAAAATCTATGGCAGTGTTCCAATCAGATACTCCAGGTTTTATTTCTCTGTTATCTACAATAGAAACTCCTTTACCACCTTCATTCCAAGCCCCTTCTATTTGAAATGATGTTACAGCGCCTCCCCAAAGAAATTGATTAGCATTAGTTTTACTCATAAATTCTCTCCTCCACCTTCTATTTAATTCGACAACTATATAATAATTGTCTTAAATAATACAAAGTTCTTCACTAGTTTACACACTGTAAACTAGCTTTATATTACCACTAAATTTACACAGTGTAAACCCGAAGTTATTAGATTTTCGCATTTAGAAAATCTCACTTTTCCGATTTATATGTTAAAATATAAACATGTGTATCCTTTAATTAAGGAATTACCTAAAATAAAAAGCAAAACTGCTTATCTGGAGGTTCTAATGAGTTTTAAGCATAACTATAAATTCAAAGATGAGAGTGAACGTAAAAATACTTTAATGGAGGCAGCTTTCGATCTAGCTGTTAAGAACGGCATGGATAAAGTAACTGTGGTTGATATTGTTAATCTTGCTGAAACCAGTAGAGTAACCTTTTATAAATATTTTGATTCAGTATTTGATATATTGTGGGAAATTCACAGAAGCATTTTAGGTGAAATAACAATATTTTTAAAGGATAACATACACGGTAATAATGCAAATGAAAAAATTCATTCTTTAATCGATTTATATAAACAACTATACCTTGAAAGATTTGATGATATCAGATTCACAATATTTTTTGATTGTTATCATACTCATCGAGCAGACGATGAAAATTATTTGGATTATATCATTTATTCATACTTTTATGATGAATTAATCAATGAAGGACTTCAGGATGGTTCCATTAAAAACAATTTAAGTTTTCGTAAAAAGCTAGCTATCCAAATAAATGCAATATGGGGTCTTATGCAAAGACTTTCAGTAAGAAAGGATCATATCCAGATAGAAACCTCCTATGATGCTATAGAAATTTTAGAAGGGCTAATTGAAACCACCCATATAATTCTCAATATAGGATAATGAATTTATATTTTTAAACAAACATATAGCACTTAAATCATTAAACTACTTTAAAAAACTCTGCTCATATAATCCAGCAGAGTTTTTTAATATAAGCTCAACTATATAGTTGTTCAGCTTAAAAGCATCAGATGAATATCCACTTACATTCAACAAGGTATTTGAAAATAAGATTAAAACCTAATTAAATTTTAGTTATTGGTGTTAGCTTTTAATTAATGATTATCATACTAATTGGTAAATATTTGAAATAATTTTTATAATGGTGTATAATTACAATAAAGTATTGAATGCCTAATAAATCAAAAGGATATTTTGAATATTTGATAGCTTAGGTGTTGTTTATATGAGGAGGTTTATTCCACATGATAATGGGATTTATTTTAATAGCTTTTTTTTTAGCAGTATCAATTGCCTTAATAAATGGCAAATTAAGTTTTTTAGTTGATGGCTATAACTCAGTGAATGAGTTGGACAAAAACAAATATGATGAAAGAAAAGTCTGTAAAGAGACTGGGTTTGAACTGCTTTTTGCTGATATTGTTCTTATGGTTGTAATGGTTCTTCTTAACACTGATTATGGGAAAAGCCACTCTGCAGCAATAGGTTTGATTTCGGCAGTTATTATAGTTGCACTAACATTTGGAAACGTTTTAATAACTAGAAAAAATAAAGAAAGATATTATAAAGATGAATTTAAGACTAAAAAAGATTAACTTATAAAGCTTAAAGTTTACTACAAAAATTCACTACATTTTCTTTTACAAACTCTTCAAAGCTTTTAGGCTTTTTTCCAGTTAATTCACAAAACTCATTTGTTACTTTTTTTGCTGTTCCCATTCTTGTCATAAAATAAAGTGCTACAGTCACATTTACATATGATTTTTCGAGACCTCTATTTTTTATATAATATCTTCTATATTTGAAAAATCCAGGCTTTTTATAAGTTATTTTTCTTCCTGTTACCTTACTAATTATTTCTGCTACTTGATAATAATCTAAGGCTTCACCACCAGTAATTGTATGAGCAGTATTTTTATATAATTCTGGGTTATGTAGTACTACTGCTATAGAAAGACCTATATCCTCTGAAGCTATAAAACTGGTTCTACTTCTTCCTGCTGGGATAAAGACTTCATCTTGCTCCCTGATTTCAACAGAATGAATCCCCGATATATTTTCCATAAAAAAACCTGGACGTATATGTGTAAATGGAATTTTTAAAGTTTCAATATATTTTTCTATTTTGTGATGAGGAGGTATAGTATTCTTTTCTACTCCCATTAATGATAAAAAACATACTAGCTTAATATCATTAGCTTTCATTTCATCAATAAAAGGAAATAAATCTTCAGCTTTTCCAAGGTGAGGTGGTCTCATTAAAAACACCCTATCTACACCTTCTAGAGCAGTTTTAAAAGTATTTTTATCTGTAAGATCAAATCTTACGAGTTCAACTTTTTCATTGAACATATTCTTAAGTTTTTCAATATTTGTTCCTGCTGCAACAACTTTTTCACCCATTTTCAAAAGCTCCTTAACTACATAATTACCAACATTTCCAGATGCCCCTGTAACTAAAATTTTCATAACTCCTTCTTCTCCCCTAAGATTTTATTTGCTTTTTGTATCAGCTCAATAAATCTGCAAAAATCTTCACTACCTAACCCTTGCTTTAGTAACTCCATTGTTTTAAAATACTCATTGTAAGTTTCTTCAACTAGTTCTATCCCCTTCTCAGAAGCAGAAACTGTGTAACTTCTTCCATCTGTTAGTGATTTAGTTTTTACTAAGTAACCCTTTGTTATCAATGTATTTACCATTGCTGTAACAGAAGGTTTTGCGATTCTAAAAAAGTTACTAATCATCAAAGGTGTAACTTGAGCTTCCTGAGTCTTAGTAAAAATAAGTACTCCCATTTCACTTGGTCTTATAGGAATGTCTCTTTTCATATTCATCTGCAATCTACAAAACATAGAAACAGCATCTGCGCTGATAATAATATCTTTATCCATTCTTACCCTCCATATAGTTAGTCTAACTAACTAATTATATATCTATAGTATACTCTAAAATTACTTATGTCAATTTTAATAGTAAATTATTTTATTTCACATAGAAAAATCAAAGAATATAAATACCCTAATAATATACTGTTAATCCAACATATTATTAAAGACAGCCATTTCTAGCTGTCCATATAACTCGTTGATTAAAAAAATATTTTCTAACCTCTAATATTTACTTTTTCAAACTCTTTCTTAATTCTATTAAGAAGTTCTTTATCAGTTATAACATCATAACCAGTTAAAGCTAATGCTGATGCACCTTTTAATAAGGCTTCGTGCGCACTATATTTACACAACTCTCCATTGGTTTTCTTTTCCTTCAACTTCCAAAACACAACTTTTTAAAGATGAGTAAACCATCTCCTGTACATCCTGATTTGTATAGAATGCCATATGAGGTGTCACTATCACATTAGGATAACTTTTCAGCACCGCTAAATCTCGATTATTTAACACTTCAGATTTCAAATCATTATAACAAAGCCCAGCTTCGTTTTCTATTACGTCTAGAGCAGCTGCACCAACTTTGCCACTTTCAATTCCCTCTAATAATGCCTTAGTATCGATTAGTGCTCCCCTTGCTGTGTTTACTATGATTACTTTATCCTTCATCTTAGAGATTGATTTTGCATCAATCATATGGTAGTTTGTATCATCAACTGGAGTATGAAGGCTAATTATATCACTTTCATTTAAAAGTTCATCTAAGGAAACATATTTCGCAAATTTTTTAACTTCTTCATTCTCATATAATGAGTATGCTAAAACTTCATTTCCGAACCCTGAAAGATGACGGACAACTGTCTCACCAATTCTTCCTGTCCCTATTATTCCTATCTTCATATTAGAAAATTCTCTTCCTAGTAGTCCCTGCAAGGAGAAGTCCTGAATATTTCCTCGCTCCATAATACGCTTCATATTACGTGCTGCCATCATCATTAACATAATTGCGTAATCTGCTACTCCGTTTGGAGAATATGTTGCATTACTTACATGTATCCCTAATTCTTTTGCATATTTGATATCTATATGATCAAACCCAACAGTTCTAGTTGATATTAGCTTTATATTCATTTCATGAAGTTTCTCAATCAACTTTCCATCTATCGGTGTAGTTATAATACTAATACAATCACAACCATCTGCTAATTGTATATTTGAAAGAGTTGGTGTTTCTCTGCAAATAATAAGTTCTACTCCTAACTCCTCACTTATTTTCTTAAAGTATTGAGCTTCGTCAAACTCTCTATAATTGAAAACACATACTTTTATTTTACCTCTACCCATAATATATCCTCTCCTGCATATAAAATAATGTGATTAGTTCTAGTTTAGTGGTTATTAATAAAGTTGAAAAAACAATCCATTTTATTACTATATTATATAATTTTTCTTATATAAATGTATATTGCCAGAAAGAAAACACCTAAGATAACCATCATGTATCTATATTTTTTTGTAATAGTTCATCTAAAATAAAAACTGCAGCTATAACAATCCAAAGCTTCTCTACTAAAAATAAACTTAAGAGTTTTAAAAGTAAAAATGAAATACCGGAAAGATAACTATATAGTAAAAAGTATGCGAATAAAAATTCACATACTTTTAAATATAACAGTTCAATTTTCAATTTTTAAATCTAAAAAATTTACTTTCTCAGACTTACACATAAAACTAATTAATTAGAATCTGAAGTCTCTCTTTCCTTCTCTCAACTCAGTTAAATGCTCTTTTACTATAGCCTTTACCTTTTCGTTAGGAATTCTTTCAGTTTCTTCATTAATTACGACTTCACCATTTTTCTTAGTCTCTTCTGATGCATAGTCTTCTAAGTATTCTTTAAGAGTCATCAAAGCATTAGGTTGACAGCAGTTTGCAATCTGTCCTGATTTAACAAGACTCATGAATCTATCACCAGTTCTGCCTTCACGATAACAAGCTGTACAGAAACTTGGTATATAACCTAACTCTAAAAGCCAATTTACTATTTCATCAAGAGTACGATTATCACTTACATCAAACTGAGATGAATTTTCTTCTTCTGGTTCAGGCTCAACATATCCACCGACACTAGTCTTTGAACCACCACTTAACTGTGATACTCCAAGTTCAAGTACACGCTCACGAGTCTTTTTAGATTCACGAGTAGATACTATCATTCCTGTATATGGTACTGCTATACGTATTATAGCAACTATTTTTTCAAATATTTCATCTGATATCGCATTTGAAAAGCTATTAGGATCAATATCATCAGCTGGTCTAATACGAGGTACGCTGATAGTGTGTGGACCTACTCCCATTGCAGCTTCCAAATGTTCTGCATGCATTAGAAGTCCTACAAGATCATATTTATATAGGTTAAGACCAAATAAAACACCTAGTCCAACATCATCAATTCCAGCTTCCATAGCACGATCCATTGCTTCAGTGTGATATGCATAATTATGCTTTGGACCAGTTGGATGTAGCTCTTCATATGTCTCTTTGTGGTATGTTTCTTGGAATAATATATAAGTTCCAATACCAGCATCCTTAAGCTTTCTATAGTCTTCAACTGTAGTTGCAGCTATATTTACGTTAACACGTCTTATTTCTCCATTTTTATGTTTTATGCTGTATATAGTTTTAATACTTTCAAGAATATATTCAAGTGGATTGTTTACAGGATCTTCTCCAGCTTCTAGAGCTAAACGCTTGTGTCCCATATCTTGTAGTGCAATTGTTTCCCTTTTTATTTCCTCTTGAGTAAGCTTCTTTCTAGCTATATGTTTATTTTTATAGTGGTATGGACAATATACACATCCATTTACACAATAGTTTGAAAGATAAAGAGGTGCAAACATTACAATACGATTTCCATAGAATTTTTGTTTAATCTCTTTTGCTAGTTTATACATTTCCTCATTTAATTCTTCGATATCACATTCTAATAAAATTGCAGCTTCCCTATGGCTTATTCCTTTATAGCTTCTAGCTTTTTCAATAATACTAGCAATTAGTTCTCTATTACTCTTATTTTCCTTTGCATGTTCTAAAGTACTCTTAATTTCTTCATCATCGATAAATTCTGTTGCAACTTTAGACTTAACATTATACATTCAAATCCCTCCAATATTTTACTCCTTGGCAGACACCTTAGAGTATACCGTTTTGATGTTCACATCAGGTAACATTCCCAACTTTCCAGAAAGAGCGGCGATAACATCATTCGGTGCATCAATAACTATAGTTATTATATTAAGTTGACGCTTTGGGTATGGCAGTCCCATTCTGCCAATAATATACTCTGTATACTCATGCAGAATAGTATTAAGCTTCCCAACTGAATCTTTATTTTCAACAATAATTCCAACGACAGCAATCCTTGTTTCCATAAAAAAATCCTTTCGATAAAGAATAAAAAAACCTTGCACCAAAAGGAACAAGGATAGAAAATAAAACACAAGTAATCATATAAATTAATTTCCTGAGTTTATAACAACTATTCTCTCGCCTTCTAACTTGGGACTAACCCTCATTCATTCAGTACGATTCTTTAAATTTTATGGTTTACTACAAGAAAAAGCTGTATGCTTAATCTCAGAAAGTGCACCAACAATATTTATTATATCATAATGTTTTCCAAAGTAAAACTTTATGTGTGAACTTAGCTTATTTCCTAAAAACTAAATTCTCACTTTAGAGATTGTTTATATTTAGCACATATATAATAATTAAATTTATGAAAATAGAAGTTTATGACAAAAAGTTATTATTTAGTAAGTATATATAGTGAAAACATAGGAGGTGAAAATATGAATGATAAAGATATTATTCAAGGAATTTTACGTAAAGATACTAGTGCCCTTAATAATCTCATCGATAAATATGGCTCTATAATTTACAATGTCATCGCATCGGTTTTAAATGGAAGTCACGAAAACAGCAGCATTGATGAATGTGTGGATGATGTACTTCTTTGCTTATGGAATAACATTGATTGTTTTTCCATAGATAAAGGTGTTTTAAAAAATTGGATTATCGTAGTAGCTAAAAACAAAGCTCTAACATATAAAAAGAAACTTAAAAAGGATTTACAAAATGTAGAATTAGAATCTACTCAGATCAACTCAAATGAAAATATTGAGGAAAGTTATTTAGAAAAAGATCGTCTTAACGAAGCAATGATTCTATTAAATAATCTAGATGAAGTTGATAAGGAAATTTTTAAAGCTAGGTATTTTGAAGACAAAAGTATTTCAGCTATTGCTAAAGATTTAAATTTGTCTAAAATGGCGGTTTATAACAGACTAAGCCGTGGCAGAAAGAAACTAAAAAAGATTATATCTGATAAGAATATTGAGTTAATCTTGTAAAGGAGGGGTTTATATGAATGAAAGAAATATGCTTATTTCATATAATGATATTTATTTAAGTGAAGATGAATCAAATAAATATGATGGTCAAAAGTTAAATGATGAAAAGCTTGAAGAAATGAAAGATAGAATAAAGAACTCTGTTTTAAAATCAAATTTTAATAGAGGAATATCTAATATTGAAAAGGACTTTAAACCAGATGAAGCAGTACAAAAAATAATTTGGGGAATCACAGCAAAAACAACTGGTGCACAAATAATATCATCCTCACTATTTTGGGGAGATGTAGGCAGAAATTCAATAATTATAGTAACTAACAAAAGATTATACGTAGCATATGCAAATATGATTCATGAAATTATAAAAATCAAGTGGTATTATTTTAATCAGATAGAATTTGTAAAAGAAATTACAAGAAGAGATAGAAAAACTATAACTATAATATCTAAAAATAAAGATACCCATGAAATTTACTTCTTTAATAATAATTATCTTGATATTTTAAATATTTTAACCAAAGAAGGAGTTAAAATTATAAAAAGAAAAGAATCTTTAATAAAATTGATTATCAGAATTGTGCTCTGGGGAATTTTAATAGCAACCTTTGGAAGTCTATTTATTGGCTTTATATTTACTTGGGTAATACCTCACTAATATAAGTTATTGAAAGCTAACTTCAACAATTAAGTTATGCATGCCTAAATAATAAAAGTACAAGAATTTAGGGCATGTATAACTTATTATTTATCTTTTACCTTAATTACTTAAAATTTTATTTCCCCTCATAACTAAGCTGCCATTGTATTCCAAACTTATCTGTCAATGAACCATAACATTTACTCCAAAAGGTTTCTTGAAGCTCCATATCAACTGTACCATCTTCTTTTAATTTGTCATAATATGACTTAACTTCTTCTATATCATTAGTAACTAATGTTAGACTGAAATTATTTCCTTGAGTAAAAGGCATACCAGGGAATGTATCAGAAAACATTATAGTAGTTCCTCTGATTTCAAGTCTTGTATGTAATACTAAATTTTTTGCTTCTTCGGGTATAACAAAATTTGGATCAGATGCATTTTCACCAAAAGTCATTATTTGAGGCTTTTCAGTGTTAAAAACTTCTGAATAAAATTCCACTGCTTCTCTACAGTTTCCATTAAAATTTAGATATACTTGTATAGCCATCTTCTTCAACTCCTCAAAATTTTTTAAATATCTTTAATGCTTTAACAGTATTTAATCTTGCTCATATGCTTTTTTTAAAGTATCTATATCCAGTTTATTCATTTTTAGCATAGCATCTGTAGCTTGCTGTGCTCTTTTTTCATCTGCGCTGTTTAAAAGTTCACCTAGAACTGAAGGTACTATTTGCCATGAAACTCCATATTTATCTTCTAACCATCCACATTGGCCCTTTTCACCTTGATAAGAAAGTCTTTCCCAAAAATTATCTATTTGTTCTTGAGTTTCACAATCAACAAAGAATGATATTGCTGGTGTAAAAGTAAATTCATGATTAATACTACTATCCATTGCCATGAAATTTTGAGATCTAAGTATGAAAACAGCTTTCTTGACTGATTCTTCAGTATCTACTTCACCATCATTATAAAATTCAATTGAGTCAATCTTTGAATCTTCAAATATAGATGTATAGAATTTCATAGCTTCGTGAGCTTTTCTGTAATTATCACCAAAGAACATTAATGCTGGACATATACTTTGCTTTTGGTTTGAAAGATTTATCTGCCATGTTACCCCAAACTTATCCTGGATCCAACCAAACCTCTCACTAAAAGGATATTCTCCTAATTCCATAAGAACTATGCCGTCTTTGCTCATCAGTTGCCAGATACTTTCTACTTCATCCAAGGTCTCACAATTAACAAAGAAAGATATCGCAGGTGTTATTGTAAAATATGGGCCACCATTTAGGGCTACAAAATCTTGACCACATAATTCAAAACTTACACTCATTAAACTATCCTTAGGCTTTGGCAGACCTTCTGCATAAAATGAATTATCATTGATTCTTGAATTTTTAAATATAGAAACATAAAACTTTGCTGCTTCTTCTGCTTGGTCATCATACCATATATAAGGTATTATTTTTGACATATAACCTCTCCTAACTAGATATTTTTCGACATACATATTGATAAAAGTTTTCATTTATATCATTATTCTCTATGTTTTCCATAATTCCTTCAAGTTGCAATTATTTTATTACTTGTTAAAAAACTTTCAGATTAACAAGTATAATCTGAAACTTATTTTATCATCTTTATCCTAATCAGTTTATATTATTCAACAAAAACATCATTCCTACACTACTATTTTATGTTTGAGAAAAAAAGTTTTTCCTCATCTGCCTTTCCGAATGTATATACTGAAAGTTTGGCAGTCGAATAAGTTTAATTTATCACTGTATAGCAAAAATTTAATACTTTTGTTTAAAGTAAAAAAGAATCACCTCTTAGTGATTCTTATAAACTCTAGTTTTATAATTATAGAATGCTATTTATTATAAAATTCATATTTTTAAATTGAAGTGTTTCATCTTTATCTCTGTTTCTTTATACTAAACAGTGCTACATTAAAAGATAAAATCAACGCTGCAACCCATATAGCTTTTACACTAAAAACAATAGTTAATATGGCACCTAAAAAAGCTCCTGCTATAAATGATGCTATTATAGTAAAAAGTTTTATCGCTCGACTTTTAGCTTTCTTGTCTTTATGAGTTATCGCAATATAAACTGCTTCACATGCTGTTCTAAGATTACCTGTTGTCATAGTTGTGCTATAAGGACAATCTCCTAGTTTTCTAAAGGATGCTATTTGAAGTGATGATACAAAGGAAATTATAACATTCACAACAGTATCAGTAGCCCCCTTAGGCATAAAACCAGTTATAAAAAGTACTGCAATTTCTAAAATCAAAATAACTTTACCCCATTGTTGAGTAAAAAGTTTTGGCGAATTTCCTTTAACAATCTCCGTTAGTAAAACCCCTAGTATAAATGCTAATATAGGTGGAAGATGTTCAAAGGCCTGAGCCCATTGCCCTTGTGAACCATATATCCCCAAAAATACTATATTTCCTGTTTGAGCATTTGAGAAGACCCCTCCTCTTGATATAAAAGTGTAGGAATCTAAAAAGCCTCCAACAATGGCAAGTAACATTCCGAAAACCACAGTCTCATGAATTTCATATTTTGAATCAGTTCTTATATCTCTTATATCATACACCTTGCTAATCACTTCTAAAGCCTCCTAAATAAATCTGTAAAATCCGGTTGTGTGGAATAGCTTCCAAAAATATTATAGCACTATTAAAAATTTTTATCTTACGATCTTAAAGCAAAAAATACCATATATCCTCATTTTTTATCTTTATAATAAAATAACTATGCTAACAAGGGATTTTACTTAGAATCTAAATCTTTACATATGCTTTTATTTGCGTTCTACAAAGTTATTCTTATGTTTTTTACAAATTCGATCCTAATTTTTCTCAAATTCTTAAGTAATATATAGATAAACTGATAAACTACTTCAGTCATTAAACTCCAAATTAAGATTTCGATTGTTCTACGAATCTTTATTTGGATAAATTCTAATATGAACTAGTTTATATATACTGAATATATCCAAAGCTAAAATGAAAGATAGATTGGTATAAATCATCTTAGAATAGTCATAAAAACATTCAATTTGTAAAACATATGTTTATAAAATATAAGAAAGGGGTTAACTTATGGAAAAAAATCAGAAAGTTATTGATGAGTTGATAGATGTACTTGAATCAAAAGGAGAAATAATCTTAAAAAATGAGACAAATAATCTATTTATTGAAAGCATAGATGATAAAGAAGGATATTCTTATGTAAGTAGTACAAATGAAGAATTTAGTACTAGTAAAGAAGCTGTGGAATGGTTAGTAAAAAAAATGAATAGAATTGAGAATATAGTAGATTAGCTGTAATGTTTAGTGAATTTATAAAGTAATTCTATTTCAAATTCTTTGAAAGTGGTTCTTCAACTATATTTAAGAAAGTAAAAAATAAAAGTGTCTACATATTATCATTAGATACTTTTATTTTTTAGTTAAAATTTTCATTTTGCATTAATGTCAAGATCTGAAAAGTTGAATAAATAGAGAATTCTATTGGATTCAATATCCTACTAAAGTAAAGTATTTTGAGGCATATTCAATTTATCTAGACTAATGTTGAGCTTGATACTTATGTGTCTGTGTTATATACTATCAATAGCGTTATAATAATAAAATAATTTAATCAATTAATATATTTTAATATACTAAACTTAAAATTTAAATTATTCATCCGTATTAATACGAGCGTTATATAACATAAAGGTTAAATAAAAATATATTTATTAAAGCTAAATAAACTATCATATCTATTTATAATTTGCAATCATCTACAGAAAGGCGCTGAACATAATGAACACTACAAAAACTCCAGCTCTTCTACAAAATAAGTCACTTAGATTGTTAATGGTAGCAAGAGTATCTACAAACTTTGCCTATCAAATGCTAACTGTAGCTATAGGCTGGCAGATGTATTCTATGACTCATTCTGCATTTTATTTAGGATTAGTTGGACTAGTTCAATTTCTACCTATGCTTCTATTATCACTATTCGTTGGACATCTTGCAGACAGATACGATAGAAGAAAAATAATTACTATAAGTCAAATATTTGAGGGAACAGCAATACTAGCTTTAGCTTACGGAAGTTATAGTGAATGGATTACAAAAGAAAGATTTCTTATAATAATATTCCTCATCGCTGTTGCACACTCATTTCAAGGCCCTCCAATGCAAGCTCTACTCCCAAACATTGTGAGTAAAGACATTTTCCCAAGAGCTTCTGCTTTAATGTCTTCTGTGTCTGAGTTTGCAGTTATTATAGGACCTGGAGTTGGTGGGATACTTTATGCTTTTGGTCCAACCCTGGTGTATGGATTAACTGGTATTTTAATATTTATATCTAGTATTTTGATTTCTCAGCTTATAATGAGAAAAGAAGAAACTAAGGCTGAACCAGCTAGCTTAAAGACACTTTTTGCTGGAATTTCCTTTATAAAAGGAAGACCAATTATTCTTGGAGCAATATCTCTAGATTTATTTGCAGTATTATTTGGAGGGGCTACCGCGCTTCTACCTATATATGCAAGCGAAATTTTAAAGATAGGATCCTTCGGACTTGGTATACTTAGATCTGCTCCAGCAGTAGGTGCATTACTTATGTCAGCTTATCTAGCTAAAAAACCATTAAAGAAAAATGTTGGACGTACTATGTTCACTGCAGTAATTTTCTTTGGTTTATCAACTATAGTATTTGCAATATCTAAGTCTGTCATTATATCTTTCATAGCATTATTCGTTCTAGGAGCTTCGGATGTTATAAGTGTTGTTATTCGCTCAACTCTTGTACAGCTAGAAACACCAGACTTTATGAGAGGTAGAGTAAGTTCAGTAAATATGATTTTTATTGGTACGTCCAATCAATTAGGTGAATTTGAATCTGGTGCTACAGCTGCACTTCTGGGACCACAACTAGCAGCTCTAGTAGGAGGTATCGGAACAATACTAGTTGTATTAAGCTGGATGAAACTTTTCCCTTCAATTTTAAATGTTAACAAGTTTGAGGATATAAAAAGTTATCAACTCGATGAAAATACTGCATCCTAAACTTGGATTGACTTCATAAATTATTAGCGAAAAATAACCAGTGAGTATTCTCACTGGTTATTTTTTAACTATTAAATAAATCAAACTTTCTTTAAGCTTCATCATCTATATATTTTACGATCTTCTCGCAAAGCTCATGTGTAATTAATGAATCAGAGATAGATGGCATAGGCTCTGTATTATTTCTAACGCAATCAATAAAATGATCTATTATTTGATAAAATCCTCGTTTAAATAAAGTTGGCTCCCAATCTCCAAATTTAGATACTTTTATATCTTTATTATGAAAATGTGTTGTTTCAGTCAAATTATCAATTACATATTTATCCCTACTTGTCATGTATTCTATAATCTCTTCTGTGACTCCACCATTTCTATTCATAATTCCAATAGCGATAACACCATCACCTGTGAGTTGTATTACTAGATTATCTAATAGTTCACCATTTCTTAGATACTGTACCTTTAGATCTTTAACTTCAGTTCCCATCAAAAATCTCAAGGTATCTACAACATGGATAAAGTCCTCAACAATAAATCTTCTAACCTTATCAGGTAATGCAAATCTATTTTTTTGCATAATAATTATTGTTGGTTTTCCTTTAGCTTTCAATTCCTTTACAATTGGTATGAATCTTCTGTTGAAACCAACCATTGCAATTTTTCCACTTTCCTTAGCAAGCTTTACTATACTCTTGGTCTCATCATAATTCATAGAAACAGGTTTATCTATATATACGTTTACACCATGTTTTATAAGTTTTTCAGCCACTTCAAAGTGAGCCTCAGTAGCAGTGCTTACAAAAGCTGCATCAATGCCACTTCTTATAAGTTCTTCTACTGTATTATACTTTTCTTTAATCCTATACTTTTCTGCTAAATTGTTTAATGTTACAGAATTTCTTGTGCATAAAACTAACTCTATATCTTCTTTTTCTGAAAGAACAGGTAAGTATGCTTTTTTAGCAATGTCCCCTAATCCAATAATTCCAACCCTCATTTTCTCACCTCATAATAGTAATTATATATTACTTTTCAATAAAAAATTTTTATTATAACAAACAATATTTAAAAAAGTTTCTAATACCATTTTATTAATTTTACTAAAATACTTAAATTTTTCTTATTCTAAAAAAGCAGACTTTCCAATTATTTTATTAACTAATTCTGCCATTTCTACAGGAGTTTTCTTTGCACCACTTTTTACCCATGCAACTAGCATATTCCAAAATCCTCCTCCACTAAAGGCTAGTATATACTCTAATATATCATTTTCTTCAAATCTATTTTCACCCTTAAATTTTTTGTGTATAATTGGCAAAAAATCATTATAAGCTTTAAGAATGATATGTAACAAATCATTTTTGTCCATTAATCTCAAAAACTCTAAATGCCTGCACCAAAAAGTGAAATAAACCTTAGCAATATCAAATACTTCTAAGCTTTTCTCCTTCGACAAATCTTCTATATATTCTGATACTAACTTTTGTATAAATGAATTTAACACAGCTTCTTTACTATCAAAATTTCTATAAAATGTTCTCCTTGCTAATTGCGCTTTATCTGCTATTTCAGTTACAGTAATATCATCATAATGTTTCTCTTTAAGTAAATTAATCAATGCTTTGATTAGCCATTCTTTAGATTGAATAGATATTGGATTAGAACTTTCTTTTTCCATAGATTCACCTCCTTTTACATAATAAATGACACATTTAATCAGCAATTGTAGCACTTGTTCCGATTTTATTGACTAATTCCATATAAAATATTATACTAAAAATTACCAAGTGACACAAGTGAGTCACTAATATAAAATATAAGGAGGTCTAACTAAATGAAAGATTTATCTATGATTATTTGGCTTTTCCCTATTATTTTTATGCTTCACGATTTTGAAGAAATAATTATGTTTAATGCTTGGTCGAAAAGGAATGAGACTAAGATCTCATCTATTGCGAAGGGACATATCCCTTTCAATTTTAATGCATCAACAGCTGCTTTTTCATTTGGTGTTGCAGAGGAATTTATAATCATATCCTTTGTTACTTTATTCTCATCACTAAGTGATAATTATCTAGCTTGGTATGGAATATTTATTGCTTTTACTTTTCATCTAATCCTGCATTTCGTTCAGTTGTTTATCTTTAAGAAATATATTCCCGCTACAATAACAAGTATTATTCTTTTTCCCATTTCAATTTACATGATTTATAAAGTTTATATTTTAGTTAATTTTGCAGCCATATCGCTCATAATCTCAATACTTTTAAGCACAATTATTATGATTGCAAATATATTTGCACTTCATAAATTGATGTCTTCAGTAGACTGCTGGTTAAATCGATTTATGAAAATATAATAAAAAAAGTAAGAGATATTATATTAGTATCTCTTACCTAAATTAAAGCATATTAATGCAAATATTATCATTTTAGCTTATTAAGCTTTATAATTATTTATAATATTTATTGATCATTATTTTATGGCTGTTAGGTATATCTTCAGGAAGATTTTTATAACTAAAAAATTTTAATTCTTTTGTTTCATTGTTATCAATTGTTAGCTTTCCACTAAAGCTTTTACTAACATAACCAATAGAAATAAAATATGCTTTATCTCCATTTGGGAACTCAATATAGCATTTTCCACCTGAAGTAGTTCCAAGTAGCTCTAGTTCTTGAATATCCAGACCAGTTTCTTCTTTTGCCTCTCTAATTGCTGTTTCTTCGAGAGATTCACCAAGTTCAGTTATCCCACCTATAAGTCCCCATTTAAAAGGATATGTCCCTCTTTTTTGAAGCAACACCTCGTTTTTATCATTTATTATCAAAACATTTACACCTGTAAGATTTATTGCGTCATGTTTTACTTTTTCACGTATGTATTTTACATAGTCCATATTTGTTCTTAATCCTTTCATAAAAATTACTAACTTTAGTCATTATCATTTTATCAGCTTCTTATTCACAAGTTAAAGGAACTATTCTATTTAATAAAATACTATTATCTTTTAAATTTAAAAAGAAGGTAACTTCCAACAATAAGGAATTTACCTTCACCATTATTTCGTATTATATCTATGAACAGCCTTTTTTCTTAACTTAACGCCAAGTGTTTCTTTTACAAATCTATCAATGATTTCTTCCTTAGTAGCTTTTCCTTCTATAATATTTATATTATATCTCTTACATAGTTTAACTAAATCAGCTTTATTTATTTCACTAGTTTTTATAAAGGCAATTGCACTTTTAACACTAGTCATGACCATTATACGCTTATATATTTCATCATTTGTCATAAATTTTAGTTAATGATTAACTGTATATTGTGGTACAGCATCACTAAATCCTCACTTCCTATAAATATATATTATTTTGTAATTTCAAATCAAATCCACCGTGATTTATTAGTTATTTTTTTGATTTTCACCATATCTTATCATATACTCTCTTAATCCGCAATAATAACTTCTATCTCAAGATTCAAATTTTATATAAGTTTCAGATAGTTATATCTTATTGGTTATTATTTAGGCTATATATAAAAGTATTATTGAAATTAAGTAGATATAACGCATTGGATGCATAACCACTTAATTTCAGCACTGCAATTTAACAGTGTAATATTTTAATACAAAAATACCCTATAGAGTAGCATTTGTTTAAAATCTACCTATAGGATATTTTTTATAAATTATAATGTAATAATCATCTTAATTATTTTCCGCAGTTAAGTTATATCGTGATTAATTGTTCTATTTCTTCTGCTATATTAAGAACATTAGGATTTGGCAAATTCATATTAATTGTTTCTCTTAATACATCTTCAATTGTTTCAACAAGAATAAACTTCAAATCATTTCTTACTTCAACTGGAATGTCATCAATATCTTTTTCATTTCCTTTTGGAAGAATTACTCTCTTTATACCTGCACGATGTGCTGCAAGCACTTTTTCCTTAATACCACCAACTGGAAGCACAGCACCTCTTAAGGATATTTCTCCTGTCATAGCCAGCTTTGGATCTACTTCACGACCAGTTATTAAAGAAGCTATAGTTGTGAACAATGCAACTCCTGCTGAAGGACCGTCTTTTGGAGTAGCTCCTGCTGGTACATGGATATGCAAATCATTTTTATTGAACTCAAAGTTCTTTAGGCTTAAAGCAAGTCTTGAACGTATAAGACTTTGTGAAATCTTTGCAGATTCCTTCATTACATCTCCAAGTTGCCCAGTAAGAATGAGTTGTCCATTTCCCGGCATATATACACCTTCAATGAATAATATATCTCCACCAACTGGCGTCCAAGCAAGTCCAGTTACAACTCCTGGAGCATTCTTTTCGTTAGCTCTATCATACTGAATTGCATTATGTCCTAAAATATCTGTAAGCATTTCAGCCTTAATTGTATAAGGTAAATCAATACCGCCAGTAACTATTTTTTCTGCAGAAACTCTAGCAACTTTTGATAATTGTCTCTTTAAACCTCTTACACCGGCCTCTCTTGTATATTTCTCTATAATTACCTTTAATGCATCATCTTCAATTACTAGTTGTTCACTGCTTAATCCATGATCTTCAAGCACAGCTTTGACTAAATGCTCTTTTGCTATATAAAACTTTTCATGGCTTGTATAACTGCTTATATCAATGATTTCCATTCTATCTCTCAATGGCCCTGGAATATCCCTTAATGAGTTTGCAGTTGCTATAAAGAAAACCTCTGACAAATCATATGGAACCTCTAGATAATGGTCTGAGAAGCTATTGTTTTGCTCTGGATCTAAAACTTCTAGTAGTGCACTAGATGGGTCTCCGTTTGCTGATGCACTTAATTTATCAATTTCATCTAATATGAAAACTGGATTCTTTTCTCCTGCCTTCTTCATACCTTGAATTATTCTTCCTGGTAGTGCTCCAACATAAGTTCTTCTATGTCCTCTTATCTCAGATTCATCCCTAACGCCACCAAGACTAGCTCTTACATATTTGCGATTTAAAGCTTCTGCAATACTTTTACCTAAACTTGTTTTACCTGTCCCTGGAGGCCCTACAAGAAGTAAAATCGAACCTTGTTTATTTTGTTTTAATTTCATTATTGTAAGGTGTTGGATTATTCTATCTTTAACCTTATCAAGTCCGTAATGTTTACTGTTCAGTAAGTCTCTTGCTGCAGCTATATCAATATCTCTTACTTCACTTTTCCCCCAAGGTAAACTTGTAAGTAAATCTAGATAATTTCTGATAACATTTCCTTCAGTGCTATTTTGGCTTTGTCTCTCTAATTTATCAAGCTCATTAAGAGCAACTTCTTTAACATCTTCAGGCATATTTGCAGTTTCAATTAATTCTTTATAATCTTTTTTACCTTTACTCTTACTATCATCAGTTTCGTTTAGCTCTTCTTGAATAGCTTTAAGCTGTTGTCTAAGCATTTGCTCTCTATAATTTTTATTAACCTTGCTATTGTATTTCTCTGATATCTCTACTTGAAACTTTATGGCTTCACGTTGTTCTATCAAAATATCTAAAAATCTCAAACTCTTCTCTCTTAGAGAGCGAATCTCCAGGAAAGCTTGTCTAGCTTCAAAGTTTATATTCATAAATGGGAATAAATAAGCTATTGTAGCAGTAATATCATCCAATTTCTTAATGTAATCAACATATGCTTCTGAACCCTTAAAATGACCACTTATCTCACCTACCAAGGTCTTAATATGTGACATCATCTCATTTTGATTATTAAGATCTAAATCTATAACATCTGGTACATAGTTGAAAGTTACTCTAAAATCCTCACCATCTCTAATAAATTCATCTGCTGCTACTCTTTCAAGTACATCAATAACAAAGTGATATCCATCCTTAATTGGTTTTCTTTCCTCTAACTTTATTAACGTTCCTATGGTATAAAAGTCATTTTCTTCATATGCTTCTAGTTGCTTTCCATCTTTTATAGCTAAAACAATACCATAGTTATCTTCTGCCACAACTCTGTTATAGAAGCTGTCACCTACTTCTTTACTTGTTTTCACTGTAATACTCTTACCAGGTAAAAGCACTGTATTAGGTATAATTATTAAAGGTAATTCCTTTTTTATATCTAAATTATTCATTTTTATTCATCTCCATTATTTTGACTATGACAGTCATTAATTTGTTCTCTTATCAGAATACTTTCATAGTTCTATATTTATAGAACTATATGATAAAAAATATATCTTGTCCAAATTAGCTTTTATGCTAGTCATCCCAATCTAGTGAAACAAAATTCTTTAATACCTCTCTGTTTAAACTGTAATAATGATATATACCATCCTTACGTAGTTCAATCAATCCGCAATCTGCTAGCTGTTTCATATGATGTGATAATGTTGATTTTGCACATATACAAGCTTTGTCTTCAATTTCATTACAATTCAATTCATCAATTCTATATAAAATTTTAATAATTCTTATTCTTGTTGGTTCTCCTAAAGCCTTATAAACTTTAACTGCCTGTCCAATTGTATTATCATCAAGTTTCATGCAGATTTTCTCCTGATCGTTTTATATTTCGATATCTATCGAATTATTGTTATTATACTATCATAAGGTTATTTCATTGTCAATATAATTGATTATCAAATTTTACAATCTTTTAAACAGCAAAAAAATCACCATATTAATGGCGATTTTCAAATTAACTTTATTTATTTGTTATATACTTGTAGATAAGCCACTTCAATAACACTTTTCCATGACAAAAAACTCTACTTTTTCATTATATATTTCCCATGTAAAATCATCTATTTTATGAAATCCAAGTTTTCCATAAACTCTAATTGCTCTTTTGTTAAACTTAGCAACATAAAGTGAAATTTTATCATAGCCATATTTCTTTTTTCCAAAATCTAAAATTGCTTTAACAAATTCATAGCCGTTGCCTTGGCCTGTAAAACCTGGTTCCATTTGCAGTCCCAGAATTATTTCACCTTCTTCATCATCAAAACTACAATGTCCAACAAGTTTATTACTTTCATCAAAAATTGTGAAAGCATCTTCTTCAGTATGAATATTTAATGCCCATTCTTGCTTTTCCTTTGTTTTATCATTGCTATAGAAAGAATACTCATCCTCATATTTCCAAGTTGCTATTTGTAATGAATCTTCTTCTTTTGGTATTCTAAAATCAAATTTCATCTTTTCCTCATCTTCTATCTTTAATATCTATGTAAATAATCTTTATTATTTCAGTTTGTTTCTACTTGCTTTGTTTAAATCTATAACCGGTTCCCCATAAAGTTTCAATAAATTCTGGATTAGATGGATCCTTTTCGATCTTTTTTCTTATCTTCTGAATATGAACAGGTACTGTTGCTGTATCTCCAAAAAACTCATCTCCCCAAATTTTATCAAAGATATGTTCTTTAGTAAAAACGATATTAGGGTTAGACGCAAGCAATAACAATATTGAATATTCTTTTGACGTAAGCTGAATTTCCTTGCTATATACAGAAACCCTATGAGATGAAGTATTTATTTCAAGACCACCTCTAATTATAATTTCCTTAGCTTCCATGTTCCCTTTAAGCCTATTATATCTATTTATATGAGATTTAATTCTAGCTGTCAATTCTGCTGGACTAAATGGTTTAGTCATATAATCATCTGCTCCAAAGTCTAAAACTCGTATCTTATCAATATCTTCAGTTCTAGCAGAAACTACTATAATAGGGATTTCGAGACTTTTTCTTATCTCTTTAGTTATCTCATATCCACTCTTACCAGGAAGCATCAAATCAACTATAACAACTTCATAATGTCCTGTTAAAGCCATCTTTAACCCTTCTGTTCCATCCTGAACAATTTCAGTGCTATATCCATTTAATTGTAAAAAATCTCTTTCCATCTCTGCAATATTTAAATCATCTTCTATAATTAAAATCTTCATAACTTTATTCTCCCTTCATATGTTCTTTTGCAGGAAGTATTATAGTGAAGCAGGTTCCTTCATCTTGTCTACTGCTTACTTTAATTTTTCCGCCATGTGCTTCAACCAGCTCTTTAGAAATTGCAAGTCCCAGCCCCGTACTCATCAAGTTTTTTGTTCTAGCATAATCTATTCTATAAAACCTATCAAAGATATACGGTAATTTATCTTCCGGTATACCTGGGCCATTATCCATAATATCAATTTGTATAAAATTTCCACTCTCGTATAACTTTACATTTATTTGTATATCTTTTTCATTGCCATATTTAATAGCGTTTCCGATTATATTTTTGAACACTTGGTGAATTCTTTTTAAGTCTATCTTCACTTTTAGTTTCCTTGTTAACATATCTATATAATCAAAGGCTATTGACCTATCTTCAAGTTCAAAATTAAACTCTTCCATCAAATCTGCCATAAAATCTTTAATACTTATTTCTTGAAAATCAAACTCCAGTTTTTGCATATCTAATTTTGAAAATAGAAACAAATCATCTATAAGTTTATTCATATAGGCTGCATTATTATATATAATCTGATGATACTTATTTACTGTTTCTAACGGAATATCATTTCTATCAGCCATAGTTTCAATATAACCTTGAATTGATGTAATTGGAGTTTTTAAATCATGAGAAATATTTGCAATGAGAGATTTCCTATTCTCTTCATATTGTTGTTTTAGCACTTCACCTTCTTTTAACTTATTAACCATTTCATTAAATGATTTTACTAAAACGCCAATCTCGTTTTCAATCTCACAATCAACCTTTATATCGTAATTGCCTTTAGCTACTTCTTCTACTCCGCCTTTAAGCTGATTTATTGGTTTAAATATTCTCTTTTCCAAGTTAGCAAGAAAGAAAAACTCAACTACTCCTCCAATACTAACTAGTAATGCAAATATGACACTTAAGGTCTTAATTCCTAAAAAACGAAATATTAAAAACCATATGATTAAGTTAAAAACTACTATAAAAGGCCTTGTGTATCTTATATGATTTCTATACCTTTGAAATTCATTACTATGCCTATAAAAATTATTCATATCATGAATCCTTTTTTGGTATTCCATATGTAACTGATGCTGCTTCTCATGCATTTCTTTGTGTGCTATAATCCGTTTACTTATTCTGTAGATTGTATTCTTAAACCGTCTATTATTTTTCATTATACTCACCTGCTAATTTTTATTTTATAAAATCATTGTAAAAGTTATTATTAAAAATACTTTAAACTAATTATAAAGATTTTATAAAGTTAATTTAAACATAAAACTAATTTAGATCTCTTACTTCTTTATTAGTAGAATGTATTTTACACTTAAGTATTCACTAAGATTATACTTGCAAAGCTTAAATAATAATAGCTTTTTATTGTACTGCGCCATATTTTAAGAAGATTTTAAAATTCTTTATAAAATCTTTAAAAATGCTTTAGTATAAGTTTAAAATTAAGATTTAATATATCCTCATGAACAAAACTTAATCAGGAGGCTATAAATATGAGTAATATAATAGAAGTAAAAAATTTCACTAAACAATATGGTGATTTTAAAGCAGTAGATAATATCTCCTTCGAAGTAGCAGAAGGATCAATATTTGCTTTCCTTGGACCAAATGGAGCTGGCAAGAGTACAACCATAAATACACTTTGCACTATAATTGATAAAACTGAAGGAGTTTTAAAAATAAACGGTTATGAAGTTTCTGATAATAAGAGCAAAGTAAGAAATAGTATAGGTATTGTTTTTCAAGATAGTACTCTAGATGGAAAACTCACTGTTGAAGAAAATTTAAAGTTTCATTGTGAATTTTACAATGTTCCTAAAAAAGATATAAAAAACAGAATCGATTTCGTTCTAGATTTAGTTGATCTAGTAGAATGGCGAAAAGCTCCAGTACAAAGTCTTTCAGGAGGTATGAAGCGAAGAGTAGAAATAGCTAGAGGACTTGTTCACTATCCTAAGGTTTTATTTTTAGATGAACCTACAACTGGACTGGATCCTCAAACAAGAGCTAATATATGGGAATACATTTATAAACTTCAAAAACAAAAAAACATAACTATATTTTTGACTACTCATTATATGGATGAAGCAGAGATATGTGATAAAGTGGCGATAATGGATCATGGTAAAATAGTAGCTTTTGATACTCCGTATAATCTAAAAAAAGAATATACTTCTAACATAACTAAAATTAAAACTTCAAAAATAGCAGAACTTATTGAGCACCTAAAGGACAATTCAATAGATTATGATTTTGATGATGATGTATTTACCATTCACTCTAGTAAATTAGAAACTATATTAGAAATGACTTCAAGTTTTAAAAATGAAATTATAGATTTTGAAACAAAAAAAGGAACATTAAACGATGTATTCTTAGCTATAACTGGGAAGGAGATTAGACTATAATGCGCGGAATGATTGCTATAATTCAAAGAAACCTAACTAACTTTACTAGAGATAAAATAAGATTATTCGCTTCAATTTTTATGTCAGGATTTTTCTTATTTATCTTCTCATTCGTAATGAAATCATCAACTACAGGAGTTGAACAACCTCTAAACTATCTTATTTCTGGAATAATAATAATGACTGTTTTTCAATCAGCACTAAGCAATTCAACAAATATAATTGAAGACATATCCATGGGATTTATGAAAGAGATAATTGTCTCACCAGTTGCAAGATGGCAGATTTCAATTGGACAAGTGTTTTCTTCTGCAATAATAGCTGTGCTTCAAGGAATACTTGTAATTATCTTCGCCCTCTTTATGGGACTAAAAATTAATGCACTTCAATTTTTAGAAATGACAGGTGTGATGATTGCAGTTGGTGTAACCTTTGGTTCCATAGGACTTTACTTAGCCTCTATTGCAAAAAATTCAGCTGCATTCCAAGTTATAATTACTCTATTTACGATGCCTCTGACTTTTTTATCCGGTGCATATATCCCAACTACTGTTATGCCTAAGCTTTTACGTCCTCTTGTATACTTAAATCCACTCACTTATACAACCTCAATCTTTAGATATATAAGCTTAAAAATGGATAACTTCTCAACCGATGCTTTAATTAAAGCAGGTGTTGCCTTTGATGTGAATGGATTTATTATCAGACCTTACTTTGGTCTATTTATTATATTAGGTATGGGTTTAATTTTCTTCATACTTTGCGTAATACAATTTAATAAAGCTGACTTCTCAAAAGTTAAAGTTTTTAATCCACACCAATAAAAAAGAAGCGAATTTGTTCGCTTCTTTTTTATGTTTCTATTTTTAAATATACCAACTCTACAAATCACTGAATGTCGTGAAATGTTCTTTGTTATCTCACTTTAAAAATTTCTCAATTGCATTATTTAGTTTTACTAAGGCTTCTTCATCATCATTTTTAGCGGCATCAATTATGCAATGATTTATGTGATCCTGCAAAATTATTTTGCCTACATTGTTTAAGGCAGACTTAACAGCAGCAATCTGAATTAATATTTCACTGCAATCTTTTTCTTCAACACACATTCTTTTAATTGCCTCAGCGTGACCAATTATCCTTGATAGTCTATTAATTACTTGTTTTTGACTTGGATGATTGTGGTTATGATTTTCCATTGGTAGTACTCCCTAAAACTTTAATAATTATGATTTTATTAAGATGTTAATCAATCTTTATATCCTTCCAGCTTCCTTTTAAAAATCTTAATAATAGTATTATACCTCGTATAGTTATATCAAGGGAATAGGCTAACCATATTCCTATAAGACCAAATTTAAATACAATTGCAAAAATAAAACTAATAAATCCTATTATAAGTCTGATAATAATTGTAAGTAATATTGATTGTTTTACTGCTTCAGAAGCTTTACCTATATTTTTTAACCCTATATTCCTAGAAACAACTGCAGTTGTACCGACTCCCACAGCTGTAAAAAATGAAATATAGAAATAATTAAATTCAACTATTTATATGACTTCAATACTAAGGTTGCATTATGTCCACCAAATCCAAAGGAATTACTTAAAGCATATTTAAGATCGGCACTTACTCCCTTATTTGCAACATAATTTAAATCACATTCTGAATCAGGTGTATTTAAGTTTATAGTTGGAGGAGCAAATCCTTCTTTTAATGCCTCTGCAGTTATAATAGCCTCTATTGCTCCAGTAGCACCAAGTAAATGCCCAGTCATTGATTTAGTTGAACTAACTAAAAGTTTGTAAGCATGTTCACCAAAAACAGTTTTAATTGCAGAGGTTTCACACTTATCACCTGCATTAGTAGAAGTTCCATGAGCATTTATGTATCCAACCTCTTGTGGATTTATTCCTGCATCTTTAATAGCTCTTGTCATACATCTTGCAGCTCCTTCGCCACCTTCTGATGGTGAAGTTATATGATATGCATCATTAGTACACCCATATCCTACTACTTCTGCGATTATATCTGCACCTCTATTTAATGCGTGTTCAAGCTCTTCAAGTATTATTACACCGGCACCTTCTCCTAACACAAAACCATCTCTTTCAACATCGAAAGGTCTGCTTGCAGAAGCAGGGTCATGATTAGTTGACATTGCTTTACTTGCACAAAATCCTGCTAAAGTAAGTCCAGTTATAGGAGCTTCTGATCCTCCTGTTATCATAATATCTGCATCATCTCTTTGAATTGCTTTGAAAGCATCACCAATTGAATTTGTTGAAGTTGCACAAGCTGTCACAGTACATTCATTAAAGCCTTTTGCACCGTATTTTATCGCAACAAGTCCTGATGCCATATTAGGTATCATCATCGGAACTAAAAACGGACTTACTCTGTTTGGCCCCTTTTCTAAAAATACATTATACTGTGCTAAAGTAGTTTCTATTCCACCGATACCTGTACCAATAATTACTCCCATTCTTTCTTTTTCTATTTTATCTAAGTCGATTTTAGAATCTTCTATTGCCATTTTTGTTGCTGCAAGAGCAAACTGAGAAAATCTATCTGTTCTTTTTACTTCTTTTCTATCCATAAAATTATTTGGATCAAAATCTTTTATCTCAGCTCCAACTTTTGTAGGCATTTCTGAAACATCTACCCTTTCAATCATGCTTATTCCACTTTTTCCTGATTTAATTCCTTTCCAGAAATTATTAACCCCTATTCCTACTGAAGTGACTACTCCCATACCAGTAATAACAACTCTTCTATTCATAAAAAACCTCCTGAATTAGCTTTTTAAATATAATTATATAGATGTAAAAAATAATACCTCTGTGTAAAAATTATGACTTACCGCTCTACATAAAATGTTAAACCTTTAATATATTTACTTTTCATATGTTTACAGATATAATAAATTGAACTTGCTTTACATCACCTTTTGGTATTATTTTAATAGATTCACTTTTGTTAAAATGAACAAATATTGCTTTTTAATATAGAAACTTATAAAGAGAAAAGGTGTTAAAATATGAAAGATTTGAAAGAAGCTATTGTTTCTGCTATAGAATATATCGAAAAGAACCTTTATAAAAAAATCACTTTGGATGATCTAGCTGATTACACTGGAGTATCAAAATATTATCTTCATAGAATTTTTAAATCTCTAACCGGAGAGTCAATTATAGACTATGCTCAAGGTCGAAAGCTAACGTCAAGTATCAATGAACTTTTAAATACTAATATGAGAATTATCGATATAGCGCTTAATTATGGATTTGACTACGAGCAATCTTATATAAGAGCTTTTAGGAAGTTTTTCGGGCACACTCCCCTAAAACTTAGATCGGATAAGGTGTCCTTAAGCTTAATAATTAAGGAAAAAATTAATACAAATGATATCCTCTCCTTCGAAAATTCCATTACCTATAATCCTCAGTTTGTATTTAAACAAAAATTCAATCTAATAGGAATAAAACATAAAATATTAAGCAAATCTGGTGATAGAACTGCTAATGCTTTTGGGCGGGAATTTTTTTATAACCAAAAAAGTAAAATTAAAAACATTGTAAATTCTGAAGTATACTTTGGTTATACTGATTGGAGCGAAAATGATAAAGGCATTATCTATTATATTCCAAGCACGCAGGTAAGCAGTTTAGATAATATTCCTGATGGGATGACTGGACTCTCAATTCCCAGTCATAAGTATGTAGTATTCAAATTTGTTGGCTTTTTTAGACCAGATGATATAAACGGAAGACATGTAGGACGTATATTAGTGCAAATGTACTCTAGGTGGATATTTAAATCTGGTTATAAATTTGCTGATACTTTTAGGTTCGAATATATCGATAACTCCATGTCTAAGGATAACTACTGCGAATTATATGTATATCAACCTATTATGGACATCTGATTTGTTAACATTATATAGAACGAATTTTTTGATCTTTATAAAAATGAATCTAGTATTTCAAAAATAAAAGACCCTCGACCACAAAAGTGATCGAGGGCTTTATTATCAAAATGCATGTGATTTAAAATAGCCCAAAAGAAATACAAATTTCAATAAGAAACTCATCAATGTCGCACCTATTATGAATGAAAGCGCAATAATATATTTATTTTCGGACTTTTTACATCTAGATATTAAAACAAATGCAGCAATAAAGTTAAATAATCCCCATAAAATATTGGAAATATCTGCTGGAATTCCACGTCCCAACACTTTTGCAAAAGGAGCAGGAAATTCACCGTAACCTAAAATTCCATGTAAGAAATGAAATAGGCCATTTGAAGTAACCGCTCCTGCTGCAAGAGCTAATATATAACCATAAATCTTAGATATAGGCACATTTTCTGAAGTTTTTCCGTCTTTTTTAATTTTATATTTTTGCACATTTGCTATTAAAAAAGCTATTACTGCCATGGATGCAAGTGACGTTGCAAACATTATATACCTCCTTAGGATACATAGGGCTATTAATCATCAAAACTTCTTAACCTTAAAGATTTCACCTACGCTAACAATTTTTATGTTTAACACATCTGTTAAGGATTTTAGATTTCTAAGATTACTTATAAATTTGGAATTATTTCTTTTAACAACTAACTCAATTACCTCTATAATATTTCTTTTTTCACTTAAACTTAGTCTAAGGTCATGATTCATGCACTCTTTATTTATATAAGTTAAAGTAGTCCAAAGCTGCTCTTCTGAGATTTTATTCACATCCATTATTACCCATGTAAAATCTTTTCTTCTATTATTTTCAGGATATGCTTCTTTGAAAAACTCTATAAAGTGATTTATTGGCTTTGGATCTTTTTCAACAACATATTTTCCAAGTTGTGATTTTAGATTATTTTTTAAAAACATCATTGTGTTAGGTTTTATTTTTTCTTTTAAGTCTTCTATTTTTCCATAAATATAGCTATATGTGTCTTGAATCTTTTCTGGATTTACTTCTAACTTTTTAAATATTCTTGTTATCTCAACATATTCAAGGATATTCTTCTTTGAGTTTAGCTCCTTGTTATATAATTTCTCCCAGGCCTCAACTGCAGTTAGTTGTTCCAGTTCTTCTTTTGTTAATGCAAAATTATTTTCCATACTTACTCCTTAGCATTTTATTATAATCACTTACATAATGTTGATTATTTATAGATATGGTCTTATAAATTGTAACATATCTATTGAACCTTATCTTTATCTGTACATCTCTATTTATATATTGTAACACAAATTACCTGCAAAATTTCATATTTATAACTTAAGTTTCAGGCGAGAGAATTTTAAAATATAAATTTTATCACGAAGTGGTACATCCACAATACACTCATTGTATTTAAAATTCTCTTAACTCATACTCTAGTTCTGTAACAAAACTATTAATAAATTCTATCTTCCTCATTAATATTTTCTTTGCAGCTTCTGTTTGTAACTTACTGAGCTCCTTGTAACAATAATTTAATTCATCTTCTTTTAGGATTTTATATAGCTCATCAAAAAAATAAGGTGTTTGTCTATTTAATTTATTAGAAGCCATGAAAATAGACATTGCCCCAATTTCATCTAGTAAATCTGCATCCTTAAGAATTGAGGAAAGTAAATCATCATCTTTTATTCCCTTATTTGAATGATCTTTGATAATACTTATTAATCTTTTTTTATCTTCAACCAATTCGTCGATATTTGGATTAAGTTCCAGCCAATGTTCTACAATTTCCCCGCTTTTCTCAGCATGCTCACCTCTAGAATAAACTTTGCCTAAATCATGCAATATGGCTGCAACTTGAATTAGCTCTATATCTTTCGAAGATAACTCAGTTTCATAATTGTTTATTATTTCCATTGCTATTGAGCATACCCTATAACAATGCCTAACAATATATTTTGAATCTCTTCTCCAAGGATGTATAACTTCATATTCTACTACTTTGTCTTTCATAAATGCTTCTAAATAATTTTTAGCTTCTTCTATTAAGTTTAAATTCATAAATAACTTTCTACTCCTTTACATTATAACTAAATCAAATTATTTACCTTTAATTATAATACAAAAATGGAAATAAAAGTTCTAAATCCAAGCTTTTATTAAGATTATCTCAGCAACAATGTAAATTAACACTTTAGATTATTATTTTTTATGTGTAAGCTTTTCATAAGCAAATTTATTCTTTCTGAACCCAATAACATTGTCACTATATATATTAAAACAAAAAATGGCATAATACTAATTGAGGTTTTAGCAGCTATAAAGCCTAAAAGTGGTGGCAAGAATGTAGCGCCAATATAACCGCAAGCCATTTGATACCCTATTATTTTTTGAGAATTTATTTTACCAAAACGTACTGGTGTTTCATGAATCATGCATGGGAATATAGGGGCAAACCCCAATCCAACTAACATAAATCCAAGAAATGAAAGAATTTGTGGCAGTGGTAATATCAATAAAAAAATACCTATTAAGGATATTATTTGCCCTAATCTAATTAAGGCTTTATTGCTTAATTTCATAGTCACAAATCCTGTAATAAACCTACCTACAGTAATTCCACCATAATATAAAGATACCCAGCTAGCTGCAGTTACTGGTGAAAACCTCTTTGTGTTTACAAGAAAACTACTTCCCCATAATCCTATAGTTGATTCACCTGCACAGTAAAAAAGAAAAGCTGCTAATGCAAACTTTACTCCAGGGAGTGTTACTACATTTCCCCCTCCCGTATTGTGCTCTGAAATTATTTCTGTACTAGATTCATTTCCTTCACCATCAATTTGGTCACTATTTTTAATTCTCTCCTTGCCTACCTTCTCCCATAAAGGCAAAGTGAAGAAAAGTAATAATACCAATGAAAACTGTATAAAAGAAACGGTCCTATATCCATATCTCCAGGAACTATTTCCACCTATAAATCTAGACATAATAATTGGACCTAAAGTAGCACCTACACCCCAAAAACAATGTAGCCAACTCATATGATGTGCTTTATAATGATTTGCCACATAATTATTTAATCCAGCGTCTACTGATCCAGCTCCAAGACCCAGTGGAATTGCTAAAACTATAAGCCAAATGAATGATGGTGAAAAAGAAAAGCCTAGTAAAGCAACCGCTGTCATGAAACAACTAATTAGAGTTACTTTACCAGTTCCGAGCTTTCCTAGAACAAACCCACTAGCTAAACTTGATAAGATTGTGCCTCCTGCAATAGACATAGAAATAAGACCTGCAGACTGAAACTGTGCTCCAAGGTCAATATGCATAACTGGCCAAGCAACACCAAGTAAAGAGTCTGGCAATCCTAAACTTATAAAAGCAAAATAAATTATTATAAGAAAAAACGTAGCCAAAATTTATATCCCCCTCTGTTTTTAAATACATTTATAGCTTTAATTAATACTACCACAAAATAACAAGTGTTATTACATTTAAAGGTAATTTCCTTAAACAGAAAATAAAAAGTCAGTAACATTTAAATTAATATAAATGTTACTGACTTTACCTAATATAAATTAAGTTCAAATACAGATAAATAGCTCTGTTCCGTTAATGAAGCTTTGAAAAAATCTATGTTAGCTATTAATTGTAATTACATTAGAAATTTATATTTTATTAGTAATCGGAATATCTGTAGATACATTACTTCGCAATAAAATTTCTGTTTCAGCCACTTCAACTCCATTTACTAAAAGTGAAATCCTATGTTTTCCTGTGTAGTGACGACGTGTGGTTAAATCAGCCCAGCTATGCTTTTTTGTACCACAAACAAAGGAACCACCTACTACAACCTTATCTGATATCAAAAAGGTTTTTCTTGAAATTTTCCCTCTAGCCTTAACAAAATATATACTATACTCTATTCTTACCTTTGCATTTTGTCCTTCCCTTATAGATAATGAGTATGTAATTTCACTGATCTCACCTATATTTACAGTCTTAGGTTCTACAACTATCGAAGATTTTTCTACAAGCTTTTGTTCACCATAGACTTTTGTATATCCAAACAGATCCATTACATCTGGAACTGCTTTTTTTATCAAGCTTCTACACCCATGTCTAATAATCCAATCAGTATTGGAATCATCACTTTTCCAACGCTTCACAGTTTTTATTACTAAAAAAGGGTTATCCTTAGATATATCGTTTAAGTTATTAGCTACGCTCTTTCTAACATACAATGATGAATCTTTCTTTAATATCTCTAAAATTGATAAAACAGGAGTTGGATCTTTCTTAAACATCGATAAAGCAATGCCCCATGGAAGTCTTGGTCTACATCCTTCACTTGCAAGTCTTCTTATATGTTCGTTATCACTTTTCGCCCATAGTTGCATCTGAAAAAGCATTCTTTCAGGATACTTTATTAAAAAATGTCTTACTGCAAATTCTGATGAGGATCTTATCGTAAATCGTTCCAATGCTTTAATAGATAATTCTAAATTTTGTTCATCTTGTCCAAAAACTTCTACGAAATCTGGGAAAAATAGATAAGGGAAACCTACACATTCTTCATCTATTGAAAACATTATTTTAAGTGCTTCATAGTAACTGCTAGGCAACCCTGCACCAAGAATTTCTGTTATTCTCCGCATTCTCTGTTTTAAAGCAAGTTCATCCCAATTCTCCTTCAATACTTCAGAAACAAACATTTCTATATTAAAATCTACATATGAACCTTTAACTTTTTCTCCAAAACATCTTAAAAAACTTTCGTTGTATACATCCTTTAAAAGTTCTGCCATAATACACTACCCTTTCTACTAATCATAAATAAGTATACATTATTTCATAGAATACAACTTACTTAAATTTATATCCTTAATTCTATTATAAACAACAGAACATGACACTGTTATGTCATGTTCTGTGATTATAAAATTTAAATTTCTATACTTTATTTTTATTCTGCTCAGATAAGGACCAAGATTTCAAACTTAAGATCATTATAAACGCAATCAATAGAAAAGCTATTATATGTCCGTTATAATCTTGAACTTTTTTAATAAAAATTGAATATAAGTTTAAAAGCATTGCAATAGATTGGATTGATAAAATTACAATATGTAATGGTCTTAATTTCATTCTTTCACCTTCATATACATATATTTTTCCTTCTATTCTATTAAAAAAATAACATTTTTATTTAATTTCAATATAATACTTTATAATCTAAAAAAATTGTTCCCATATCAGATTAAATATATTACTAATCATATCTATAATTATAATTCTGTATTATTTTGGTAATTAGTTATTCACTTGTTTTACAATAAATGGTATTATTATGTATGTACTTAATATATTTACAGTTTTTTGACAAGATAGGAGGACAAATATGTATCATAATAATTTGGCTAAAATAGTGAAGTACTATAAAGAAAATCAACAATCAACCTACAACACTTGGTTTATTAGTAATGAAGTAAGGATAAAAGCATTTCCTTCCATAAAAAATGGAGTTTTGGACCTTATTCATTCGACAAGAAGTCATTCTTTTGGTAATAACTTCAAGGGATCACCCCTGGAATTTATTTTAGGCTATATCACTGAGCAAAAAGAAATATTTAAAGGAGCTGCTCACCCTTTCTATTGGAAGCCTAAGTTAGGTATACCTGATATTTATGAAAATGAACAAAACAAACAAATTTTTGCTAATTTTTTAGAAACTTGTCTTTTATCATCTCGTGAAGATGAAATAATAGAAGAAATAGTAAAATTGGACAAACTTAAAATAAAAGGATTAGGACCTGCTGTGGCAAATATACTATACTTTATACACCCTACAATCATACCTCCATTTAATACTGCTATAGTTAATGGATTTAATTTATTGTTTTCAGAAAATAAGAAATTAGGTTCTTGGACAGATTACCTTCAAATGCGGGAAATAATTGTAAAAGCTAATTATTCAATTTTCCCATTGCTAGCAAAGGATTTAGGGGCAATCTCTGGATTACTTTATGATATAGGAACAGGCAAAATCAACTTCGAATGTATAGAAATTGCATCATAAAAAGCTTCTAAAAGTATTGAAAGCTCTGGGTTTAAACGACATAAAATTTTATGTTTTCTATACTGCAACAAAGAGATCACTTAAGCATCCTTCTTCAGTGATCTCTTTTTATAATAGCCATTAACGTATGTTAATCAAATTTAGGATTCTTTAAATATTTTTTAAAAAACATATTATCCTATTTGTTTCCTCAAAACCAATACTATTGTGAAAATCAAAGCTCCCTTTATTATTCAATTCAATATCAGAAGCAAGCTGTCTGCAACCTTTTTCACGGCACCATACTTCTCCGCATTCAACTAACTTTCTCGCAATACCTATACCTCTAAAACTTTCTTCAACGTAAATCCCCTCAATAAAACCAGTTGGACTAAAATCAGCTCCCTCAACATAATCATGTCTTAATGAAACATGAATAAAACCTACATTTTGATTAGATTTTCTACAAACCAAAAAAATATTATTATCTGAATTATCAAGTAGAACAAAAGTATCTCTTAACAAACTTTCTCTTTCATTATCTGGCCAAAGTTCTAATTCTAAGTCAACCAATGAATTAATGGTTTCTTGATTCACTCTTTCAAAACTATATTCCTGTAAGCTTTTGCTAAACTCCATAAACCCTCCTATAATAAAATGCTTATAATACATTTTATCTTCCATATAAAAACTAATATGTAAATTATAGCACCAACATTTAATCAGTGCTACAACTTACATATAATTTTACTTTTGGCCTACTGTGTAGAAATAGTTTTCTTATTAATTAAGGATTTGAATTCATCATAACTTTCTAATTCTATGAAAAAGTTTTACGATCTCCCACCAACCTGTTGAGATACCCCCTAGAACAAGCGCTTCTGTAAACGTTTTTAAAGCTAAGGACGATGTTTTAAATAACGATTGTAGCATTGGCATATATATAATACAGATTAAAACTACAACTGATATTATATTTATCAGAATTCTTGATTTATTTCGATTATCCAATAGTACTTCAGTAATTGGTTTAGTATTAGAACTATTAACCAAAACCAATATTATATTACCTACTATCAATGTTGTAAGCGAGAAACTTCTTGCATATTCTACAGTAACTCCGCTATCCACTAAGTAGTGAAAAGGTAAAAATGCTGCTAAAAACAAAGTTGTCCCCTGCATTAGCACTTTCTTAACCATTCCCTGTGTTAATAAAGGTTCTTTGGGCGATCTAGGTGGCTGATTCATAATATAAGGCTCCTCAGGTTCTATTTCAAAAATTATTGAACAGGTTGGATCTATAATTAATTCTAAAAGCATTATGTGCATTGGGAGTAAAATTTGAGGTAGTGCAAAAACTGGTGAAAAAAGAGCAAGAGTTATTATAGGAATGTGAATTATAAATATATATATCATTGCTTTTCTTATATTATCAAATATTCTTCTTCCATCTCTAACTGAATCTACGATTGTAGTAAAGTTATCATCAAGTAAAATCATATCAGCAGCCTCTTTTGCTACTTCAGTACCCCTACCACCCATAGCAATTCCAATATCCGCTTTCTTTAAAGCAGGAGCATCGTTTACTCCGTCACCTGTCATAGCAACTATTTCACCGTTGTCCCTAAGTGCTTTTATAATCCTCATCTTGTGCTCTGGAATGACTCTTGAAAATATATCGCACTCTTTGACTGCATTCATTAGTTCAACATCAGTCATGTGATCAATTTCTTCTCCAGTTATTGAACTATTTGAAAACTTCAATCCAATCTCTTCACCAATAGCTACCGCAGTTTTATAGTAATCACCAGTTATCATAACAACTCTAATACCAGCAGTATTGCAACTTTTTATTGCTTCAAGAACTCCTTCTCTTGGTGCGTCTTGAAGACCATAAATTCCTTTAAAACTCAAAGTATAATCTTCTAATTCCTCAAAAAGTTTTTCACTTGTCCCATCGGCTAGTGCTATTACTCTAAGTCCTTTTGATGCAAAAAAATCTACTTCCCGCTTAATCTCCCCTAATTCCTCTTTATTAAATTTGCAAAGTCTAATTATAGCCTCTGGAGAACCTTTAGCTGATATATAATAATTATCATCCATAATATAAACATTTGCCATTCTCTTAGTATTAGAATTGAAATCAAACTTTTTGCATATTTCGAGATTTTCCAATTCATAAACTGCTATGTTTTTCTTTGCAACTTCAATAATTGCTTTCTCAAGTGGATCAGTTGAATCCCGTTGACAAGCTAATATACTAACCATTGAAAGTTCTTTACTTAGATAATTCACATCATCGAATAATTTTTTATTATAAAAAACTTTACTTACTTTCATCTTATTCTCAGTAATTGTCCCCGTTTTGTCTACACAAAGAACTGTAGTAGAACCTAAGGTTTCCACTGCTGAAATTTTTCTCATAATTACATTTTTCTTAGCAAGTCTAAATGCACCCATTGAAAGAAAAACAGCTAGCACAACAGGAAATTCCTCTGGTATTATTGCCATGGCTAAAGTTATTCCTGACAATATACTTTTAATAAGATTTTGTGTGTTAATATAAGATAACGATATTACTGCAATGCATAATACTGCTCCAATAACTGCTAATATTTTAACAAGATTCCCAACCTTTTTTTGTAATGGAGTATCTTCTTCCTTTGCTTCATATATGGATTTACCTATTTTTCCATACTCTGTACTTGTTCCGATTTTTCTAACAATAGCAACACATGTTCCAGAAACTACTAATGTCCCTGCATAAAGCATATATTCCTTCCAATAATCATCTATTCCATTACACTGCTTTTTACATTGTTTATAAGCTGGCTCTGATTCACCTGTTAGAATAGCCTCATCAACATATAAATTAGATACTTCAACTACTTCACAATCAGCAGGAATTCTTTCTCCTTGGGAGATATAAATAATATCATTTGGAACTAATTCGGAACTTTTAATTATAATTTTCTTTGCATCTCTAAGTACTTGTATCTCTGGAGAAACTAAGTTTTTCAAGGCATTCATTGTCCTATCAGTTTTCCATTGCTGAAAGAAGGTTATAGAGCAAACGAACAGGACAAATATAAGCATAACAATGCCTTCCTGAAACTCTCCAAGCATAAAATATATAATTGTAGTACATAAAAGCAATAAAAGCATTGGCTCTTTAAGGACATCTATAAATTTTTTTAAAATTCCAGTATCCTCTTTTTTAAACAACTCATTTAAACCATATTTTTGTTTATAATGCATTACTTCTTCATTGCTCAATCCTACTTTTGTTCGTTCCATAATTACCTCTATTATCAATTAATATAATGTATTTTATGCCTAAACAATATAAATGTGCATATTTTCGACATACACTTATTCTCAACTGATAAACACTATTGTACTCCCTTAGATATCCATTATTGGAACTAGATATTCCTTATTTATATATAATATACTTTAATTTTTCATCGATAATTAAAGTATATGATTTCTTTTAAAAGCAAAAATTTAGTTCAGCCAATGATTTGTTAACCTGATAAAATCAAAAAATAAAACTTTATTCCATAATTTAAATTCCAAGTTTATACTTAATGAAAGGTGATTTTTATGTTAAAAAAATTTTTTATATTCTTCATGCTTATTGCCTTGATATCAAGCTTAGTCATGAATAAAACTACAGTTAAGGCTTTAAGTATAAATGAAACAAGCAAAAATTATGATTTAATAGTTAAGTACAAAACAACAGTTTCTGGACAATCTCAAACTCAATCTATTAAGCCTAATTTAAAAAAGTTTACAGCCTCCTCAAAAGCAGATTATGATTATTTGCTTAAGAAATTAAAAAATGATTCAACCATCGAAATTGTGCAACCAAATATAAAATATAAGAAATCAGATTTAAACAATGTTAAATATCAGATTAAAAATATATCAGCAAATGATAGTTATTTGGCAAATCAATGGTATATAAACGACTTAAATATATTGAACGCCTTACAATATAATTCAGGTTCTAATATTACCGTTGCGGTTGTAGATACAGGAATAGATTACAATCACGAGGATCTTGCCAACAAAGTTATTGGTGGAATAGATTATACTGGAACTGGTTCTTATAATGATAATGAAGGTCATGGTACACATGTTGCAGGTACTATTGCAGCAATAAGTAATAATGGTAAAGGTATTACAGGTATTGCTCCATCAACTAAACTTCTAGCTGTTAAAGTTCTAGATGCAAATGGCGAGGGAGATACTCTATCAATCTCTCAAGGAATAATATGGGCTGCTGATCATGGTGCCAAAATTATAAATCTTAGCCTAGGAAGTTCAAGTTCAGACCAAATTTTAAAGAATGCTATTGATTATGCAAGTAATAAAGGAGTTATCTTAGTTGCAGCCGCTGGAAATGACGGTTTAAAAAGTATTTGTTATCCTGCAGCTTATGATAATGTGCTTTCTGTGGGAGCAACAAATGAAGCTAATGAATTAGCCAGTTTCTCTAACTTCGGTGATAAGATTGATTTAGTAGCTCCAGGAGTAAATATTCTCTCTACAGTGCCTTCATTCAGCAACAATTACGAATATATGTCAGGAACTTCAATGGCCACAGCAGTAGCATCTGGTCAATTAGCTATTTTAGCATCAAATAATCCAAACCTAACAGTATCATCTATAAAGACTAATTTAAAAAACTATTCCTATTCAAATAATACAATTGATAAATCTTATGGAGCAGGAATAATAGATGTTACTAAGGCTATAGACGGACAAGCAACAACTTTAAAACCAGTGTACAATAGTACTGGTGATGACAATACATATACAAATGCAATTGATGTTAATTCAAGTAAGCAGCTTAGTGGTAATATAGTGGTACCTTTTGATTCAACTTGGTACAAACTTTCATTTAATAGTAACAGTACTCAAGTAAAATTAAAATTTATTTCTCAAAATCCAACGAATCTCAAAGCCGACATTTTTGATAGTTCACTAAATTCTATTACTGAATTACAAAGCAACTATTTCTCTGGTAGCGACTATACATTATCAAAAGGGACAAATTCATATTTATATGTTAAAGTATATGATGACTCAGGTTCTTTAAATAAGTGGACAACTAATTTTAGTTTTAATACTACAACCTTGCCCGATACATCTATAAGTATAAATTACCTAACTCACGTACAAAATATCGGTTGGCAAAATTATGTTTCTAATGGTTCAATTTCAGGAACAAGTGGACAATCACTAAGGCTTGAAGCTATGAATATATACCTTAGTAACGCACCAAGTAATATGAAAATAAAATATCAGACCCATATACAAAATATTGGTTGGCAGCCCTGGGTGTATAACGGAAGTTTAGCAGGCACTTCAGGACTTGGATTAAGAATGGAAGCCTTTAGAATAAGTTTAGAAAATGCACCAAGCGGTTATCATGTACTGTATCAAGCTCATGTTGAGAATATTGGATGGCAAAATTGGGTCCAAGATGGGGAGATGTCTGGAACTTCTGGGCGAGGGCTAAGAGTAGAAGCAATAAGAATAAAACTGGTAAAAGACAGTGATATAATTAAAATAAATAGCCAATCAAATATACAAAACATAGGTTGGCAAACAGATGCAGATCCTACCAATCTTGTAGGTACAGTTGGTAAGTCTCTTAGGTTAGAAGCAGTAAAGCTTAGTTTACCAGCACCTCCTGCTGGCATGAAGATAAAATATCAAGCGCATATCCAAAATATTGGATGGCAAGATATTGCTTACGATGGCACTATTGCCGGTACCGTGGGTAAAGGTCTTAGAATTGAAGCAATAAGAATATGGCTTGAAAACTCACCATCAAACTATACAATTCAATATCAGGCTCATGTTAGTAATATAGGTTGGATGGATTGGGTCAAGAATGGGGAAACAGCTGGAACCACAGGTTTGGCGCTTCCAATTGAAGGCCTTAGAATAAGAATTATAAATAATAATTAAGTTTATAACATGATAAATCTGTAACTAAAAAAACGCTAAGTTATATCTTAGCGTTTTTTTATGTATCTGATTACCACTACGCATATGTTTAAAACTTGGCAAGTGAATAAACTTATTTTTTTACTGTATTGCCATAAAGAACTTTAAAACGAAACAAATATGTAGGTTTAGGTAACTTTAAATTTTTACACCTTTTCTTACAACAAAAAAATATACTATACTACACAAATATGATAACTAGTGTAATATAGCATATCTTTATAATTTTACACCTATAATGAAGGATTATTTATAAACTGGTACATCAAATATTATTTTTGCATTTGGTACCATATCAAAGCATTTTTTTATATAAATTGTTTGTTTTCTGGCCCACTCTGCATCTGTAGCATATTGATGGGTTCCGGTATTTTGAGGATTCCATCTCATCTTATAGATAGTATCCTGCTTGTAGGTGGCATTGTTTATGTATCCTTTTGCAATCCAATTGGCGCCTCCGTATATTGCTTTATCAATGCTTGTCCACCCTTGACTATATGCATAATATGCTCCATTTATTTCATTTCCATCGAAAGCTAGTATACCAAATAAATTATAAACTTTTTTAACTCCATCTGAACCATTTATATCAGTACCTTTAGCTAAATCTGATGTTCCGTTTCCAGTTTCAAGAATAGCATGTGCTGCTAAATAAATAGGATTAATATTATTAGCCTTAGCTGCATCAATAAAAACCTGGCCTTTATTCGCAAGAACGCCATCTGATCTAAATAATTTATTAAGGTCACTAGCGGTTGTTCCATCAACATAGCTTAACTTTATAAATTGATATATATATGTAGGGTCATTTATTATGTAACTTGGGTCTATGTTCTTTTGTACAGTTTGTTTTATGTACTGGTATCCATCAGGAGAATTGGTCCATTTTTGAATATTAGTTGTACTTCCATCAGAATTTTGCTGCGGCTGCCACAAATAATATCCTTGAATGCCGTTTTGAATTTGCGCATATCTCCATTCCCATTGCTTTGTGGTACTATTTACTACATCAACTGCAGGTTCATCAGCCATTTGCTTATCTAGCATACTTGAAAGCGATATGTTGTAGCTTGAGTAAACAACTTCCTTCTCATCTACTATTAATATTCTAATTCCTTCCAGTCTTAATCCTTGTCCCTCAGTTCCAGCAGCTTGTCCATCTTTAACCCAATCCTGCCATCCTATATTTTGAACATGAACCTGATACTTTACATGTAACCACGCTGGAGCTCCTTCCAATGCAATCTTTATAGCTTCAAGTCTTAAGCTTTGTCCTGAGGTTCCAGACATCTGTCCATCATACATCCAACCTTGCCATCCTATATTTTGAACGTGAGTTTGATACTTAATTTTCATTCCAGAGGTTGGATTTTGTAATGCTATATTTATCCCTTCCAGTCTGTAAGAAAGTCCTTCTGTTCCACTAAATTGTCCATCGTAAACATAATCTTGCCAGCCAACATTTTGAACATGCGTCCTATATGTAAGCCCTAATTTACCATAAAGAGATGAATCTTCTTTAACTATTCTTATTTTCATCGCTTCAAGTCTTAAAGCTCTACCTTCTGTACCTCCAAGCTGGCCATCTTGTACCCAATTCTGCCATCCTATACTTTGCACATAAGCTTGGTATTGAATATGATAGCCAACAGGTGCCCCTTCTAACATTATCTTTATACCTTCTAGAGCTAAGCTTTTACCAGAGGTCCCAGAAAACTGTCCATCGTATACCCAATCTTGCCATCCTACATTTTGAACGTGGGTTTGATATTTTATCTTCATTCCAGATATGGGATTTTCAATAGATACTTTTATGCCTTCAAGTCTATAAGATAATCCAACTGTTCCAGAAGTTTGTCCATCAAAAACACTATTTTGCCATCCTACATTTTGAACATGGGACGAATATTTAACACTTATTGTTTCACCAGTGTTATCAACAGCTAAGGCATTCACTGGGTGAATGTATATAAGTGCAAATAACAATACGATAGGAGAAATATAAAGTAACCGTTTAATAAATTTAATCATGTATACCTTCCCTTCAAACGATTCAATTCTAAATTTAAACAAAACTTATTTAGCTAAAACATTGAATTTATAGTATAAACAGAATTAATTTGAGTTACAACTATAAATTTCAGCATAAATTGCTTAAATTTACCTATGGTTATATTAATTATTATAATTTAATTATAATTTATCTTAACATATACAAGCAATAGGGAAAAATATATTAATTAGATGTAAATCCTTCCAAACAATTTATGTTTAGACTTTATTATTCATTCAAATACCAACCTCTTCATCAACTTCCTTCTTTAATTTACCAAAAGATAGCTCCTTATTTTTTGCCCCCAATGTAACGTACCCTTTAGTTAGATCTTCAGTTGTATTCTCTAGAAGTTTCATAAACTGTGTATATACAAAATTAAGTTTAGAATCCTGCATGTCTTTTCCGAAAACTTCATAAATAAGTTCCTCTATCATTTGATCCATCCCCCATAATTTAATATGCAAAAGTTCATGTATTACTAATTCCTCTAAATTTGTTGCCTTAGGATTAAAATTATTTATTAAAAGTATAGCTTTTTTATCTTCTGAATTTATCTTTACATCACCTGATTTTCTCCAATCCTTTTCAACAAATTCATATTGAATATCCCAATCTCTTAATCTCAAAACATCTTGCCATTCACTTAATAATTCTTTTAGATCATTCTCATTAAATTTCATACCACTTCACCTCTTTTTAAAATTGATTTTAACCTTCATTTAATAATTTTTATTTTAAAACCTTTTATAGATAAACTACTTCATAATAAAATCTATATTCTTAAATTCTCATACGAGATCGCTCAATAATTTTAAAAATAAGTTTCAGTTTGAAGTGAGTATCTTTAATTGAACCCATAAAATAATTTTAACACAATTAATATTAAATGGAAAATAAATGCAATAACGTGTCGCCATAAAAATACCTATTTTATTATATATTTCATTATCAATGTTCATTCTGTTTAAGTATAACGAATTTTCGTAAGTGGAATAATAAATCTGTTACAAACATAGGAGGTGAATCTTTTGGAACAACAAACTTTTGCACCAGCAGAAACTATGCAATTACATGAACTACTCAACTTCAAAACTATTTGTATGACAACATCTAAAATGATGGAAGGTGTAGTTTTTGATCAAGAATTAAAGGCTTTATTAGAGAAAGATGTTAGATTGTCAATTCCAGCTATAAATGACTTACAAGGTCTACTCGGAAAAGCCCCAAAATTGAGATAGGAGGTGTAATCAAAATATGATTAATGATTATTTGGAAGTAAGAAATGCAGAAGGAATGCCGAAGATGGTAGATGAAACTATGGCCCTCGCTTTCTTATTAAATGCCAAAAACGGAGTAAGAAACTATGCTATTGCTTTAACAGAAGCTGCTACCCCAGAGGTAAGGGTCGCTCTGAATGCTCAATTAAATGATGCAATAAACTTACATGAAGAATTAACCGCTCTCATGATTAGAAAAGGTTGGTTTCACCCAGTTGATTTGGAAAAGCAATTTCAAATGGATATGGAATCTTCAAGAAATGCAGTACAAATTGCAAGCTTAAATCTTTTCCCTGGTGATACGAGCAGACTTGGGGATTTCGCAACTCCATATGTTTAAGAAGGAGGTAAAAATTTATGAAAGCTGTAACATTTCAAGGTATTAAAAACGTACAGGTAAAGGATGTACCAGCACCATCAATACAAAAAGCTGATGATATAATTGTAAGAATCACAAATACAGCTATTTGCGGATCAGATTTACATCTTATTCATGATATGGTCCCTAATATGTATCAAGATTATATAATAGGCCATGAACCAATGGGTATTGTAGAAGAAGTTGGTCCAGATGTAACCAAGTTAAAAAAAGGTGATAAAGTTGTTGTACCTTTTAATGTAAGCTGCGGAGAATGTTATTACTGCAAACATGATTTAACTTGTATGTGCGATAATTCAAACCCTCATGGTGAAAATGGTGGGTTTTTCGGATATTCAGAAACCTTTGGAGGTTATCCTGGCGGTCAAGCTGAGTACTTAAGAGTTCCTTATGGAAACTTTACCCCTTTCCGCATACCTGAAGACTGCGAAGTAAAAGACGAAAGTTTACTTCTTATGTCAGATGCCATGGGCACAGCATATTGGAGTGTTGAAAATGCTGGAGTTAAACCTGGCAATACTGTAGTTATTTTAGGCTGTGGACCCGTAGGTTTATTAGCCCAAAAGTTTGCATGGTTACACGGTGCAGAAAGAGTTATTGCAGTTGATTACATAGATTATCGTTTGAAACATGCTGAAAAGTATAACTTAGTAGAAACTGTCAACTTTGAACAACATGACAATACCGGTGAATATTTAAAGGAAATAACTCACGGAGGTGCGGATGTTGTTATTGATTGCGTAGGAATGGATGGAAAAATGACGCCAATGGAATTTGTTGGATCAGGCTTAAAACTTCAAAGCGGTGCTCTTGGAGGCTTTAATATAGCAACTCAAGCAGTCAGAAAAGGTGGAATGATACAAGTTACAGGCGTATACGGTGGAAGGTACAATGCTTTTCCTCTTGGAGACTTAATAAACCGTAATATAAATATAAGAACAGGCCAAGCACCTGTAATTCCTTACATGCCAATACTTTACAATCTCCTTAATGAGGGAAAAATCGATCCAAGTGATATTATCACTCATAGGCTTCCGCTTGATGATGCTCCTCATGGATATAAAGCTTTCGATACAAAAACTGAAGATTGTATTAAGGTTATTTTAAAACCATAAATTGTTATCTAAAGAAGGAGGTTACTATATGAATGAGCAATTTATTACACCTCATGAAACTTTACAATTGCATGAACTATTAACGCTAAAGAATCTTAGTTTAACAAAGGCAATTACTATGTCGCCTTTAGTAGAAGATAACGAACTAAAATCAATTATGAAGGAAAGCGTTTCTGCTGAACAAATTCAGATTGGAGAATTAAGAGCATATATGGAACAATCTTATGTAGCTAAGTACAATCAATAAAAAAATACAGAAACGATTTTTCAATATTTTTAAAGCAAACATTTTATTTCAACAAAATGTTTTTTTTATATAAATCAAAAGAAATCTACTAAAATAAGCAAGTTTTTAAGGAGGTGATTTTATGAATTCGGTAATAGAAAATCTTACTGGTCTAAACAAGATGAGTGATCAACTTATTGCAACAGATTTTTTACTTTCAGCAAAAAGTGCTGTGAGAAGTTATTCCATTGCATTAACTGAAGCAACCACCCCTGAACTTAGGCTAACTTTAAGAAATCACTTGAATGCAGCTATTTCTACACATGAAAAGATTTTTAATTATATGTTAAATAAAGGTTATTACAATGCTTATGATATCTCTGAACAATTTAAAATAGATATGCAAAGTACAGATACTGCTTTAAAGCTCAAAGGAACTTCTGAAAAACTTTTATTTAGATGATAAACTAATAGAATGTTCTAGTAATGAATATAAGGTTCCTGTAACAACCACAATTACAACTATTTATTTTATAAAGATGAAACACTTCAATTCGAAATCTATTTTCAAAGCCCTATGCATTATAAACGGATAATTTGAAAATATAAATCTAATCACGAAGTGGTTCAACTATAGTTGTATATTAGGTAACTTACAGGAACCTTATTCTATTCTTTCATTCATTAGTGAGTCTTCAATGGATCATAATCGATTATTACATCTAATACTAATGTGCCATCTTCCTTTATATCCTTTATAGTTACTTTTATATTGTTTGAATAATTAGCAACTAATTTATCATAAATTGCATACTGGCACTTATAATTACTTTCATCATAGTGATATAAGTAGAGTGTTCTTGTTCCAACATATCCTTTATTATATATTGCAGTTATCGTAGTTGCTCCACTCTTCACTTTTTTAACTTTAACATCTGGCTTTGTATATCCATCCATAGTAAAATAGATATCATTTAGCTGCTTTCCAGTCTTATTAGCCACATAAATATTAGGCCATGATTGCATTATCATTGTTCCAGAAAATCCTGGCATGTTAATTCCTCCTCTTATTTTTTATAACCCCCCATAATATACCTCTTTACTCATTACTAATTATGTTACTTTAAACTGTACTAATATTAATGAGTTCTAATATTAATGAGTTCTAATATTGTCATAATCTAAGGTGACACTGAAATGTAAAGAGCCTGTCTTATCTATACTTGTGATTAGTACTCGTATATTATTACAATAACTAGCGGTTATTTGATCATATATTATATACTGATGCTTCACGTTATTTTTGTCATAATGATATAAATATAATGCTTTCGTTCCAGCATATCCTTTGTTATATATACTTGTGGTCTTCGTCTCTCCACATTTTATTCTTTTTATTTTAGGATCCTTTGCCTTGTAATCATCTATAGTAAAAAATATATTTTCTAGATCTTGGTCAGTTTTATTTACAACGAAAATTGTTGGTAAAACTTGTGGTAAAAAAAACACTTTCCTCGCCCTCCCATAACCATTATTTACATAAATTTGCATAACTTATAAATATATGATACTCCCCATTAAACTTAAAGTAAACTATAGAACTCTACTTTGAACCTTAAGAAAAACTTAATTTTATATAATTTTTTTCACTATTAATAAGTATCCATAAATCTTTATAACAAAGCATAATTACAACTTTTTTCTTATACGAAAATTTAAGTATTCATAGATTTTGTTTTGTTACATTTAACAGAATAACAAGGGCAGGTAGTTTTGATTTACTACCTGCCACTAATTTTACTTCTATAATTTCAACACAAAGCCTTATATTATATCAAAAACCAATACATTCACAGAGTTTGATGGCAAATCCAATGTTACACTATTGTTTATTAATTTTATATCTAGTTCTACTGGAATTATCTTTTCATCATTCTTCTTATTTACATTAGGTAGATGGGCAATATCTTCTTCTCCTGTTAATACAATTGCCTTAGCTCTATCAGATAAATAAATGTCTTTAATATCTACATTTATTTTTTTCTGGAAATTGTCTGCATTTACAAGTTTAATATAAACATGTTCAGAATCTCGTGTTACTGAATTAAATACTTGATTATTATAAGCTTCCAGCTTGTAATCTAATACTTTACTAAAATTGACACCATCGTTATACGAGCAAATTAAATTACTACCGTGAACCCCACCATAATTTACAGTAATAGAATATTCTATACCGTTCTTTATTTCCTCATATGTTGCAGCTCTTAAATTCCCTGACGCTGTACTGGATGAATAATCACCTAAAGTATAACCTTCTACCCCATTTTTAAACACCTTCACACCAGTTGCATTACCACCGTAAGCAATTGCGTACTCTAATACATTTTTACTTTCAAGTTCAACGTTTGTTAGTCCTACTCCAACATAGAATCCGTCAATACCTTGAATTTTAGAGGCTAGGACTTCTACTTTATAGTTTTTCCATTTATCATTCATTATATATAATCCATTAAGTCCCGATGCTTGAGCTTTAAGAACTAGACCTTTTGTTGAATCAATTGTATAACCTGCAGATCCAGGAATCACATTCCAAATCTCACTTAATTCCTTTGTAAAATCTTGTTCAAAAATTATTTTTCCACTTTCATTACAAAGAATTTTCACATTTTTTATAGCAATTTCTGCATTTCCAGTGGCAATTTCAATACCTCCACATGAAACTAGTTCTTTCTTTTCACCTTTTTGATAACTAGAGAAAGACGTTTTTAATGTCTTCATTCCTATATATTTAGCAAATAATTGTTGTACATAATAGTTTGGTGTGTGCCATACTGTTTCATCATCGAACCAAATACAATCTGGTGTCCATCTGTAAACATCGTCAGTCAAAACTTTGTTAAATAGCGGTGCTGTTGCCGCAAGCCTTACTACATCTGAATTGTTTTCAAACCCAGTCATTACTGCTGCTTCAGCTATTGCTCCTGATAATGTATTCTTATCTGTTGAAGCATATTCTCCAACAAAAACCTTTGAAGTTTCTTTTTCATTTAAGCTGCCATCAGAATTGTAGGCTCTATAATAATAGTTGTATCTATCAACATTATTTAAAAGATATTGGTTTGAACGATAATAATGTTCATCTGCTATTGTCTCCATGTAATGACTTTGTTTCTTATACCAAGAAACTTCTTCTTCAGTACTTATCTTTCCATCAGTAAAGCTTACCTTTGTAGTTCCGGTTAAATTACCACTTAAGAACTTCCATCCATTTTGATACGCATCATCATCTGCTTGAGCTCCCACAGTTGATATAATATATAACACATAACCAGGATAATTCTTTTCCATATACTCATCAATTGCTGCCTTAAAAATTTCAAAACTAGCAAAGAATTCAGTCCCCCAGTTTTCATTACCAACTCCTAAATAATGAAGATCAAAAGGTGCTTCATGCCCCATTTTTTTACGTAGCTTTGCCCATTTATTATTTTCAAAGTCAGTACTTATTGCAAAGTCTATAAGGTCAGTAAAGTTATTGATATATCTATCTCTAAGTGCTCCTCCTGCTGGGTTAGCATAATCTGAACGAGCCTGACATAAAACACCACAAGCCATTACAGGAAGTGGTGTTGCATTTAGATCTTCAGCTAATTGGAAGTATTCCATATAGCCAAGACCCATAGTCATACCATATCCCCATACATTAAAGTTTTCCTTACGTAACTCAACATCATCTACAGAATCCTTCCAATCATAAACATTGTCCCATATAAAAGACCCTTCAGAAATACATCCTCCTGGAAAACGTAAGAAGGTTGGGTGAAGCTTTACTAAGGACTCAACCAAATCTCTTCTCAATCTATAATTTGGATTCCCATTATAGTTAAAGTGAGCAGTCTTTGAGGATTTTTCTTCAGACACCCCCCAAACATCCTCAGGAACTAAAGATACCATATCAATTGATACTTCACCTTCAAAGCTTAACACAAGCTGACCAAGTACTGACTTAGAGCCAGTTAATACAACTTTAGTTTCTACACCATACTTTTTCCAAGTATTATTTCCTTCTACCTTAACTACCGCCACATCACTAATTGCATTATTATCACTATCTTTTAATTCAAGTGTTATAGTAGATTCTTTCTCTGCCTTTGCCCAAATTGTAAAGTCATATTTTGCGTCGTTTCTTATGAACATAGAGCAATAGTTATTTGTATCTGAAAAACCTCTATTATATATAGTTGCGCCGCTAGCAACTGTAACATAATAAGAGTTAATTTCTTTATCTTCTATTTTAAAGAAATCATTTAATCCCCCTTCATTTTTAACTTTAACCTTATCTAAATCTCCGTACCAAGCTTCTAATGGAGTATGATTTCTTCCAGTAGATACTGCATTTTCTCCCGACTCTATGGAATAAGTGTCAAAAGAAAAAGCTTCAAAGGAACGGTTTCTTACGAGTTCTGCATAAATTCCACCATCTGCAGCATTATTTATATCTTCATAAAATAGACCATATAAAGTTTCGCTTATATCAACAACTTCCTTGCTTCCGTCAATTGTTAGCATATATTGTGGCAGATCTTTTGGAAGAACAGATATTTCAAAAGACTTTTCTGTGGAATAACTCCCCTTTTGCAACTTAGCAGTAATTGTTATTCCTTGAGGTTTCTCTATAGACTTTACTACACCTTCATCGGTTAAAACATCCTTATTACTTGATTCCCAGTAAACATTTACTTTTCCACCCATAAGAGCTGTAGGTAAAGTTACATCATTAGACAAAATTGAAGCTGGAAATGATAAGTACTTATCTTTTGCTAAATTTACTATTCCTTCATCAGTCAGAGCTTCACACATAACCTCAATCACTTCATCTTCACTTAAAGCTGCTTTATAAACACGAAAATCTGTAAGTGAACCACAGAAATCAACATCCACTTCATGTTGAGATTTACCTATGCTATTACTGCTATAATTTTCTTCTTTATTAAAGGTATCAAACCATTCTCTAAGCTTTGCATAAGTTCCGCTAGAGGTTTGACTTATTAATCCGTTAGCTACTACCCTGCCATTAACGTATACGATTGGGCCAGCATTACTTAAAGTTCCTCCCTCAGTGCCAAAAATCGTATATGCAACATGTAGCCACTCTCCAATTGGATAAGTTTGTCCAGCATCAGCAACAATATCAGCTCCTGCATTTAATACTCCACGTAAATTACGAGTTAAGAATAAATATGGGCCTGCTGGTCCTTTTCCGAAATCAAAAATTCTCTCCCACACACTTAATCCTTTATCTAAATATACCCATGTTGATATTGTTAATCCTGTGTTATCATTTACATCTTTGAGTAAATTGGAAGGTAGACTTATGTAGGAGGTTTTATGTTTCCCTCCTTGAAACTTTGCAGCGATTTTACCAGCAACTGTTTTAATAATTGGCTTTGCTTCTCCTAATACTTCTCCATGGTTTCCATTATTCGAACTATCTTTGCCTACATGGTTTAAATCATCAAATTTATAATGCGCAATCATTTTATCACTATAATTAATCTTATCATTGTACTGTCTCATATAATAACCCCTTTCATACTATTTTAGATAATAAACATTTCATACTTATATAAACTATTTTACATTATTATAAAATAGTATGTCAATTTATAATTTTATAATTAGCTGGTTAACATCCAATAAAGTAAATTATAAATCCATGTTAATTACTTAATAAGACTCAATTACACACTATTATCAGATAGTATTTTCACTTTTAAAAAATTATAATTATATGTATTTTCTGCTGTATATAACTACATTTAATTGAGATTATGATAAAACAAAGTTCTTTCTTCTATACAATATTAAAATAAATAGACTGAGTAGTATGAATTAGCAAATTAGTTTTAAAATAATAAATTGAAATGCAAAAAAGGCAGTTCGATTTGAACTACCTTTTTTCTATATATCATTAAATTATTTTATTTATCTATGCTGCATTTAACTCTTGAGCATCATCATCGTTATCTTTGCTCTTAAACAGGTTAAGTATTACTCTTAAAGTAAAGCCACCGCCTAAGAAAGCAATCATAAATGTTAGAAGTATAATTATGTCTTTATGTAGAACTGCAGTATTTACTCCGCCGATAATCATTCTAAGTGTATTTATCGCATAGGTCATCGGGAAGATTTGTCCAACAACTCTATAAAAAGTAGGAGCTGTCTCTATTGGGAAAGTTCCACCTGAAGATGATAGTTGTAAAAGGAATATAATGAACATTATTGGCGTACCTATTACCCCAATAGCATGAGATACTCCATACATTACACTAAAGAACACAATTGCAATAAAGATATTACTTACATAAAAACTTGTTATGTTTGTAGCATCAATGTTTAATCCCTTAACTAACGCAAAGCTTAAAATCAAGGCTTGTAAAGTTGCCATTATTGCACCAAATGCAAATTTACCACCAAAGCTCCTAATAAACCTATTCTCAGTCACATTAAGCTTCTTTGCTATTGATAATACAAGGTTTATGAACATAGAGCCTAACCATAAAGAAAGACATACAAAGTATGGTGCAAGTCCTTCTCCATAATACTTAATATCATTTATTGAGTTATCCTTAAGGGTAACTGGTGCTGATACAAACTTAGACATATTATCAGAGTTAAACTTCAAGTTTTCATTCATTTTATCAAAACCACTAATTAGTCCATCTTTAAGTTTAGCAGCTCCATCATTAGCATCATTTAATCCATTCTTCAGCGCTACTGAACCGCTGCTTAATTTATTAAGTCCATCTGTTAATTCTCCTGTTTTTACTGCCGCTGTATTTAACCCGTCTTTTAAACTAGTAGTTCCAGCACTGGCAGATTGTAAGCCATCTCTTAAAGAAGTTGAGCCAATACTCAATTGATTCAAACCACTAGATAACTCACCAGTTTTTTCAGTTGCTGTATTTAAACCTGCTTGCAAAGCTGAGCTACCATTTTGAATTGCTTTTGCTCCAGCTATAAGCTGATCTACACCGACTGCTGCTTTGTTTTGAGTTTCTGATAGACCGCTCACTAATTGATTTATCCCAGAATAAAGATTCTTAGAACCGTCACTTAACTGTTGTAAAGTATCAGGTAGCGGTTTTACTGCTTCAGCTAAATCTGAAAGGTGTCCACCTATGTTGTTATTTTGGTTAGCAGTATTTAAACTTTTAATAGTTCCGATTAACAAAGCTATTTTTTGCTTATCAATATCTGTTAAACTAGAATTATTTATATCATTTAGAAGGCTTGGATCAATCTTACTATTTGCATTGCTAATAGCACCACTTTCTAAATTAATCCCATCTGCTAATGCTTTAACATTGTCATAAGTTAAATCTTTTGCCCCAGCCTTTAATGCAGCAGTTCCATCACTAAGGGCTTTAGCACCACCGACAAGTTTAGGTATCTGATCATTGCTAGCTGTTAAGTTTTGCTTAAATGTATTTAATCCATCTATTAATTTTCCAGAACCATCTACAACTTGAGCTTCTCCATTAGCAAGTGTATTTAATCCTGATATTAAACCTGCTGATCCATTAGAAGCTTGATTAAGTCCACTTGATAAAGTATTACTTCCATCTAATAATTGCTTTGTTCCATTTTCAAGAGTTGCAGCTCCGTTACTCGCTTGCATTAAACCATCTTTTAATTGTCCTGATCCACTTGCAGCAGTCCCAAGTCCATCAGCTAAGGTTTTACTACCATCTAAAAGCTTCTGAGTACCATCTTGTAACTGTGATGCACCGTCACCAGCATCTTTGATAGAAACCTTAACATCATACAAACTGTCAATTAATGCTTTAGAGATCTCTTTCTGAATACTTGAACTTACTTCAGTCTTAATACTTTCTGCTACCTTTTCTGATATTTGAGAAAATACAAAGTTTCTTCCTTTATTTCCTTCATAAATTACCTCAGGAGTATTAAATGTTCCATCCTGTGAAGCAGCAATTTTTTGAGAAAAATCTTCAGGTATTTCTATCATCGCATAATAGTCAGTGCCTTTAACGCCTTTTTGAGCATCTTCATAGCTCACAAACTTCCAAGCTACTTTATCATTTGTTTTTAGATTCTTCTCAAGTTCCTTTCCTACTGCGTACTCCTTGCCATCCTTAGTAACTGACTTATCCATATTTACAAAGGCTACTGGTACATTGTCAAGCCTACCATATGGATCCCAGAATGCTCCAAGGTAAATAGAAGAATAAAGCATTGGTATGAACATTACTGCTGCTAATGCTATGCTTAAAATGATAATTAGCGTTTTTTTACTGCTTGTCTTATTTTTTCCGTTCATTCTTTTACCTCCCTTAACTTGTATTACTATTTTTCTTATCATATAAGATAAGTTTTTTAACACGGAGGTTAAAATGGATAATATTATTTATGTTTATTCGTTTAATCAATTAAACCAACGACGCAAAAAAATTTATCTAAAATGACAAGTGCCCTCTATAAAACTCATAAGTAGCTTAATTTTTTCTATTGGGCTTTTTAACGTAAGAAAATAAAAATTTTCAGTACCTACTTTTTTTATTCCTACAAAACCTGCCTGTTTTAATATCTTTAGATGATGTGAAATAGCAGGTCTAGAAAGTGAAATTCCTTCAGTAATCTTATTTACATTAAGTCCTTCTTCTTCTTCTGCTAAAAGCATAATTATATTTTGTCTGTTTTCATCAGCTAAAACATTAAAAAAAGGAATGCATTGCCTAAATATATCTATAATTTGTTCCTTATTTGGCTTATTATCCATACTAACCTCCAACCGTTTATTGGTTTAATCTCTTAAACATATTATTATAATAAAACTTTATAATTCTTTTGTCAATATGTGTCGAAGAATGTATACAATTACATAAAAATCTTAATTTAAATTTTAAAGGCATCTGCAATTGGTATTGCAAGACACCTTTAATTTAAAACAAACTTAAAAACATAAAATATCTTCAAAGTACTGTGTTATTGCTTTTTTATTGTTCCCTAGATTTATTTTTATTCCGTTTATATATATCATTAATTGCTCAGTGAAATAAATATGTACATCATACTTCAAATTTCTTTTTTCATATTCTTCTAGCATAAAATTATTCACGTAACTCTCAACATCTTTAATAGATGAACTGTTATTTTCCTGTTTTTTTCTTTTTAATTCTTCAAATAAAGTATTTTTAACTTCCTTCATTATTTTGTAAAGATTCATTTGTTTCCATCTTAATGTTCTTAGTTTCAAATCTTTAAAAATTTCTTCTTGTTCTTTTCTTACTATAGGAACACCATGCAACTGTTTTTCGAGCTTCCTAATTGTTGAGTTATTCCTATCAAACTTGCTCATAATAAAAAGTGCTCCATAATCATATTCTGTTCTTATAATTCTTCCATAAATCTGTTTTAGGTCAATAGATACAATTGGAAAATTAACATTAGCATAAGATTGCCAATAATCTTTTCCTCTTTCAAGCCCCTTTTCTACTAAAGATTTATATAGTGGTTCTTTACTATTAATATTGGGAACCTTATCTAAGATTACATTAGTCATAGTGTCTCCTGGAATATCTATTCCTTCAAAAAAGCCTTTTGAACCCAATAGTATAAACCTTTTTTCTCTGGATTTAAGCTTTTCTATGTCTTTTTTTCCTTCTACAATTCTTACATCTAAATTTTTAAGTTCCAATGCAGCAGCAGATTTAAAAGCTTGTAATCTTTTTTTACTTGTAAAGAGAATAATTATATTTCCTTCAATATTATTTAAAAGCTCTAAAACAAAACTTTTCATTTCTTCTGAGAAAGCGCCAATATCATTTGGGTCCATGCTATCAAAGCTGTATATTGCGCTTCTTCCTTTATAATCAAAAACCGGTTCTATAGGAGGTACCTCTATTATTTCTTTATGCTGTGATTTAGCTATGCTTATTCCTAAATTATTTTTCAAATTATTGTATCCATTATCTGTGCTTAATGTAGCAGATATAAATAAACAACTTTTAGTACCTTTCAACACTTTTTCATAAAAATCACTTGATACATCTAAAGGAATGCTTGAAATTTTCCACCACTTAAGATTTTTTTCAACTTCAAAATAAAAACAGTGGTCATTTTTACTTTGTTCAATTACATTTTCAATCAGCTTAATATATCCGCTTATTACTTCAACTTTTTCAATCATTATCTTTAGCCGTTTATCTTTTTCTAGAGCAGTTATCTCTTTCAAAACATTAACAGCTTTATCAATATTTAAATTTAAGTCTGCAATATCTTCTTTTAAATATTGTAAACATTTTATAATCCCCGTCATATTTGGATTATTTTTGTTTAAGTGTTCTTTTATATTATAATCTCTATTTATTAAGTTAGAATTTATATAGCTATCAAAAGCTAATCCTACATTTTCTATTTGTTCTAGGCAATGATTTATTCCTATTTGTATATTTTTTAAAGGCAAATTATTATTTTTTGCTCTGAGTGATAGGTAATATAAGAAGCCATTTTTCCCTTCCTCATCATATATCTCTGTTAAAAACTTATAAAATTCATAAGATACAAGTGTCTCCTCAAAAGCCTCATAAGCTTCCTGTACAAGATTATGTGCTTCATCAATTACGATGTTTTCAAGTGGAGCTACACTCTGATATGGCCACTTAACTAATAAAGAATGATTCACTACTATTAATTGAGCTTCTTTTAACGCTTCCACCTTAGAAGCATAATAACACATATCTCGATATTTGCAGCTATCTACATCACAAAGCTCTGAATCACAAAAACACTGCTCTAGTAAGCCACTTAAATTAAACTTCTCTTTTATTAGATAATTAATTTCTTCTATATCACCAAAGCTTTTTTCTGTAATTAATCTCTTTAAATAGATATAACCTATGAGGTTTTTCATATCTTTTGGATACTCTATATCTTCAAATCTATAATAGCATAAATAATTACTTTTCCCTTTTATTAATGTATAGCTAATATCATTTTTCAAGTTCAAAGCCTCTAAAAGGTTTGGAATATCCTTATCAACCAATTGATTCTGAAGTCCTTTTGTATTTGTAGAAACAATAACTTTTTCCTCTTCTAGATGAGTATAAATAGAAGCAGGCAATAAATACGCCATACTTTTTCCAAGTCCAGTAGGAGCTTCCATAATAGTAAACTTGTTTCCTTCTAACCCTTCTTTTATGAACCTAGATGCATCTCTTTGCTGAGGCCTAAGCTTATAGCCACTTCTATTTCTTTTCCATATATCTTCATTTTCGAAAAGTTTTTCATAGTCTTTAAGAGCAAAGACAGTATATTTTTTTTGATTTTCCACTTTAGTTTTCTGGGGGATATTGGAAATAAAATTCTTAACATCATCCATATTTATGTTTGTTATAAACCTATACCAATCCCATGCTTCTAGCTCTGTGATACTCATTGGGATTGTAAAACCATTATCAAAGTAAAACATACTTATGGCATAATTAACGACTTCAATAGTATCTTCTGAATCACTAAGTCCTCTATGTATTTCTATCCTATTCTTAGGTAAAAGTTTTTTCATCAAATATTGGAGATTAAATTCATGAAACTCAGGAAAAAGAATAGCTATAAGCTCCAATGAATCCAAAAACTTATTTTCTACTTTAAGAAAACTCTTTTCAAAAGCTGCGTTATGACAAATTATCGGAAATTCTTCAATAAAGTCAACCAAATTGTTCATAACTTCATCCAATTCAGGTGCACTCTCCAATGCTTCTTGATTTATTCCAGTACACAAATCAAGAATATTTAATGGAACTTCCATTTTTGGATCTACTAAACTACTAAACTTAGTAACAATATTATCTTTTATTTTAACTGCACCAATTTCTATTATTCTATCTTCTAATGGATTGAGTCCAGTTGTCTCAATATCTAAAAATACTACGTTATTTAATATACTAAAAGGATACATACTTTCTCCTCGATTTTCATTAGTAAACTTTAAAAAAGTAGCTGAAGCGATCTTCTTCAGTGAACCTTTCGTTTATCTGCCTTTCCAAATGCATATGATTAAAGGTAGATAATATTCTTCTTTTTTATTTTTCTATTATATCTCGAACTGGTTTTCTCTACAATAAGTATTGAATCTAAAAAATTTGGTTAACATTTTATGAATTTCCACATTTTCTGCTCAACAATAGTGTTTACAATACGAAAATAATATTAAATAAAATTGAAAGTAGGTGAAAGTATATGGATGTCAGTAGTATTATGAGTACATATAATATGTCTTCCTTATGGAATTCAATAAATTCAAGTGATTCAATGTATGAAAGCAGTAGCATGCTCATCAGTAATGTGGATTCTGCAGTTAAAGGAAATTATGAAGAATCTACGTATTCGGGAAAAAGTCCCACTTCACAATTAGATGATCTTTATAAAAAAGTTGAACCAACTTACGGAATTCCTTTAAGCTATGATAGTTCTGGTAACTTATCAATACCAACTGATACTAACTCTTTAAATAATATCCCGGCTGATACTAATTCAAATATCTTACCTCTTCTAGAAACTGGTGACTCTACCTCAGAATTATCGACTATTAATATCTTGAATCAGTATAATGGAATTGAAAATGGAACGTATACCTCGAATACTTCAACTATTTTATCTTCTAATCCATATAATTTGTATTCTAATATTGAATCTTTATCAAATAATAAAGGTCAGGGATCTGGTAACAATTTTGACTTTAGTGTCTAAAAAGTTTAACATTAAAAAGACTATAATTTCTACTTAAATATTAGAAATTATAGTCTTTTTAAATTTAATCCTCATCCAAATATGGAATAATTATTGTAAAAATAGTTCCCATACCAACCTTACTCTCTATTTGAATCCTTCCTTTATGTTCTTTAATAATTTGATAGCATGCATTAAGACCAAGACCAGTGCCTGTTTTCTTAGTTGTGAAGAAAGGTGTTCCTATCTTTTTAATTATATCTTCACTCATACCTTTGCCATTATCCTCTATTTTTATATATACTTCCTTAGCTTGTTCATTATATCCTGTACTTATAAGTAATTTAGGATTTGAGACCTGTTCCAAAGCCTCAACTGCATTCTTGCAAATATTCAGTATTACTTGTTTGATTTGTGTTTCATCGCACAATATATACCTCTCGTCATAATCTAGCTTCAAAGACACTTGCACTTTACTCATTAATGATGAAGTTTCTATAGTGCTTTTCATTGATGAAATCAAATCATAAAATGCTACTTCTTCTAATTCAGTTTCTCTTGGTTTTGATAAGTTTAAAAAGTCACTTATAATTCTGTTTACCTCATCAGTATCCGAATTTATCTTATTAGCAAACCTTTTGATTCTTTCGTTATCAGTATATAACTGTATCAATTGGCTATTTCCTTTTATAGTGGTCAAAAAATTTCTTGTTTCATGAACAATGGTAGCTCCCATCTGCCCTAGCAACGCCAATTTTTCTTGATTTATCAATTTTATTTGATTCTCTTTCATCTTAGATACATCTTGTACAACTATCATTAGTCCAATAATCTCATTATAAATATTCTTTATTATTGAAGTATTTATCTGTATATTTTTTTCATTTCCTTTTGGAGTCACAATAATACAGTCGATTTTGTCAGCTTTAAAATTAATTGGACAAAATATTTTGCGAAATTCATTATTATTCAATTTAAGAATATTATTCAGTGCATATATGTTCATTTTATTTATATCCTCATACTCAACTTCTACTAAATCAGCAAAATAATTATTGCATGCAATTATATCTCCATTATAATCAATTATCATTGTAGGTACTGATATAGAATTTAATATAGTTTGTGCCTGCAAATTCAGATTTTCGATTTGTTGTTCTTGTTTTATATCATTTGTAATAACAAGAACTCCGCCTTTAATCTTATGAGCATTAATTAGAACTTTTATTTCTTTGTTATGTGAATCTAAATAAGTTCTAATTATATTTTTAGTATTCTCTTCATTATTATTTACTCGATATGGTAAGGAATTTTCATAATTATTTCCTACCTTACGTAAAATCTTTGATATTTCTTCATCACCCAAACCTATAATATTTTCTTTTGAATATTTGAAAAGTTCCTCAAATTTTTTATTAACAAAATCAATTTTATTATTTAAATTATAAGTATGAATAGGTATTGGTATTGCATTAAGAATATCGGATAATCTTTGATTATTTTCATTTATTTTATCATAAGGATAATTAATCAAACTTTGAAACACTGCCTTATAAAGATAATAATAGCTACATATCTTCAAAACATGACCATATACCACCCAAATAGAATCAGGACTTTTGAAAAGTGTAAAACACACCTCTGAAGGAATTATCAAAAGTATTGATATATAAAGAAACTTAAAATTAATCAATTGCTTTGTAACGAGATTATTTTTCAATCTATATAAAGTTAACGCAGCTACTAAAATTACAAAATACTCTATAATTATTTTTAAAAGTGTAATTCCATTTATAGTATAGAATGAAGGTATAAATCCTTTATTTATCTGCAATATATAAAATAGAAAAAATATAATTACTAAGGTTTTAAGCATAGCGATATATTTATTACCATTTTTCTTATATGGTACATATGAAAATATCAATAAAGTAATTACTTCTATAATTCTTGCTATCAACCAATATTTTAAAGACGCATCACTATTGGCAACATTTTGTAAAATCATATATTTATAAAAATAAGTATGAACCACATCCATTATTGAAACTATCAAGTATCCAAAACCTAATATATAGTTTATACTTTCTTCCGAACTATGTCTGTTCCATATTATTAAAAAAGTAGATACTCCCATAAAAACACTTAATAATTCAAGAGTCGTATGTACCAATTCTTTATCCCATGACCAAAATTTATAGAATATCCCTATAGATATAATAAGGGATATAAATAATACAACTATAAATGTAATTATTATATTTATACTTATTTTCTGATTAGTATCCTTATTGACTAACTCGTATTTATTGTTCAACACAACTATATCCCCCCTTTAAGTCAGATATAAATATCAGAAAATTCTATGTTAACCCTCTCAGCTTTATCTTTATTCGCTATCCATATATCCAAATATTCATCTGAATTTAATATTACGTTTTCATTTTCAATATTTTTTAGAGGAAGTATAATATCGAATTGTGTAAACTTTCCATATTCACTTGTAACACTAATTGTTCCACCATGCATCTTTATCAAAGCCCTAGCTAGAGACAATCCAATTCCTGCACCTTCGCTTATTCTAGATAGTGACTTGTCCACTTGAATAAATCTCTCAAAGATTAAACCTAGTTTGTCTTTTGGAATACCAATCCCTGTATCCCTTACGCTTATTTTCACTCTATCCCCAAGGTCGTGGACTCCTACATCTATTTTCCCTCCAGGTTTAGTAAATTTTACAGCATTTGAAAGTAAGCTTAACACTACTTTCTCTATCTTATCATCATCACACCCAATTATCTTTTCTTCAATATCAGTATCAAATATGATTTGGATGTTTTTTTCTTTCATATAACACGCAACAGATTGTGTTATATCTTCAACTATTTTTACAATATTGTGGTTGTGAAAATTTAACCCATAATATCCAGAATCTATTTTCGTTATATCCAATAAATTATTTATAAGTCTTAGCAATCTGTAGCAGTTTTGCTTCATAACATTAGAATATTTCTTTATATCCATTATTTTAGGATTTGTATCATCAACAACATATAATTCTATAAGCTGTAAAGAACTTAGTAATATATTTAAGGGAGTTCTCAATTCGTGAGAAATATTCGAAAAAAACTCAGTTTTTAATCTGTCATACTCTAAAGTTTTCTCTAATAGCAATTTGTTTTCTTCAGCTTTCTTTTTCTCTGTAATATCTCTAACGGTAGAAATAATATTTACTTTTTGATTGTGTGAAAATCTCACTGATATAACCTCAACATCAATTAAATCACCTTGCTTTGTAATAAATTTATATTCAATTGGTGGCAACACCATATTGCAAGCTAAAAGAGAATTTAATCTTTCAGTAACAACCTCTTGAAACTCTTTACTTGCAACTTTACTTAATTTCTGCCCGACCAATTCATTTGCACTGTCATAACCCAGTATTTTAACATAAGAATCGCTGACAAAAGAAAATCTTTTTGCATCATGTATGCTTATTCCTATAGGTAATATATCAATCAAATTTTTATACAGTTCTCTGCTTTCATGAAGTTCAACTTCCAATCGTTTTCTCTCTGATATATCTCTAATAGTGGTCACAACTCCTTTTGATCCTTTTACAGTATAAGGGAATGAAGCTGCTTCCACTATCAGTACCTCATTATCTTTTCTAATAACTTTTTGCTCTTCAAAATATACTGATTTCAATTTATTGTATAGTATATCTTTTCTATTCTTAATATGATAAACATCATCAGGGTGAGTATAAGGCATCATACTTTTACCTTTTATATCTTCAAAATCTTCAACACCTAACAATCTTAAGCCTTCTTTATTGACCTTCTCAAATTTTCCATCAACCGTTATATATATGCTAACAGGGAGATTTTCAAGAATATCATTATATCTTTCACCACGATTTTTAATGGCTTCATATTTTCTTTTCTCTTTACTTACGTCCCTTATATCTACAAATAGAAAAGTACTATCTTCAAATCTTTCAGCTTTACATTTTAGTTCTATATAAATTTCATTTCCTCTAGGACTTTTGATTTTGTATTCACCATCTTCTATAGTTAAACGTTTTTTCATCTGATTAATAGATACTTTGTTATTTTCTTTTCCAATCAATTCATTGATTGATGTTCCCAATATCCAATCATAATCACACTCTATTATTTCAAGCAGTGGTTCGTTAACGTAAACTATCTTATTATTCTTTTGAACTATAATTGCACTAGGTATATAATTAAAACTATTAAAATCGAAATCTAATATTTTATTACTTTTTTCTTCGTCCTCAAATTTAATATTGTCAACAGCTGTTGTTTCAAACATCCGACCAGTTCCTCCACATGATAGAAAAATTTTCATATTTTACTATAATTCTTCATACTTTATGAAATCCCTCTTCTTTCCGACATTTAATTGTATATTTTTCATATAATTACAACACAATATACTATTATGTTAATAACCATGTAATTTACTCTAGTTAGTATACTTTAATAAGGTTTTGAATGTTATAAAACCCCTAAAGACTTATCTAACATGTCTTCAGAGGTTTTTTCATTAATTTCTAATTCTATTTTTCATTTTTATAAAACTTTCCTGGATTACCAAACTCAAAATACCCATCTGCTACTATTGCAAAATGTGCCTTTGCTATTCCTAAATCAATTAAATCAAAGACGTAAGTATTCTCAATGCCAGCTGTTATATTACCTTCATTATAATTAAACCTAACCTTTTGAGTGTTCTTAGCAGAAGGTGCTTTCTGCACAGCTTTTATTCCTTCTGAAAACCACTTAGGAACTTCTCCAACTGCTGTGTAAAATTCCTCTACTGCTTTTGTTTTTCCATGTGCTGCTTTATATATGAGTTTTTCCTTTATAGTTTGGGTTTCTTCAACATTTCCGATTGGTATAACGCAAACTAAAATTTCATCATTTCTCAGTTTACCAATTGGAGTTTTCTTATCGAAAGAACCCCCAACCCAACAAGTTCCTAAATCTAATTTAGTTGCCTCAAGCACTAAAAGTTCACCATAATATCCTAACTTCTCACTTAAATGAGGGTCATCGACTTTCCCAATCAGAGCCAATATACTCTTAACACCTGAAAACATTCCATAGCTCTTTCTTAATCCATTGAATGCCTGACTTCCATCTTCAATTAATTGTATTGATATACTGCCTTCTTCATTATATTTAGATATAAGACTTTCGATTTTTTCAATCTTATCCTTTGCTATTGGTGTAGACAAATAACTTCTACGAGATTTTCTTTTTTCTATTGCTTCTAAAATGTCCATTTAAACTCTCCTAAATTTGGTTATACTTCTAATTAAATTAATCATAATTATGCTTTCCATTTATGTCAATAAAAAAGTCAATCAAGTAGGTTTAAATTTAAGTTTCACTATCATTTTATATATTTTCCAACAAACTCTTTAACTTTATTCTTATATGCATCCGGAGCTTTAGTTAAGGATAAACCATGCTCTGCACCTTCAACAACCAGTATGTCTTTATCACTTTTACAAGCATTATATAAACTGTACACCATACTTGTAGGTACAAAAACGTCATCAGAACCATGAATAAAAAGCATAGGTATTTGGGTCTTTTCAACTTGCTTTAGAGCCGATGCTTCACTAAAGTTATACCCAGCTTTAATCTGAGTTAGTAAGCTTGTGGATTGAATAATAGGAAACTCTGGCAAGTCATACATTCTTTTAAGTTGATAAGCTAATTCATCTTCCACAGATGTGTATCCGCAATCCTCTACAATGACTTTAACCTGTTTAGGTAATTCTTCACCACTTACCATCATAACAGTAGCGCCACCCATGGACACACCATGAAGAACAATCTGGGCATCTTTTCCTACTTCCTCCAATACAAAATCAGTCCATTTCAAATAATCCAACCGATCCACCCATCCAAAGCCAATATAGTTACCTTCGCTAACCCCGTGTCCACGATCATCCGGCATTAACACATTGTAGCCTAGATCATAGTAAATCTTTGCAAAGTCCCCCATTGATTTACCTCTCCCACCATAACCATGAGCTAGAATTGCAGTTTTGCTAGTCTTATTCTTAGCCTTAATATAATAACCAACAAGTTTAAGACCATCAAAGCTCTTTATACTTACTGTTTCATAACCAATTTCATTTATCCATCTTTCACTTCCACTAACTTTAGGTTTAGTATCAGTATTTGATACTGGCATATCTTCACTTGTTGATAAAAAAGCCTTATTATTTCTTGCTATTGCTAAATCATAAAAAAATGAACTTACAAAGATATCACCTATCATTAACAATACAAGAAAAATAGAAATAATTATTAATCCATATTTTTTCTTCATACTATTAATTCCTCCAAAGGATGTAACTATATAATTTACTATGATACTTCATTATACGATAAAACATTATAGAATGAGCTTTTAATTTTAAGTTATCTATCTTTGCTTAAAATATACTTATGCTTCTTGCATATCAAAAAGCTGCACCAAAATTTTTGATACAGCTTCTTTTATTTTTTAATATATTATATATAAATTATTAATCTTCTAGAACCAATAAATCTTCATCCTCATCTTCATCTTTATTTAGATGTTTTAAATCTTTCCACAACCAAATTCCAGTTAAAACTGCCGCAGAAAAATCAGCTAAAGGTCCTGCATAAAGAACTCCATCTAATCCAAACATTTTAGATAATATTAAGATTGCTGGTATAAGTATCAGTACCTGTCTAGATAAAGTTAAAAACATAGCAGGCTTCATCTTACTAACCGCTTGGAAGTAATTAGCTCCAATAATCTGAAATCCAGTAACCGGTAAACATAAAAAGAATATAAATAGTGCATGTGTTCCGAACTTAATTAATTCTTCATCTGAAGCAAATATACCAATAAATTGATTTGGAAACAATCTAGTTAATACAAAACCAATAACTACAATAATTGTAGCTCCTGATATTGCTAACTTCAAAGTTTCTTTTATACGATCATATTTTTTAGCTCCATAATTGTATCCTATTATTGGTTGAGAACCTTGGCTAACCCCTATTACTGGCATTAACATCAAAGTTTGAATACTATTAATAATTCCCATTCCAGAAATAGCTAAGTCCCCACCATATACAATAAGAGTTTTGTTCAAAATAACATTTAGTAAGCTATTTGATAATTGCATTGCAAAAGGTGGTGTACCTATGGTTAAAATTTTTCTTACTATTCTCGAATCTAACCTTAGGTTTTTTGATCTAAGTTTAAGTGAACTCTTTCCCATAAGAAAATATGACATTATCCAAGTACTTGACACTACTTGAGCTAAAGAAGTAGCTAGACCTGCTCCTACCATTCCCCATCTGAATATAAATATAAATATCGGTGCTAATATTGCATTAATTAAAGCACTTATAAGCATTGTAAGCATTGCTATCTTTGGATTTCCATCAGCTCGAATAAAGTTATTCATACCAAAGCCAAGTGTACCAAAAATCATTCCTACAAGAATTACTTTAACATAATCTCTTGCATATGGTAATACAGCTTCACTTGCACCAAAAGCCTTTAGTAAAGGATCAAGAAATATCAATCCTAAAATTGTTAAAACAATAGAAATAACAACCAGTAAAGTAACAGCATTACCCATAATCTTTTCAGCTTCTTCTTTTTTTCCTTCCCCTAAACGAATTGATACTAAAGAAGTTGCTCCAATTCCTATAAGCATACCAAAAGCCATCATTATTATTTGAATAGGAAATCCAATTGTTATTCCCGCGATTCCAAGCTCATTTACCCCATGACCTATTACAGCTCTGTCAATAACATTGTACATTGCATTTACAAGCATACCTATAATAGCTGGTGCTGAAAAAGTAACAAGGAGTTTTGAAATTTTCTCTTCCCCTAATCTGTTTGTTTTGTCCATAATTACACTCCTCTACGAATTATTTTATTTTCATTAAAATCTCTCTTAATCCTGCAACTGAAGCTGATAGTGTCATTAAATCTGCTTCGCTTAAATCTGATACTTTTTGTTTTAAAAACTCTTGCACTTTATATCTTTTGTTATCCAGGAAATCTTCTCCGACACTTGTAAGTTTGATAAAAGTGTATCTTCTATCCTTGTCATCAACGAATCTTTCTATATAGCTTTTATCTATTAATTTTTGAACAAGAGGTGTAAGATTTGCTTTACAAATCCCCAAGTGTTTCCCAATTTCTGATATGCATATGCTTCCTTTTTCTTTTACCATAAAAAGTATAGTCATATGAGTTCCTGTTAGGTCATTTTCTTTTTCTTTTTCCTCTTTATCAAAAGGCTTCACTAATTTAGTTTTAAGCAAAGGAAATGCCCAATATAGATTTTCAATCATTTCATCATATATCTGTTTATCCATTTATGCCTCCATAAAAAAGATACAATTAAATATTAGTTATGTTTATATAATAGTTATATTTTCATAACTATTATAGTATATGTTCTTCCTTCTAAAGTGTCAACTATGTTTGATTAAATAGTTAGTTCTCTAACTACATTTTCTAATTTAGAAAAACTTTATATTTTCGTATATAGAAAAAAGTTGGAGCTTTTAATTCTCCAACTTCTATAAAAAATTACTTAGTTTTAATTTTATATAAGCTATATTATTTTTTCTTCTTACCATTCCCTTTACCTTTGTGCTGATTATAATTAGTTTGTTGACTATCTGGAGTTTGCTTATTAACAATATTATCAGTTGTTTGATTTTGCAGTTTGTTATCATTAGTTGTATCTCCTGAATTATCATTTTGTACTTGATCATTAGTTTCTTTTGTCTCTTCAGGTACACTTTGCACTGCATTTTCAACACTAGATTTATTTATTCCATTATCACCATTATTACCTGCACCACTTTCTCTTAAAAGATACATTGAAGCAAATAATAAAATTAATAAGAAAGGTATAATTAAAAAAATCTTTTTTATCTTAAATCTTTTCTTTACCTTTTTGATTTTTCCCTTTGAACTATTTAAAAGAACTGTCTTTTCATATTCTTCATGATTTGATAATTCAATAATTTCTTTTTTTAGATCACAAACAGAAGAATATCTATCTTTAATTTCAGGCTGTACACATTTCTTTATTATTCTTATAACATCTTTATCTATACACTTATCGTAATTTTCATCAAATAATGGTTCTGCACCACTAAACGGAACTTTACCCGTAAGCATAAAATACATAACCATCCCCATGCCATAAATATCTGTTTGTCTGCAGGATTGTGCCAATCCATGTTGCTCTGGTGCAGCATATCCACTTGATCCCATACATATTGTATCACTATCGCTATCTACTTTATAAATTTTTGATATACCAAAATCCACAAGAAAAACTTTTCCTGTTGGATTTATTATTATATTAGATGGTTTCAAATCTCTATAAATTATTGGTGGATTAAGACTATGCAAATAATCTATTATTTCACTAATTTCAAGAATAATAATTTTAACGGTTTCTAGTTTAATATCTTGATTATCCTTTATATATTCAAATAAAGTTTTTCCTTCTACATAATCTTCTACTAAATAAAAATAGTTCCTTTCATAAAATATATCAATTATCCTAGGAATTCCAGGATGATTCAGGTTCTTTAGTATATTACACTCTGATAAAATATCTATATTTAGCTCATCACATTTTTCTGTTTCTTTGATCGCCCAAAAGTTGTCCAGACGTATGTTTTTGCATAAATAAACCGTGCCCATACCTCCAGAACCAATTATTTTTATAACTTCATATTTTTCATCTAAAATATGTCCAACTTCAAGCATAGTTACCCCCATTTACTGATGTTTCAAAGTTTCGCCTAGTATTTTATACGTATCTATTCTCTATTTTATGGGGGTACCACTACTTTTTATTATTAAATTTTTCTAATTTTAAGATGATCTAGCTACTGTATATGCTACTATATAAGAGTGAGTCACGTAATACAATTTAAGTTTTCTCCATATAATATTATTAATTTTTCACAAATTAATATCAAACTCTATTTTATAGTTTAGTAACTATACTCCATAGTTTGATTTAAATATTATATAATGTTAAACTATTAATATATAGATAAACTACTTCCTATTGAAACTTATCCAAAAGGAGTGATAATCAAATGCAAAAAAGAAATTTAACCAAAGAGAAAATAATTGAAGTTGCTTTTTCATTAGCAGATGAAATTGGACTAAATCAAGTTACTTTTCAAAAAATTGCTGAAAAACTGGGTATAAAGTACCCCTCATTATATAATCATTTTGCTAATATGGATAACTTAAGAAAAGAAATGACTGTATATCTTTTAAATAGATTAAACTTAAAACTTATGCAAACATTGATAGGTAAAAGCGGTGAAGATGCTATTAGAAAGTTTGCCTATGTATATAGAGATTTCGCTTTTGAAAATAGAACAGGTTATTGGCTATTCATGAATATCCCTAGTACAGCTGATGAAGAATTAACACGCTTAGCTAAGGACACAACAGCTATTATTCATCAGATTTTAGTTCATTATATTAAAGATGAAACAATTATAGTTCATAAAAGCAGGGCATTAAGAAGTTTATTACATGGTTTTGTTTCTTCACATTCTCTTGGGTATTTTCAAGGTGCTGTAGACGTGAATGATAGTTTCAAACTTATGATAGATGATTTTATTACATCACTATCAAAGTGAGTTTACTGGCTAAATTAGGCAAGAATAAAAGTTAATATTTTGGTAAATAGTACAAACGCTAAAGAACTCCTCTTAGCGTTTTTTTAGTTCACCTCTACTCAAACGCAAGGCAATAATACCAATTAAATTACATTGTATAATAAAAATATACTTGATATAATTAGTTACATAATAATAATTATCATTTACAACGGAGGAAATATGAGAAAACACATTAGCACTAAATTAGTATTAATTGTAATAGGATTAATTGTTACAACCTTAGTTGCAATTGGGGTACCAAGCTACTTTGTAATTGTCGGTGAATCTAACAAAGTATTATCTGAACAAATGATGGAGAGAGTTATGTGCGCTTGGGATGTTGCCTCTGGATTAGATAAAACTGCAACTGATCAAGAAAGCGCAAAAGATGCATTCAATAAATATATTGTAAGTCGTACAGTTGGCCAAAACGGTAATGGCTTTGTTGTAAATTCAAAAGGTGTTGTTGTTTATAACAATGACAAAAGCCTCGTAGGCACAAACCTCCTTGGTCAATCTCAAATTAAAGAAATGGTTGATAATATATCCAACTTTACAATGCAAGAATATGGGATGTCTCAGGTTAAACAAGTATCATATACTCAAGATGGAAAATCTAAATTTGCATACTATACATACTATAAACCATGGGATATGATCATTGCTTTAAATGGAAACACAGCTGAATTCCAAGGAGCAAAAGTAAAAGCAATGCAGGTATTATTTGAGGTTGGAGCTATAACATTGATACTATCAATATTAATAGTTTTACTTGTAGTTAGAAGATCTACTAAACCAATAATAAATATTGCTAAAGCCATGGAAGAAGTTGAAAATGGAAACCTAGTAATAAATCCTGTTATAGTTCAAAGTGAAGATGAGATTGCATCTCTTGCTAATGGATTTAATAACATGCTATCAAACCTTAAGGAACTAACTACTAATATAAAGAAGAGTGCTGTTATTCTTGACAAATCACTACAAGAAACATCTAAAGAAGTGAATGAAAGTAAGACTTCATATAATGATATATCTACAGCAATAAATGAAATAGCTATTTCTAATCAATCACTTGCACAAGATATAGATAAAGGAAGTACTTCAATTAAACAAATATATACTTCAGCTAACAATACAAATAACTCTGCTAAGGCCATACAAAAAATAGCAGCTAGCACACAACAGGAAATCCAAAAAGGTAGCCAAATAACAACTGTTTTAGGACAGACTTCAGAAACTACTCATAAGGATTTCACAAAAGTTGTAGAAGATGTTAAAGCTCTCAAGGAGCAATCGGAAAAAATAAATCAAGTTACAAATATAATAAGAGCAATTTCTAACCAAACAAACCTTCTCTCTCTTAATGCTTCAATAGAAGCATCTAGAGCTGGTGAAGCGGGAAAAGGGTTTTCAGTGGTGGCGCAAGAGATAAAAAAATTATCTGAACAGTCTTCAGAACAAACTAAGGCTATATCAGAAGTAATAAATGATATCCAGAAAAATATAGACAATATAGCCAATAATGTTGATATGACACGAAATGTGATATCAGATCAGACAAGAGCAGTAAAAGATGCAGAAAAGGTATTTATCTCTATAGAAAATGCTACTTCAGAAATGTTCCAAAATATTGAGTTCCTTTCAGATCAAATCAGTGAAATTGAAGCTAGTACATCTGTAACCGTTAGTGTAATAGAGGGCATTTCAGCAGTAAGTGAGGAAACTTCCGCAAGTTCTGAAGAGGTTACCGCATTAACAGAAATTCAAAATAAAAATATTAATGATATTATGGAAAATATGAAAGAATTAAAAAGTCTTTCAACTAATTTATCAGCTGCAGTAAAGAACTTCAAAACAGAGTAATTTGTAAAATCTATTTTTATAATTAAAAAACAATAAAAAATCGCTGAAGTGAGCTTTCTTCAGCGATTTTTATGTTCAAAAGTATTTTATATATTTAATCAACCATTGAATTATTCCACTTTATCACACGATTTTTCCCAATGGATTTTGCATAAGAATTTGCTTTTTCAGCTCTATTTAAAAGGTCACTTAAGGTCTTTCCATCACTTGGATAGTGTGCTACTCCTACTGAAATAGTTGTAGGATATATATAATTCTTAGTTTGAACTTCAACAGCTCTTCTTACTCTTTCAGCCAACTTTAAAGTATTTTGTTCATCTATTTCCCTCAGTATCACCACAAATTCATCCCCTGACAACCATCTAAACACCTTATCTTCGCTTCTTATAGAGCTTTTTATTATAGTACTAAGATTTCTAATCATCTGATTTCCAGCTTCATAACTTACATTATTATAACGTTTCAGATTATCTCCATCTATAAACATTATTCCAAAACCTTTTCTACTCTCTATATATTCTTCAATTAACTTCGATAAAAATAACTTTCCAGCTCGATGATTTGAGACACCTGATACATCATCTATAAATGCAAGTTCGTTTGCATATTTATAAGAATGAACTGTATTTCTTATATTATTTGTTAACATATGTATTATGCGTTTTATTTTCTTTCTAGAAACTTCTTTATTTTCTTCTAGCTTTATCGCATTATTAAATAGTAATTCATAAAAATCTTCTACAGATGTTATCTCTTGATTATATTGCAGAACAAATTTATTTAAATTCATATGTGAGTTTTCTTGAGTATTCATTATATTATTTAAGCTAGCTTCCACTTTAAAAGATATTCTTTCGATATCAGCGAAATTATAGTTTGGAAAGGTAATTATTATGTCATTTATCCCTATTATAAAGCCATATATATTTGAATATGTGGAAATTACGTTCCTAATTAACTTGAAAATATTTTCTATGTATAATTCATCTTCTTCTTTTTTAGAATTAGAAATATTAAAAACTATAAATGCACCTTTTTTCCCAAATATTTTGCTTACATCAGCTTCAAGAAAATCAAAGAAATTGGGGCGTAATGAAGAATAATTACCGTAAACATTATCAAATGCCTTTATTTCCATTCAAAACCTCCTAATTATTTAAGTATACTCAAAAGCTTGCTTAATTTACTTCTTTTAATATAGATATTATATAAATTACCTAAATGAACTAAGTAATTTATAATTAAACAATCTATCATATAATTAGTCATTATATTCCTGTTACTCCCTTTTGCGATTCAAAGTACCTTGGCAAAGTTAAATAACTTTTCATAAAATCTTCTATTGAAGTAATTTCTTTTCTATATTCAATTATAAATTTATTTAACTGCGATCTATTAAGACCTAAAGAACTTACATTATTTTTATATTCTTCTTTTATTTCAAGTGAAATATCGTTAATTTGTTTTGTAGTATAATTAGGCAATATAACTACAAAATCATTACTTCCAAATCTAAAGCAATATGATTTCTTATACTTTGATGAAATACTGATAATTGCTTTAATTAAAGCTTTTGTATGTAAATCACCAAAATCTCTTCCATACTTTTCATTAATTTTTCCTAAACTAACTATATTGAAAACTATAAAACTACCCTTTTTACCAAATACTTCACTAACGTCAGCATCGATAAAATCAAAAAAGTTAGGTATCGCCGTAAAATAATTCCAATATAAAGTTTTAAGTGTTTTTGTTTCCATGTAAATCTCTCCTACTACTTATTATCTTGTGTATTTGCACCCTTACATCCATATCTTATAAAAGATAATTATATCATCGCATAATTATCATATTTAAATCTTATTGCCCTCCCCTATTTTAAATCCATTGTCCTACTCATAAATCTTTACCTAATAATATACGAGTGCAGTTTTAACGTTTAAGGGGGTTCACCCATTTTTTTATATAAATATTACATTTCATTTATCTCTTAATAAATAAAAAAACTAGCCTCTCTGAACTATTCCTTGTCTACTTTACAAGGAATAGTTCATTATAAGACTAGTTTGTTCTAATATAAGTGACATGCTACAGAATGTCCGCTTTCTACTTCCTTCATTTGAGGTGCTATTTCCTTGCATATTGGTTTAGCATATGGACACCTTGTGTGAAACCTACAACCAGAAGGAATATCAATTGGACTTGGTATGTCTCCTTCAATTATTTGTCTTTGAGATGCTTTTGCCTTTAGCGGATCAGCTATAGGTATAGCTGAAAGTAATGCCTTTGTATATGGATGCAGAGGATTATTATATAAATCATTACTTTCTGAAATCTCAATAATGTTACCTAAATACATTACACCGATTCTGTCTGATATATGTCTTACCATTGAAAGATCATGAGCAACAAAAAGATAAGTTAGTCCAAGTTCCTTTTGTAAATCCTCTAACATATTTACCACTTGTGCTTGAATAGATACATCTAAGGCTGATATGGGTTCATCACATAATATGAACTCAGGATTAGTTGATATAGCTCTTGCAATTCCAATTCTTTGACACTGTCCTCCACTAAATTCATGAGGGAACTTTTCCATGTCTGTTTTCTTAAGTCCAACCACTTCAAGCAAACTATGGATTTTATTAGTTCTCTCATTTTTAGAAAGATTTGTATGAAGCACAAGAGGTTCACTGATTAGCTCTTCCACATTCATATTAGGATTAAGAGATGAATATGGGTCTTGAAAGATGATTTGCATCCTTTTATTATATTGTTTTAACTCTTTTTTATTAAATTTTGCGATATTTGTTCCATCAAAAAATATATCACCTGAAGTTATATCGTAAAGTCTAGTAATTGACCTTCCAAGAGTAGATTTACCGCAGCCTGATTCACCTACAAGACCAAAGGTTTCACCTTTCTTTATATCAAAGGAGACCCCATCTACAGCTTTTACAAACTTCTTTTCACTTCCTATTAATCTATTTTTAACAGGAAAATATTTTTTTACTTCCTTTACTTCTATTAATACTTTATCTGAATTATCCACTTAAATACCTCCTTTACATTGACTTGCAGAATTCATCTTACTCTTATAAAAAGTCGCTGAAGCGACCTTCTTCAGTGAGCTTTTTAACGCATCTGCCTTTCCGAATGAACATGAGGAAAATCTGGCAGGCGAATAAGTTTTATTTTTTACTGTTAACTCTAAACAGCTGTTCTAAGCATTTGATATTGCTAGGTTTAGCTAACAAAAAAATTATACTTTTCTATACAGTAAAAAAGTCGCTGAAGCGACCTTCTTCAGTGAGCTTTTTAACGCATCTGCCTTTCCGAATGAATATGAGGAAAATTTGGCAGACGAATAAGTTTTATTTTTTACTGTTAACTCTAAACAGCTTCTAAAAGCATTGAAATATCTAGGTTTAGCTACCTTGAAAATTTTATAATTTATTCTACAGTAAAAAAGCATCTAGCTTTATGTGTGTCACTAAACTTTTTGTAATCCGGTATCTCACTAAAGCATTTTGAGTTTGCAAATTCACACCTCTCTGCAAAAGGACACCCTTTCGGAGGATCTAATAAAGATGGAGCAGAGCCCTCTATAGGTCTAAGTCTTACTTTTTCATTTCCTTGAGTTTTTGGTATGGAATTAAGTAAAGCTTTTGTATAAGGATGTTTAGTTTCATAGAAAATCTCTTCGGTAGTTCCCTCTTCCATTATCAATCCACCATACATAACTGCTATTCTATTACAGATATTAGCTACTACCCCTAGATCATGTGTTATAAGAATAATAGACATGTCATTAGCTTCTTTTAATGCCTTTAGAAGCTCCAAAATTTGTGCCTGAATAGTAACATCTAAGGCAGTTGTAGGTTCATCAGCAATTAATAGCTTAGGTTTACAGGCAAGAGCCATTGCTATAAGCACCCTTTGTCTCATTCCGCCACTAAACTCGTGTGGATACTGATTTATCCTTTTTTCTGGCATTGGTATCCCAACATCAGCTAAAAGCTTTATAGCCATTGTCTTTGCTTCTTTCTTATTGATCCCTTTATGCCTAACTATCACCTCAACAAGATGATCTCCAATCTTTTTTAGTGGATTAAGTGCAGTCATTGGATCCTGGAAAATCATAGCCATCTCTTTGCCATTGATTTTTTTCATATTCTTAGGAGATAGCTTTAAAAGATCTTTTCCTTCAAAAAGAACTTCTCCTGAGTCTATCTTGGCATTTTCTTGAAGTATGTTCATCACTGATCTCATAAGCACGCTCTTACCACTACCAGATTCACCTACTACTCCAAGCACATCTCCTGAGTTAACATGAAAATCTACTCCTCTAACTGCTTCTGTTTTGCTATTTTTAGTATAAAATGTAGTCTTTAAATTTATTACTTTAAGAAGTGTCTCGTCATTCATAATATTATCTACTACCTCCTGCAGTCTTTGGCTCAGCAAATACTCTTAAAACATTCCCTAATTTATTAAAAGAATAGATTGTAAGTATTATTAATACACCTGGCAAAATAGCCATATATGGTGCATTTTGTAAATTTGTTTGAGCATTTTGAAGTAAATTCCCCCAAGAAGACATAGGCTGTTGAATTCCAAGTCCTAAAAAACTTAATGAGGATTCTGTCATTATAGCATCAGCTATACTTGAGGTTGAAGCAATTATTATAGTTGGAAATACACTAGGAATAATATGTTTAAAAATCACATTCCTTGAGGACTCTCCAATAGAATTTGCGTAAAGTACATATTCTCTTTGTTTTATAGAAAGTGTTTCCGCACGTACCAGTCGCGCCGTTCCCATCCAAGAAAATAATCCTATTACTATAATTATTGCTTGAAGTCCAGGCTTTAAAAATATACTTACTACAGTTACAAGTATCATCCAAGGAATAGATGATATTATATCTACAAATCTCATTAAAAGATTGTCTATATTTCCTCCAAAGTATCCACTTATAGTACCTACTCCTATACCAATGCTAGTGGAAATAACCATAGCAAGAATTCCAACTATAAGAGATACTCTTCCTCCATAAATAGTTCTCGCTAAGTAATCCCTCCCTAATTCATCAGTTCCAAATAAATGACTCATACTAGGAGTTTGTAATATACTTGATGTATCAGTAGCATTCGGATCTATAGGTATTAAAAATGCAAATATCGATATCACTATAATAAATACAAGAAAGGCTATCGAAAATAAAGCACTTTTATTACCCTTTAACTCATCTATGACTTTTTTTAATCTTACACTTTTCATAGGCATTACTCCATTTCTTTTATTCTAGGATCAACAATAGAATATAATATATCTGACAATAAATTTCCTATTATGACCATAGAAGAAGATAGCACCAAAATAGCCATAACCACTGGATAATCTAAGCCGCGAACTGCCGTAACAAAATACGGACCTACTCCTGGCCATCCAAAAACAGTTTCTGTTATCATTGCTCCAGTAACTAACATAGGTAGTGCCATACCTATCTTCGTGATAATTGGTAAAAGAACATTTTTACAAATATGCTTAAATAATATCTCACTTTTGCTTGCACCAAAAGCATTCTGTACCATTACATATCCCTCAGAAGTTTGTCCTATGGTTGAAGATCTAACATATCTAACAAGCTCAGGAGTATAAGCGATAACTAATACGGCACATGGCATTATATAATGTAGTAAAAAGTCAGATACGGAGCCTTCAACTCCTATAGTATTCATCCCCAATATAGGAAGTATGGAAAGCTTGTATCCAAATATAAAAATTAAAATCATTGCAAACCAAAAGGTTGGAGTTGCTATACTTATGGAACAGAATCCATCTATTATCTTATCCACAAGCTTGTTTTTATTAGAACCAGCTATAAGCCCAAGAACTATTGAAATAACAAGAGAAATCAAATACGCTGGAAAAACTAAAATCATAGTAGCTGGAAGTCTTGCACCGAGGTCGTTTGCTATGCTTTCATGAGTAACAATTGAATATCCAAACTGACCAGTAAGCATCCCTTTAAGCCATAAAAAATACTGCACATAGGCAGGTTTATCAAATCCATATTTTGCTTTTATTAAATTAATCGTTTCTTGAGGCATTTTTGGAGTTGTCATAGCATCCACTGCATTGTAAGGTGCCATCTGAATTAATGCGAAACAAATAATACTGATAATTAAAAGTAGCGGAATAGCTTGTAGTATTCTTTTTAGTATGTATTTTGCCACTTTATACTCACTTCCTTAATTAATAAATTATACATGGAGAATATAAATCTATATATTCCCCATGTATTCACATTATGAATGTACCACTTCGTAATAAAACTTCTTATTTTTAAATCCTCTCACCAGAACCCGAAGAGTTTTAAAAATAGACTTCGTACCGAAGTGGTGCATCTTTATAATTTTATTTATAATAAAGCTTAGACATATCTTCAAAAGTGTAAACTGGTACTAGTTTAGCTTCATCTACACCTTGAAGGTTTGAACTCATAACAACAATTCTTTTGTTTTCAAGAATTGGGAAGAAGTATGCATTAGTTTGAAGTTTTTGCTGAATTTGATTGTATATTTCTTTTCTTTTTGCTTCATCTGTTTCTACTCTTCCAGCATTAAATAAGTCATCAATTTGTTTATCTACAAAATGGCTGTAATTCCATTGGCTATCTGATAAAAATAATGAGTTGAAAGTATCTGGATCTATTCCCATGATATATCCACCGAGGAACATATCATAATTACTGTTTTTGTCTTTCATTTGTTTACTTATAGCAGCATCTTCACCTGCAGCAAGTTCAACATCTATTCCTACTGCCTTTAGATTTTGTTGAATTATAGCAGCTTCCTTTTGGTAAGGAACATTGCTTCCTGGATATCCAAGTTTAAGTTTTAAACCAGAAACACCTGCTTTTGCTAAAAGTTCTTTTGCCTTAGCTTGATCAAACTCATACTTCTCAACATTGTCTGTATGGAATTTATTTTCGTTAGGAAGGAATGAATAAGCTTTCTTAGCATATTCTTCTGATCCAAAAGCAGCATTTATCAAATCAGTTCTGTTTAGTGCATAGAAAATCGCTTGTCTAACACTTGCATCCTTAAGCTTTGGTGAATTAGAGTTAAGCACAGCATAAGCTATTCTACCTTCATCATACTTATAAGGAGTTAAGTTATTACCTTTTAATAGACTATCCAAATCTCTTGATTGAACTGATAACGCATTTATTTCTCCCTTTTGAAGAGAAAGCTTAGCAGTATTAGCATCTGGTATTACTCTAAAAATAACATTTTGTATTTTTGCTTTACCTAAGAAGTAATCATCATTTCTAACCATCTTAACGTATTGACCAGCTTTATATTCTTCTAATTTATATGGGCCAGTTCCTACAGGTTTTGCATTCTTAGTGCTATTTTCAAAATTAGTTTCACCTTCATAAATGTGCTTAGGCATTATAAAGATGTTTGCTAAAAGTTCCATTCCTGGAGCGCTCACTTCTGGTAATGTGAAATCTACAGTATAATCATCAACCTTTGTAATTTTCACTGGTTTTCCATTGAATACCAATTGACTATATGCCCATCCAGCATTTTTCTCTTTTAACATTTCATTGTATGTGAATACTACGTCATCTGCAGTAAACTTAACACCATCGCTCCACTTTACATCTTTTCTTAGCTTTGCAGTATAAGTTAATTTATCTGCTGATTGAGTCATGCTTTCAGCAAGGAAATAATTAATTCCATCAACATTATACATATAAAGTGGTGAGTATAATGCCTTTATTTCCATTAGACCATAACGATCACTAGTTGTTATTACATTTACAGAGTTACCAGGATCCCCGTCAATACCATAAACAAAGGTATCTGATTTAGTTGCAGTTCCTGATGCGTTTGTTGTACTTTTTGCTCCACTACCACAGCCTACTAATAAAAAGGCTGCTGTTGTTATAGCAGTTACAATCATTGATAATTTTTTAAGTGTCATTTCTGTTCCCCCTTGTAAAAAATAATTAATAAATTTAAACTAAACACATGAAATTACTAGACATACATAGAATAAAAAAAGACCCCGTCTCCAATCCAGAGACGAAGTCAAAACTTCGCATTCCACTCTGATTTTTATGCAAATACACAAAATCTAATAGCATATTGGTACAAGCATACCGCACCGCTATATCGGGCGTTCCCGCTGAAGTCTACTTAAGATGTGCCAATTCAATCTTAAAACTATTTTCGAAACTCCTATAGATTATGATAGAAAAACTTCGAATATAAATTTAAAAATAAAGTGGTACATTTTATAATTCGATTCAGAACTCAGAGATGCACTTCCATTAAGCTTTACTCAAAACCTCTTCCACCCTAGGAGATTTTTCTCTGTTAGCTATTCTTAATGTACTCTTCTCTTCATCGTTTAAATCCTATATTTCATATATGTTTAATATGTTTTTATAATAAACCATAATTTGCTAACTGTCAATAACAAATTTACCTTTTACATTTATATGTTAATTTTTGAATTATAGAACTTGTCTCTCTTGTAGCAAAATTAATTGAGTAATATACTTTTCAATTAAGTAATTTATATAGATTTAAGTTACATAACTTAAAACATCTAAAGATCTTATATAGCAATTTATTGACTAATAAATTTTACTTTTTACTATATTACTAAAAACCGTTCAAATCATATCAAGCTAATAGGGTAATCTATCAGTAAAATTTTATAATATTTTGTACAGAAAAAAAGTCGCTAAAGAAATCTTTAGCGACTTTTTTAATCCTATGCTTTTCTAAACACATATGTTAAATCTTATAGGTAAATAGGCTTTACCTCTTTTATTGTTATTTAATCTAATAAACCATTTAAGATATATTAACTTAAATCAATTTCATTCACTTATATATACTATTTTGCAAAAAACTTATAAATAGTAGTGTGTTTATACTCCTGCCCAGCTCGGAAAACTGGTGAAGGAAAGCTTGGAACATTCATAGAGTTTGGATAAAATTGAGTCTCAAGACACAAAGCAGCTCTCTTATTATATACAGCCTTATTTTTTCCAACTATAGACCCATCTAAATAATTTCCAGAGTAAAGCTGCACTCCAGGCATTGTAGTGTAAACTTCCATGATACGTCCTGTTTTATCATCTCTTACCTCAGCTGACTTTTCTAGTAAATTGCCATCAGCGTTAAGACACCAATTATGATCATAACCTTTTGCCACAATTAGTTGTTCATAGTCATCACATATTCTCTCACCTAATTTAAAAGGTTTAGTAAAGTCCATTGGAGTTCCTTTTACCTCTCTAAGTTCACCTGTTGGAATTGAATTACTATCTATTACAGTAAATCTATCAGCATTAATCATAACCTTATGATCTAAAACAGTACCAAAAGCATGTCCAGATAGGTTAAAATATGAATGATTCGTTAAGTTAATTACAGTATCTTTATCTGACACAGCTTCATAGTCTATCTTTATCTCATTATTTTCTGTAACAGTATATGTTACTTTCACCTTTAAATTTCCTGGATATCCTTCTTCACCATCTTTACTAACATATGTTAACTCGATGCTTGGGCTTTCGTTATCGTTTATATGAGCAACATCCCAAAGAACTTTATGAAATCCTGTAAATCCTCCATGCAATTGATTTTGTTCTTCACTTTTAGTTAAATTATATCTAACTCCATTTAACTCAAAAGAAGCATTTTCAATCCTATTTGCATATCTTCCAATGGTAGATCCTAAAAACGCAGGATTTTCAAAATAACCTTCTAATATATCATACCCAAGTACTATGTCATCAAATTTCCCTTCACTGTCAGGAACTAGAAGTGAAGTTAAAATAGCTCCAAAACTTATTATCTCTGCTTTCATGCCTTTTGAATTTTCTAATGTATAACAATATACTATTTCTCCATCTTTGGTTTCACCATAAACCCTTTTACTTATACTCATAACCTACTACTCCTTTATATATATTTATAAAATAATTAACTTAATTTAATTAGTCTTTATTATGCATCTAAACACTTTAGAATTATAATTTTCATGAGACTTATAATTTCCAGCAACTATTTAAATCGTTTACTTTTCACCACCACACTCTCTAAGCCCAATAATAAAGACGTTTATCAGAAAAACAAAAAAACTTTTCCTTATCATCACATCTATAACAGCATAGTATTTTTATTTTGCTTCTTATTATAATAATACCACATTATATTATAACTGTTTATACCTATTTTAAATATGAAGTTTATTCACTTTAGAAATTGCTATAATATAGATGAACCACTTCATAATTATACTTATATTTTCAAATTCTCCTCTCAGAAGCCAGGGGAGTTTTTAAAATAGTTTTCGGATTGAAGTGTTTCATCTTTAAAGAAATATATAAAACTAAAACTATTCAAAGAAATTGAACAACTTGATTTAGCTGTAATCAAAATTTTGTGATTTTACATACAATTAAAAATGAGAGCTACTTTATAGTTCAAGTTGCTCTCAACTTTATATTTAACTATGCTACATATATCCTACTTTATATTTCTTTTAAAGTAATAAAGAATAATTTTGTTATATAGATAAACCAGTTCCAAACTAAGATTTACATGGTTATACAAATCTTTACTTGGATAAATTCTAATATGAGGTTGTTTATCTATATATCAACTGTGGTAAATAAATATTTATTTTGGTTCCTTCACCTAATTTACTTTCAGCCGAAATTCTTCCTTCGTGATACTGTATGATTTGTTTTGCAATAGAAAGCCCAAGACCAGTTCCACCTGTAGTTTTATTTCTCGATTCATCAACTCTATAGAATCTGTCAAAAATCTTAGTTAAACTCTCCTTAGGTATTCCTATCCCGTTATCTGTTAATGTAATACTTACCTCTCTGCCTTTATTTTCTACATTTATCATTATTTTTGCTGAATCTTTACTAAATTTTATACTATTGTCTATGAGGATTCTCAATACTTGTTTCAATTTGCTATAATCAGCATAAACCTTTAATTGGTCATTGGAGTTATATGTAATTTCTACATTGCTGTAACTTAGCTGAGTTTCCTCTACAATTTCTTTGAAAAGTGAAATAATTTTAAACTCTTCCTTTTTAATAGAAAGTACTTCGTTGTCTCCTTTTGCAAGATACAGTAGGTTTTCTATCAATCTATTCATATTTTCTGTTTCTGATTTTAGAGTTATAAGTGATTTATCCAATTGCTCAGCATCATTCTTCCCCCATCTATAGAGCATATTTACATGTCCATGTATAACAGCCAAAGGTGTGCGAAGTTCATGAGATGCATCTGATACAAATCTTCTTTGTTTTTCAAAATCTGTCTCAAGTCTTCCAATCATTAGATTAAAAGTATCAGCTAAATCACTAATCTCATCTTTTGCACCATTTGTAACTATTCTTTTACTAAGACTCTTTGAAGTTATTTCCTTTGCAGTTTTCGTAATATCCTTTATAGGTCTTAGTAACTTTTTAGTTAAAAAGTTTCCAGAAATCAAGGATACAATAATTCCTAAAATACTTATAGTAAAAAGAATTCCAGCTATATATCCAATCTTATCTCCTATGTCTTCGAAGTCTTTCGTTACAAATATATAATAATTCTTTCCTTTTACATCAACCACCCTACTTGTGGAGAGTGTTCCATTTAATTTTTCAAAGGAATCTTTGTTACGTAATTTTTTGTTTTGGCGACGGTCAGTAATTTGAATTGAGTTTACTGTATTAGAAAAAATTATATTTCTATTTTCATCATAAATTATATAGTGTATTCCAGGACTTAAATTAATATTATTAAAGTTTTTAATATCTGTATTTTTCATACTTTCGATATAATTTGAAAGCATATCTGCATTTGAGGATATTACTGTTTCACTATCCTTAATCATAAAACTTCTTATCAAAAGAAATGTAAACATAGTAAATATGATTAATATCCCCATTAGAATTGATGAGTATATTAAGGTAAGTTTTTTTGAAATAGAAAGCCTTTTAGTTGTCAGAAAAAAGTTATCTATCTTTTTAATAATTTTCTTTCATAACATATCCTACACCTCTAATCGTAGTTATATATTTATCACCAACGCTATCTTCAAGCTTATTCCTTAAATAACTAACATAAACGTCAACCACATTTGTATCACCTACATACTCATATCCCCATACTGAATTCAAGATGTGGTCTCTTTTCAGTACCTTCCCCTTATTCTTTACCAAAAACTCCAATAGCTGATATTCTTTTTTGGTAAGCTCTATGTGTTTGTTACCTTTTCTTATCTCACATAACCCTTGATTTAAGGTAATGTCTCGAAAAGATAATATTTTATTTTCATCTTTTTCAACATTTATTGAGTTTATCCTTAAAACATTTCTAATTCTTGCTAGTAATTCTTCTATTGCAAATGGTTTGGTCAAATAATCATTAGCACCATTATCTAATCCAGTTACTTTATCTGAAACCTGATCACGAGCAGTTAACATTATAATAGGTACATTAGAAGTTTTTCTAACTCTCCTCAGTACTTCAATTCCATTAAGCCCAGGAAGCATAATATCTAGCAAGATTATATCGTAATTGCCACTTTGGATTTTTTCAAAGCCTACTCTCCCGTCAGGTTCCCAGTCTACTTCATAACCTTCGTAAGTTAACTCTGGCTTTAAAAAACTCACTATCTCAGTTTCGTCTTCAATAATCAAAACCTTAGTCATTTTTCCCTCCTAGTTTTTAAACATCTAATTAAAAGCCGAAAAACATTTAGTTTTTCGGCTATCTTTCTGTATTATAAATAATACTTACAATAATTACAATATTGTTTAACCCAGTATTACTAAATTATTTTATTTTCTTTGCATAGAATTACGTTGACCATTTCCTTTAACGTTATTTCTGCCTTTATTAAATCTAGTCCCTTTTTCTTTAAAGTTCCTATTGTTCCTATCTCTTACACTTATGATATCACCAGATAGGTTTTTCATTATCTCTATTCTGTCTCCAACTTGTATGTTGCTAGATGTTGTCTGGAAGTTGCCTATGTCTACTGTTTTAGTTGTAATAAAATTTGCAACTGTAACTTTACTTCCTTCAACCTTAGTAACAGTACCATCTACCTGAAAAATTAAAGAGAACGCCACTCTTAATGCAATTACAATTACAATTACCACTAAAGCTGCAATTATTGTCTTTTTGTTAAAAACCTTTCTTGCAAAACTTTTTACTTTTTCATTTTGAAAAAATACCTTTATTTTATCCTTCATCTATATTCTCCTCTCTAAATCACTTTATACTGAAATTATAATACTTATAATTTCATAAGTTATAAGAGGACTCATAAAGTTTCATTAAAATTTTCTAATAAAACATAAATCTTATTTGATAAAATAAAAACTTATACATTAGTTTATTTGCTTCATATTTTCTTCATATGATTTTGATAATATTTCCTCATAAAATGTTTTGGAGGTATAAAACTATGAATATGACTCATTATATGTCATTGTTGGCATCAAACCAGCCTTGGAACTTGCTAATCTTTATGGCAATTCCAGTAATATGCGCTGAGACCCTTACGATCTCAGAATTCTTTATTATATTTAATAGAATAAAGAGTGGCGGTATTAGAACTTTAAACAAAGTAGTTTCTATTTTTGATGGCTTCTATTTTACAGGAATCTTTATTTATCTTTTTACAACAGCAGTAATCCCTCTAACAAAAACAGGTGGTTGGCATACTTGGGTAGACGTAGTTGCAGTTGGCTTTTACTTAAGTGGCGTAATCTTCCTTTTACCACTTGCTTTACTAGAATTAGGTTTAATATTTAAGAATAAAACTGATGACGAAAAGATGAAAATACATTTCATATTAGTAGGTGGATTTCTTGTAGTTGCACATATAGCTATGATTTTTGGTATGGTAAATCCAGAAATCATTAGCAGCATGGGTACTATGGATAGTATGAAATAATTAATTCATACATTTAAAAAAAGTAGCTAAAGCGATGAAGTGCACCCCAAATATTAGACAAAACTAATATTTGGAGGTGCATTTTTTATGTCTAAACATACTTTAGAAGTTAAACTGAAAGTGGTGAATGATGTATTAGAAAAAGGTATGTCAGTCAATTCTGTAGCAAAATCACTCCCTACAGCAAAAGTTGTAGTTCAAAGATGGGTTGCGCTTTATGAGAAATTTGGAGTAGAAGGACTTTCTATGAAGTCTGGAACATATACTGGTGATTTTAAAGTTCATGTTATAGAATATATCCATAAGAATAATTTATCTCTATTCCAAGGGGCTGTTCATTTTGGGATTCCAAATGGTTCAACCGTAGGTGTTTGGGAACGGATATATCTCGAGTATGGTCCCGAAGCTCTGTATAGAGATAACAGAGGGAGGAAGGCAAAAATGAAAAAGGATAAGTTTAAAAAGCCTAATACTGATAACTCACAAAATGAAGATTTAATTGCTGAGGTTCAACGCCTTCGAATGGAGAATGAGTACCTAAAAAAATTGAATGCCTTAGTTCAAGCCAGGGAAAAATCAGCGAAAAAGACAAAGTAGTTGTTATTAGAGAATTAAGGCATAAATATAAGTTAGCTGATTTATTAGAAATTGCAAACATTCCTCGCAGCACGTTCTACTATCGTATAAAAAGCATGGAGAAATCTGATAAATACGATGTTGTTAAGTCCTGTATCGTCCAGATTTTCCATGAGAATAAAGGTAGATATGGATACAGGAGAATTACTTTAGAACTGCACAATAGAGGATATATTGTAAATCATAAAACTGTTCAAAGACTGATGAAGCAGTTATGTTTAAAGTGTATGGTTCGTATTAAGAAGTACAGGTCATACCGAGGCAAAATCGGCAAGATTGCCCCAAACTTGTTATCGCGTAACTTCAAAGCTAATAGACCTAATGAGAAGTGGGTTACTGACGTGACCGAATTCGCTGTCTTTGGAAAAAAGCTATATCTTTCGCCAATCCTTGACTTGTACAACGGAGAAATAATAAGTTATAACTTATCCGAAAGGCCTACATTTCATCAAACAGTTGATATGCTTAAAAAGGCCTTTGAGAAGATTCCTGATGACATAGAATTGATACTACACTCAGATCAGGGATGGCAATATCAAATGAATAAATATCAAAAGATGCTAAAGGAAAAAGGTATTAAGCAAAGTATGTCGCGAAAAGGTAACTGTCTTGATAACTCAGTTATGGAAAACTTCTTTGGATTACTGAAAACAGAGTTGCTATATCTACAGGAATTTGAAAGTATAGATCACTTTATAGAAGAGTTAGTATCTTATATAGATTATTATAATAATAATCGTATTAAGATAAAATTAAAAGGACTGAGTCCTGTTCAATACAGGATTCAGTCTCTAAAAATAGCTTAATTAATATTTGTCTAAAATTATGGGGTCAGTTCAGCGATGACTTTAGCTACTTTTTTTGTGGTTATCTACTTTTCCCAATAGCACTTAAGAAACTCTGACAGGCCAATGTTTTCTGCTTATATGTATTAAAATATTACTATAAAAACTTTATAAACACTTACATAGTAAAAAAGACCTCCAAATAAAAGAACTTACTTGGAAATCTTTGTTTTTAAACAATCACTCTATCAAAATAAATAGTAAACTTTGTTCCTTTTTCTTCTTTACTTTCCACTTCTATATCAGCAAGATGAAGATCTAAAATATTTTTCACAATTGTTAACCCTATGCCATTGCCATGTATCTCATTCCTACTCTTATCGCCTCTATATAACCTTTCGAATATGAAAGGTAAATCTTCTTCTTTTATTCCAATTCCATTATCTTTAATTTGTATAGCTATCTTTTGATCCTTAGGATACATGTTAATACATATATTTCCACTCTCTTTAGAAAACTTTATAGAGTTAGAAATTATATTTATGAAAACTTGCCTTAACTTATCCTTATCACCAGTTATATAGTACTGTTGATTTTTTTGAACACTATAATCAATATCTACTCCCTGGTTTTTAGCTTCCATATAAAAATCTTCACATATACTCTTTAATATCTGATTTATATCAACTGTTTCAAAATTAGCTTTTATACTTTCTGATTCAAACTGCTTAAGTAGTTCTAGATTATTTAACAATTTACCAAATCTAATAACTTCATCATTTAAATCTTTAAGTCTGTCATCAGTAACAGGAAAAATACCGTCTATCATAGCTTCTAAATTATTTTGTAATATATTTAAAGGTGTTCTTATCTCATGGGATATATCTGACACAAGTCGTTTCCTTAGCATATCTTGCTGCTTTAACTTTCCAGCTAACACATTTACACTAGTTCTTAAATTTTCTAGTTCCTTAATATCGCTCTTTGTAACAGATTTGGTATCGAAGTTTCCCTTTGACAAGCTTACGGACATTTTTGAAACTTCTTTAATGGGTCTTGAAAATTGTTTTGAGAAGTATAGACTTATAACAATTGTTATTATCATTGTTATTAAACCACTGGCAATGATACTTTTATTTATTGATGATTTGAAATTAACATCTTCTTCAGATAATAGAACTGATGAATACTGTCCTATATCTACATATCCTACTTTTTTATTATCTACTTCTATAGGAAATCTTTTAGAAGTATAGACACCAGTATCTTTGACCTTCATAGTATTGAAATGCAAATTATTTTTAATATCATTTGCATCCATGCCCCATATAGTCTTTTCACTACTATCAAGTAGGGTTAGGCAATAACTACCCATATATGCTTCATGCATCATTTCAATACCTGAGTCTTTTGACCATTTCCCTTCTCTTTTATAGATTTCTTGAAAGTAAGACACAATTCTTTCATATCTTTTATTCTGTGTATCTACCATATAATCATCAAACTTTTTTGTTATTGTTAAATTGACGAACGCTGTTATCAGCAAAATTGCTGCAAGTGAACATACAAAAAACATAATACTCAGTTTTCTTCTTATACTTTTCACTAGTTATCACCACCAAATTTGTAGCCTACTTTTACAACTGTTATAATATATCTTGGTTTTTTAGTATCTTCCTCAATCTTTTTGCGGATATTTTTAATGTGAACATCTATTGTTCTATCATATCCATCGAAATCTATACCTCCAATTTTATCTATTAATTGTTCTCTTGAAAGCACCTTTCCTTTGTTGATAATTAGCGCATATAAGATATCAAGTTCATTTGAAGTCAAAGGAACTTCTTGATTATTAACTTTTACTTGCCTTTTTTCATAATCCACTATTAAATTTCCGTCATTATAAAATAAAGTGGAATCATCCTCTTCATAGGAAATTCTTCTAAAAAGAGCATTTACTCTTGCAGTTAATTCCCTTGGACTAAAAGGCTTTACAAGATACTCATCTGCACCAATTTCTAGCCCTTCAATTTTTTCGTTCAATGATCCTTTCGCAGTAAGCATAAATATATGTACTTTTGATTTTTCTCGTATAATTTTGCAAATTTCTTCTCCACTTATATCTGGAAGCATTAGATCAAGAATTACTAGTTTGAACTTCATTGATTCAAATAACTCAAGACCTTTCAAACCTCTAGTGGTAGCATAAACGGAATACCCTTCCTTTTCCAAATAAGCTTTTAACACATCTAATACATTTTGCTCATCTTCGATAATTAAAATATTATTCATACCCCAGCCTCACATAACTTTCTATCTTAGTATTTTATATAAAAAATATCAATTTTCATGTTGTTTATTTACGGCGTTTAGATTTATCCTTTAGTTTATATTTGAAACTACCGAATCTCAATAGGTTTCTGATATAATAACGCTTTATGTATATAACCTAACTTAACATAAACTTATGAATATTATATGAAAAAACTTCATATTAAACTAAACACTATTAAATTAAAATCATCTCTCCTCCTTATATTAGCATTTTCTTATACTCCTTTTCCATTGGTTTTTATGCGTAAACGTATAAAGCCAGCAATCTCTAATCATTTTGATTAAAAATTACTGACTTTCAACATAAATTTATTATAAATCACAAGATTTTGATATTAAATACACATAGTTGGATTTAAATATAGAATCAATTATTAAATTACAATTTAAATTTTGAACTTATTTACTTCCTCGAGCATTTCACCAGTCATAGTGCTAAGTATTTGAGCTGCAGCCACCACTTCTTCTGTAGAAGCATTCATTTCTTCTGATGATGCCGCAATTTCCTCTGCTGACGCTGAAACCTCAAGAGCAACGGATGATACACCATCTACTCTAGCCAAAATAGTATCTTTATCATTGTCTATATCCTCAGCAGAATTTTTAACAGTTTGTATTTTAGGAATTATTTCACTAACTGCTCCTATAATATTTCCAAATGAAGTTATTGAACTATTTATTATTTCAACTTGGTTTATAAGCTCATCATCCATCTCAACAGAATCTTGAACTATGACATCTGTATTCTTAGATATTTCACTAATCAATCTTCTAATATCTTCTGAAGATACCTTAGATTGTTCTGCAAGTTTTCTTATTTCATCTGCTACCACCGAAAATCCTTTTCCAGCTTCTCCTGCTCTTGCAGCTTCAATAGCAGCATTCAGTGCTAATAAATTTGTTTGTCCCGCTATGTTATTAATTATATTTGTAATTTCATTTATTTCATTAATATTTTTTCCAAGTCCAATAATCTTGCTGTTAAATGTCTTAAAGGATTCACTAACTTTTGTTACAGACTGATTTAATTTATTCATTTCACTACTACTCTCATTAGCCATTAAACTAATTTCCCTAGAGTTTGAATCTACAACTTGTATTTCATTTACCATATCAGATAACTTGTTACTAAATTTATCTACGATTTCCGTAACATTTATTAAATCCTCAGACTGGTTGCCTGTTCCTTGTGCTATCTCATTTATCGCTTCAGCAACATTTTGTGTTGTACTTGAGATCTCCTCAGCAACAGAAGCTAGATTCTCTGATTGTCCATTAATATTTGAAGAATTTTGTTTTATTCGACTAATCATTTCTCTAAGAGAATTCTGCATTATTTTCATTGAATTAGTCATTTCTCCAACTTCATCTTTTGCATTTAAATATTTAGAAGAAACTTCTTCACTTAAATTACCCATTGCTAACAAATCTAGGTGTTTTGAAGTCGATTTTATTCCTTTAGATATACTGTTGGAAATGGTATAAACTGTTACTAATCCAATTAATAAAAATAACACCGATGATACTATAACGGTAATTTTCAAACTATCGAGTTCTGATAACACCTCGCTCTTTGATATTACAACTGCCAATGACCATTCAGTTCCCTTTACAGGAGCATATCCTACGTATTTGTCTACTCCCTGAAATAGATATTGGTCTATTCCCATTTGCCCCTGAGCCATATTTTTTTCTATATTTGCTAATCCATTTAAACTAGAATCTTTTTTTGCTTCTTCAATAGGATTATACATTTTTATTACTAAATCTTTATTACTATGAGCTATAACTGTTCCATCTTTCTTTATCATGAATGCATTGCCTGTTTGTCCAAATTTAATCTGATTAGTTAACTCACTTAATTTATTGCCGTCTCTTGTACTAATTAATGCTCCTACGATATCATTATTATTCTTAATCGGCACTGCATATACTACAACTATAGATCCATCTACTTTACTTATTAATGGGTCTGACACATTACTTTTACCAGCTAATGCATTCTGGAAATATGCTCTATCCTTAATGTTAGCACTTTTCCCATCAGTATATTTTACATCACCATTTTTATCTGCAATACCCATCTTTATGCTTCCGCTTCTTTTAACTTCATCTAAAAGAATTGGTACTTTAGTTTCCCACGGTTCATTAAGATCTTTTATATCATTTCTTGCTGCCATAACTTCTAGTGAACTCAACTGTCCTTCAACTCTACTTTGAATATTACTTGCTGACTGTTCTGCTATCTTTGGTAAAGTCTTCGATAAATTCGAAGTTAGTGCCTTTGATGAATTAAAAAAAGAAACTATACCAAGTCCTATACATATAGCCCCAATCAATAAACCTAAAAATACAATTAATTTCCCCTTAATACTTTTCATAATTCCTCCAATTTAGTTATTTCCATTAACATTTTAATTTTCTTTTTAATGTAATAATATATTACGTTAAAATTTTATCACAGTCTATTGTGTTAGTAAATATATTGTCAAAACTAATCTCATTTTGTCATCGATTATACTTATCTATTTAAATTACTAAATTATAACTTTTAGTTCAAACCTCTACTGTATGTTTTTATTACGAGTATTAGTTATTTTATAGATTGTTTATCTAAGTATCTTACTGTAAAATAAGTAATATAAACCCAATAAGTTATCTTATAATAAAATTTTTAAAGCTATACTGGAACAATATATCCTTCACCCATCTTAAGTATTGATTGTCTAAAAATATAAATAAGGAGATTTTTATGAAAAAACATCTTAAATATCTAGTAGCTTTTCTATTCTTTATATTTCTACTTCCCCCACATATCGTACTTGCCGACAATAAAAGCTTTTCAATTGATAGCCTTGCCATAGATACTACACTAAATACCAATGGTGATCTTGAAGTTTCAGAAGTTTATGAATATAACTTTAAAGGGGATTTTAATGGAGTCACTAGAAATATTAATTTTAATCAAGGCTCAGGAGTTGAAAACATTGAAGTTAGTATATTAGATGGCTCAAACAAAACACCTTTTAAGAACAATGATAGTAAAGAAAATGGATCTTACACAGTTACTACAGATGGAAACTATAAGAAGCTTACCATATACTCAAAAAACAGCAACAAAATTGTTAAATTCAATATTAAATATTTGATAATCGGGGCTGCCACCAAGTATAATGACGCAGGTGAATTATTTGGGAAGTTCTACGAAAACTCTTCTAATGTAGATATAAACAATCTATCTGTAAAGGTAACCTTTCCAGTAGGAAATTTAAAGGACGCTAAATATTGGGGCATAGGTCCAGCTTCTGGAACCGCAAGTAAAGCAGATGATAATAATTTCTTATTTAATGTTTCAAAGCTTAATTCTGGTGAATACTTAGGCTGCCGTATACTTTTTCCGCCGGATTATCTTAAGGATGCTAAAAAGGTAGTGAGTGAGGATGCCTATAATAGAATTTATAATGAACAGATGAATAACGCTTATACTCCAGAAAATAACTCATCAAATAGTTCTATTAATTCACCGGTACATGAACCACCAGCAAATAGTTCTACTAATGTTCCTATCACTCAGCCTTCAACAAATTTTGGAAATTATAGAACTTTTGAAACTGATAAGAACAATGATTTAGGTATTTTTATCATAGTTTTATTTATAATTTCTTCAGTTATTATCTTAGTAGTTTATAATGCTAAAGAAAAAGAAAAATTTCAAAGAGAGCTTGAAAAATATAGAAGTACAGAGCAATTTTTCAACGATACTTATTGTGAATCAATTCCTAGCGATTTAAGTCCAGCTTTAGTAACTTATCTAATAAGTGAATATATCCAAATAAAAGACATAATTGCAACTCTATTAGATTTATCAGTGCGAAATATATTAACCTATACCACAAATTCCTATGTAGAAAAAAAATTCTTCTCCAAAGATGAAGAAAAGATAGATTTTACTTTTTTAATAAATACTAATACTTTGGACTATTGTTCTATTCAAGAGAGATATCTACTTAATTGGCTTTCTTCTTATGGAAATTATCCTTCTTTTTCACTAAAGGACATAGAAGCACAAACCAATGATCGTAGAACAGCCCTGGATTTTAAAAATAAATTTAACGATTGGAAATTCGCAGTAAAAACAGAAGCTGATTCAAAACCTTTCCATACTAAGATAAGAAACCGTTATGTATTAACTAATACCTATCAAAACGAGTATTTAAAATGGCTTGCCTTTAAAAAGTTTTTATTTGACAGCATAAATTCAAGTAAAAGTGACATTATAACTCCAACATTATGGAGAAAATATTTACCTTATGCCCTAGCTTTAGGTTTAGCCGATAAATTAATTGAGTTCTCCCCTAAACTGGCAAATGATGACTATATGTACTCAGATCCTCTATTCTATAACATGCATTATCTGAACTTCATTTATTATGACTTTTTTGATGATTTCCAAAATCAATTAAATCATAACACTGCAGATAACAGTTCTAATAGTTCTAGTGATTTTGGTGGAGGTTTTGGAGACGGAGGCGGATTTACCTCTGGTGGAGATGGGGGTTCTTGTGGTGGTGGTGGCGACTCTGGCGCATTCTAGATATAATTAAATAAACACACCTTATCAGATTTTGATGAGGTGTGTTTTATTTTAATAGGTCATCATTAATTTGCTTCAGATATAGCTTTACATATCAATTAGCTACCTCTTTTAAATTACTTCTTCACTAAACTCCTATTTCTTTGATATTTTCTCGGTCAGTGACATAAGTGCAGGTATTGCTATCAGAAGCAGTACAAAGCTTAATTTCTTAACTTAATGACATTGGGCATATGCCCCTAATCATTTAAACATCAATCTATTTCTTCTCTATCTAGCAACGCCTTCCACTTTTCTTCATGTAGAAGTAGAATGGTACTCCAAGAGCTGCCAATAATGCTCCATAACCAATTACTTGCCAGCCTGAACCATATATAGCCCAACATGCATATACAAATCCTATTAGAGGAATCAATGCACACTTAATAAAAGTTGAGAAATTTTTAATTTGTCCATTTTTTATCATAATTTTTATCTCTGCGAGAGCTGTCATAGCATAAACTGGTAAGTATGCCAGTGTCGCCAATAAAATTACAAATGTGAAGGCTCCTACTAGAGATTTATTGTAGTTCATATATAAAAGAATATTTAACAATACCGAGCCTATTATTAATGATACATAGGGAGTTTCGAATTTTGGGTGAACTTTTCCAAAAGCCTTTGGAAATACCCCGTTTTCTGCAGCTGCAAAGCCTACACGTGCTGTTGAAAGCAGCCAGCCTACAGTTGTACCAAGTATACTGATTATAACTGCTAAAGTGATAAATGTTGATACTCCTCCTCCAAAGTACTGGGAAAGAATGTCTGAAAAAGGTGCCTTACTGTTGGCCAAAGCTTCTTGAGAAATGGAACCCATAGCAAAAAAGTTAATGCATATATATATAACTGCAGCTATAGAAATACCAAGTATTGTACTTCTCTTAACATTTTTCTCCGGATTTTTTATTTCACCAGCAGTAATAGCTGCACTTTCAAGACCAACGAAGGCCCAAAGTGTATTAACAGCTGCTCCGTTCACTGTTGATAATCCTTTTCCACTTGGAAACAATGGTTTGATATTTGCTACATTAAAATGAAGTGCTGTAATTATAATAAAGAATATAAAAAAACATATCTCAAATATAGTAATAATTGTCTGAATTTTACCAGCTCTTCTTACTCCAAGAATGTTAATACCAGTAAATATCCATAATACAATAGTTCCAAATATGAAGGCAACATGTCCATTAGATAAAGCTGGTACTAAACTAGATGTATAAGTACATATAGCGAGAATAACTGCGGCATTTCCAATCCACGACCCATTCCAGTAAAGCCATGCATTCATAAATCCTGTAAAGTCACCAAAAGCAACCTTTGAATACTCATAAGGTCCACCTGTCTTTGGATACTTCGATCCCAATCTTGCAAAGGTTATAGCAAGGCATATAGAACAAGCTGCTGAAATAAGCCAAGCCATAATTGTGCCACCAGGGCCAGTAATTCCTGCCAGAGTAGCAGGCAACATAAATATACCTGATCCCATCATATTACCAGCAACCAATGCTGTAGCAATAAGTAGTCCAATATCCTTTTTTAAATTTGTCTTTTGTTCCACGATTATTCCTCCTAAAGGTATAAATTTTTAATCAAACACTAAGTAAACTAATCTATGCACAACTTCACCGCATTAAAGTTTTAGCTGCGCACTTTATCATCATTTTCTTTACTACGGCTTGAAAGTGCTTATGTGTACTTTAATAATATTATATAACGAATCTCTATCTTATATTTATTCATAATTGCATTAACATTATGCATAAAAACTCGAATTTTGTCAATAATTAAATGTTGGCACTATTTCTCTATCTTTATTAAAACAATGCCTATTGAAGATTTCCCTTCACTAGGCACTGCTTCTAATTATTTAGATTTATTCTTACTTATTTACTAGCTTTTTTCGCTTTATAAGCCTTGTATCTTTGTTTACCTTAACTACATTTGAATGAGCATATCTTTTAGCTAAAGCATAAACTGCCAAATCCATTAGTTTCATAATTTCCCCACCATAAATATTTCTTGCAACATAAAACAATTACTTTAAAAATTGCATTTATGTATTTAATTGCTTTAAAAACAAAACCCCTCTCACCTGGAGAGGGTAAAATATTAAACTTATTATTATCAATATATTGAATACGTTCTTTAATTATTGCTGTTGCTTTTGGAAATATTTCTTTCTCCAATAAAGAGCTACATTAACTAATCCTATCATTACAGGTACTTCCACAAGTGGTCCTATTACGGCAGTAAAAGCTTCCTTAGATTCTATTCCAAATACAGCAACTGCAACTGCAATAGCAAGCTCGAAGTTATTACTTGCAGCTGTAAATGCTAAGGTTGTAGTTTTCTTATAATCTATTCCAGATCTATAACTTATATAAAAAGATGCGGAGAACATTATAACAAAGTATATTAAAAGTGGGATTGCTACTTTTACAACTTCTAATGGAAGCTGTACAATATACTGTCCTTTATAAGTAAACATAACTATGATTGTAAATAATAGTGCAATTAATGCTAAAGGACTAATTTTAGGTATGAACTTCTTTGTATACCATTCTGATCCCATCATTGGTTCTAAGATTAATCTAGTTAACATTCCTAATGCAAAAGGAATTCCTAGATAAATAGCCACGGACCTAGCAACTTCACCCATGGAGATATTAACTTTGTATCCAGTGAGCCCAAATACTGGTGGCAATACAGTAACAAAAATATAAGTAAAAACAGAATAGAAGACAACCTGGAATATTGAATTAAAGGCAACTAGAGCCGCTGCATATTCACTATCTCCATCAGCTAAACTATTCCAAACTATAACCATAGCTATACATCTTGCAAGTCCTATCAGTATTAATCCAGTCATTAAAGCTGAATCTGATCTTAGAAAAACCATAGCTAATATAAACATTAAAACAGGTCCTATAACCCAATTTTGAACTAGAGATAAGCCTAATACTTTTGGATTTCTAAATACTTTTCCTAGTTCTTTATAATTTACCTTTGCTAGTGGTGGATACATCATTACTATCAATCCAATGGCAATAGGTATTGATGTACTCCCCACAGATAAATTAGATAATGATTTTGATAACTGTGGTACTGCCCAGCCTAAGGTAATCCCTAAAGCCATTGCAAGAAAAATCCATAATGTAAGATATCTATCAAGTAATGATAATCTTGATTTACTTTTCAAATAAAATTCCCCCTTAAAATATTATTTTCACTTAAACTCATTAAAGCATCGGAGGCTAACCACTTTATTTCAAAACGTTGCTTTAACAGTACATTATTTTAAAAGTTCGTTAAGTTCCTCGCCTTTTATTTCTTCTGGCTTCCACTCTATAATTGCAAAGTTACCATTAGATATTTCATTTATTTTATTAATCCAATGTATTTCATTGCTAGCTTTTGCTTTTAAAATAGCATTTGTTGTATTTGTAGCATACATACTTGAATTTATGGCCCACCATTTACTGTTTATTCCTGCTCGTTTTAAATCCTCATCAAGTCTCATCGCTTCGTAAACCGGTGTAGTTTCTGCCAAAGTTACAATCACAACCTCTGTTTCCTTTGGATTTCTTAGCTTTGGTAAGAGCTTTTTAACTGATTCTGGAGTATCTCCTTGTGAGCGGGATATCTCTTTGTTATAACTTTCTGTTGAATCCAAAAGTAAAAGAGTGTGACCTGTTGGAGCTGTATCTATTACAACCACTTCATCTTCTGATCTTTCAACTATTTCGGCAAAAGCTCTAAAGACAGCAATTTCTTGAGTACATGGAGATCTTAAATCTTCTTCTATATATTCAATATCTTCTCCAGACATAGCTTCTCTGGCTTTACTTAATACTTCTTCTTTATACTTTTCAAGTTCTTTCTTTTCGTCTATATTACTAAAGGTTATTCCTTGCCCTTCATCTAAAACAAACTTTAAATGGGCTGCCGGATCAGTAGTGGTAAGATGAACTTTTTTGCCTTTCTTTGCTAATCCTAATGCAATAGTAGCTGCTATAGAAGTCTTGCCTACCCCACCTTTACCCATTGTAAATATAACTTTTTTATCTGAATTATATAAATCATTAATAATATCTTTGAGTGCTAACATTCTATTAACTTTAAGCTCTTCATTGTCTATCTTAATATTATCTTCCTTTAAAAAAGCCCTTACATTATCAAGACCTGTAATATTATAAGGTCTTAATGGAATTTCGAAGACTTTTAAAGCTTCTAGCTTTTCTGGAATATCTTCAAGTGCCTTTTGTTGTTTATTATAAATATTAAGTGATAATTCATCATCTGAATTTTTAAGAACTCCATTTATGATTAATATCTGATTATTAACACCAATTTCTCCAAGTTCCATAGATGCTCTTTCAGCTTCTTTTAATGGTGTAATTTCTGGTCTTGCAACTAAAATAAGTGTAGTTGCCTCTCCATCTGATAGTGTTTTCACTGCATTTTTATAAACTTCCTTTTTATCTTCAAGTCCTGCAAGTTGCCCAAGACAAGATGCTCCATGAGTACTTTCGCTTATAAAATCACTCCAGGCAGAAGGAAGTTGAAGCATCCTTAATGTATGACCAGTAGGGGCAGTATCGAAAATAATGTGATCAAATTCCTTTTGAATATTTTCGTCAGTTATAAAGTTTGTAAACTCATTAAAAGCTGCAATTTCAACTGTACATGAACCTGAAAGCTGTTCCTCCATATTTTTAATAACAACTTCGGGAAGTTTGCCTCTATATGGACCAACAACACTTTCCTTATATTCGTCGGCAGCTTCTATAGGATCAAAATTAGCAACTGTAAGATTTGGTACTTCTTCTATCTTAACACCTTTATTATCTAACTCTCTATTAAATACATCCTGCAAATTCGAAGCAGGATCTGTACTCACTAACATGATTTTTTTACCATTATCGGCTAGAGTCATAGCAGTAGCACAAGCTGTTGAAGTTTTTCCAACTCCACCTTTTCCAGTAAAGAATAAATATTTAGTCAATTCTATTTCATTCGGATTAAATATCTTTTCCATTCTTAAGCATCCTTCCTTTACTCGCAGCATCCACCATTGCATCCACAGCTATTTGATTTTTTCTTAATTTGTAGCTTCAGGTAACTCTCAGGAATCTCAAGAAAAGAACAAAACTCCTCATTAGTGGGATACTTTGTAGTTTTAACTACTTCTCCATCTACAATAGTTACAGGTAAGCATTCTATTCCTTCACTATTTAATAATTGATTTATGACCTTGTTATCTACAAAAGCTTGAGGATTATTAGTTAAATTTAACCTATCAACTATAATACCTCTACTCTTCAAATTATTTAAAATAGTAGAAACTCTTAATAGTTCTGGATCTATACTTGGTCCACAAACCCCTGTTGAACAACACATTGCTGGATCAAAAATAATCATTTTTTTCATTATACATATCCCCTTTTCCTATTTACATTCACATTTTGATTTGTCTTTACATATACAATCCTCTGTATCAGTTATAAGATTCATAATAAACAGCATAAGTTTATTGCAGTTAGTAGCATTTAATGAATAATGGCTCCATATACCTTCTTTTCGACTATTTACAAGACCGCACTCCATCAAAACCTTCATATGATGAGAAAGTGTTGGTTGAGTAAAATCAAAGTTTTCTAATATATCACAAGCACATTTCTCGCCACAAGATAGCATATCAATTATTCTTAGTCTATTAGCATCAGAAAGAGCTTTAATTATCTTTGCGTTTTCATTATAATCAAGTTTCAATTTATCACCCCTTACATAGATAATCATCTATGTATAATATAGACCATTATCTATATGTAGTCAATATACGCTTTGTAATTACTATAAGCTTTAAATATCAATATCTATATTTATCTATATTCCATACTATGATTTCATAAAAATAATGTGAATAAGCAGAGAAATTTCCAAACAAAAAAAGCCAGTTTACACTGGCTTAAAATCATATTTATTGACTTATATGCTACTAGGTATCCCCTATACACTTAAATTAATTTCATTATTTTCTATTCTTCTTTGTAGATCTTTTATCTTCTCTTCAATGGATTTTGCAGTTTTTATAAATTCATCATCACTTTTACCTGATGGATCATCTAATCCCCAATCTTCCTCATGTTTTGAAGGCAAGAATGGACATACTACATTACAGCCCATCTTTACAACAATATCTACTTCTGGTAAATCTGTAAGTAACTTTGATTTTTGTGTTTCATTCATATCAATATTATATAGTTCCTTGATTATTCTCACAGCATCTTGATTTATCTGTGGTCTTAACTCAGTTCCTGCTGAGTAGGATTCAAATATATCTGAAGCAAACATTTTCCCTAATGCTTCTGCCATCTGAGATCTACAAGAATTATGTACACATATAAATGCTACTTTTGGTTTCATTATTAATCCCCCATTGTTTTAAATCTAAGTTGTTTTTAAGTATAATTAAAATATTTTTTGAGAAGCTACCTTTACAATCATGGCTATTCTTATTATATAAATATTTCATTAGTTGTATTAAATCTGAACTTCTCACCTCATATATGAGCATATTCAAATATAATCATATGATAATTTAAATGTTATCCTATGTCAATGATTCATCTTAATAACACTTTTCATCAATAGCACTAAGTCATTTTCTTAATGAAGGTTGTCCACATATTTCTAATAGGCCCCAATGCTATTTATCTTTTCCATAAAATAATTGCATAAAAGCATTTTTAACGGTTAAACTAACTAAAGCCTAGCAAATACAAAAACATAAACATAAACATATTAAAATTGGCTTGATAATGTTTAGAGAAACCATTAAGTTTGGTAAAAATCAAATAAAGGAATGCTGATAAATTCAGCATTCCTTTATTATATATTTATATTTAAACCAGGCATTTGTTTCAGCATCTAATCAACCTCAATAGAACTAATAATTTCTTCAGTTCCTTTAGTAAAATACCACAACTTATAATTTTTCTTTTCGTTAGAGTTATTAGAAGCAGATGATAAATAATAAGGACATTTATAATAGTATGTTTTGTTGCTACATTCAATAGTTAAGTATATATTCGCAGCTGAATATTTATTTTCTAAATACTTATTTACACTATCTTTCAGTAAAAGCTCTTTCATATGCTTTACTATTACTTTACTATCCTCTTCAGATAAATCCTTTTTATAACCTATGGTAAACTTATATTTTCCTTGCTGATAATAAATTTCTAAACTAGATAGATTAAAATTTTTATCCATAGCTTTTAAATCATCTTTACATTCTGATATAAACTTCTTATCAACTTCTTTTCGAGCATTGCTATTAACCATACCGATAAAAAATATAATATTAAAGCTAACGTATAAAATACAAACTGCAATTACAGAATAAATTATAAGCTTTATTAATTTTTCCATATGATCCCCACTATAAATTCATTATTTCACACCCATGTAAGCTTCTATTTATATGTTTTAATTTTAAACAATTTCCCTATCATTTTTCTTTGGTAATTTTATTATAGTATTTAATTGCATCTATTAAATGGTTGTGGTTAAAATCAGGCCAAAAATCATTAGTAAACCATAGCCTTGCTTCAGCAGATTGCCAAAGTAGGAAGTTACTTATCCTCTTTTCTCCACTTGTTCTTATTATTAAATCGACGTCAGGCAATCCTGAGGTATACATATAATTGCTAATTAACGCTTCATCTATTTCACCAGCATTAATTGCTCCATCATTAATGTCGTGCATTATTTCTTGCATAGCATCTATTATTTCTAAACGTCCACCATAATTTAATGCTATATTTAGAACTAACCCCGAATTATTTTCAGATGCCTTTTCTGTTTTTTCAATTTCATTTAGCAATTCCTTAGAAAGATTATCCTTACTACCGATATGACGTACATTAATTTTTTCTCCTACCTCACCACGTAGCTTCGCAAAAAATTCTACGAAGAGTTTCATTAAAAAAGAAACTTCTTCATTAGATCTATTCCAATTTTCACTAGAGAAAACATAGAACGTAAGAACTTCAACACCTAATTCGAAGCATTCTTTAATTGTGTTTTCAATTGGTTTTGTACCAGATCTATGTCCGAATGTTCGAGGAAGACCTTTTTTTCTAGCCCATCTTCCGTTTCCATCACAAACTACTGCTATATGTTTTGGTATAATATATATTTCTTTATCTATTTGATTTTTTAACATTAGACTCACTTCCTGCCTTCTTTTCCCAATTAAGATATTTTATTCTATTATTATCCAAATACATAACTATTGTCAACTTTTAGGATATAGCTGAATAAAAAAAGGATTGAGCTATTTTATTCTTTAAGAATTTATAACTCAATCCTTTTTTGGTTTAAACGCCTTTTTAGCAAGCAACAATTTCTTTAATCATAAACTCTTTTCCACATAAGATCTCCCATACTCTACCTCCACACTTAGGACACTTGTTATTATTCTCGATAAGATTAAAAACCTTATTGCATTTCTTACAGAAAGCATTACCAGGTAATATATCAATCTTCAATTCAGTCTCTTGTAATAAAGTTCCTTCCACAGCTGCTGGATAACAAGCTTCTAAATATCTTGGGATCATGGAGGAAAGTTCTCCAACTTGGATAACCAACTTTTCTATTTTGGTTAATCCATTTTGTTTTGCGAAATTTTCTACAGTTTTTACTACTTCAATCATAACTCCAACTTCATGCAAAAAAATTCACCTCTTTACTCTTTCTTTGAAAAAATTAATCCTAAGGATTTTTTTGCATTTTTCACAGCAATTCTTCCTTGACGTTTTATAGCATGTTTAATAACTATAGGTTTCATTTCATTGAGTTCTGCTCCAGCGCTATCATATTTTCTTGTAAGCGAAATTGCATCAAATTTGCATTTAGTAGTGCAAACACCACATCCCACACATTGATATTGATCCACAACTACAGCTCCACAACCAAGACACCTCTCTGTTTCTTTCTTTATTTGCTCTTCTGTAAAAGTCTCACGTAAATCCTTAAAGGTTTCTTTTGATTTACTACCATCTATATGAAGTGCTCTTTGTCTAGGCAGACGATCATAACCATCCATATTTAAGTTTTCTTTATCTAAAGCATTATATTCTCTCTCTCGACTTATGGACAGATTATCACCATGTACATAACGATGGATTGAAATAGATCCTTGTTTTCCTAAAGCAATAGCATCGATAGCAAACTTAGGTCCTGTTACTGCATCTCCACCTGCAAATACATCTTTTTCTCCAGTCTGGAAGGTAAGCGGATCAGATTTTACAGTTTTATTAGGATATAACTCAATCTTAGAATCCTTTAATAATTCCCCCCAGTCTATCCCTTGTCCTACGGAAATTAACACATGGTTTGCTTTAACAATCTTGGTTTCTTCTTCATTAAACTTAGGATTGAACCTTCCATTTTCATCAAAGACAGATATACATTTTTTAAATTCTACACCTATAACCTTGCCATTCTCATGAAGAATTGCTTTTGGTCCCCAAGAATTGTTGATATCAATGCCTTCAGATAATGCTTCTTCAATTTCTTCCTCTAGAGCAGGCATTTCCTTTCTACTTTCTAAACAATACATATCTATTTTCGAAGCTCCAACTCTCTCAGCAGTTCTAGCTACATCAATAGCTACGTTTCCTCCACCAATTACAATCGCTGAACCTTCCATTTTCAGTTCTTCTCCTAGATTCACCTTTCTCAAAAAGTCCACACCTGTTATTACTCCTTCAGCTTCTTCACCCTCGAGTCCAAGCTTTCTGCCTCCCTGAGCACCAATTGCCATATAAAATGCTTTATAGCCAAAGTTTCTAAGTCCATTTAGTGTAACATCTTTACCAACTTCAATACCTGTCTTAAACTCAACGCCCAATTCTTTTAAAACTTCTATTTCTGAGTTTACTATTTCTTTTCCTAATCTAAAGGATGGAATTCCAAGCGTTAACATACCTCCAAGCACTTTTTGCTTTTCAAAAACTGTTACTTGATATCCTTCCACTGCTAAGAAATAAGCACAAGAAAGTCCAGCTGGACCTGCACCTACTACTGCTATTTTCTCTTGTCTTTGTACCTTCTTTTCTGGTACAAACCTATGTTCAGCTTTCAAGTCTTGATCAGCAACAAATTTTTTAATTTCGTCTACTGCCAGTGGTTCATCCACTCCTGCTCTTGTACAAGCAGATTCACACTTTCTAGGGCATATACGTCCGCAAATTGCTGGAAGTGGATTTTCTTTCTTTATAAGTTCTAAAGCATCTCTATATCTTCCTTGAGAAGCCATCTTGATATACCCTTGGATAGCTATGTGAGCTGGACATTCAGTTTTACATGGGCTTGTTCCGCTCTCAGCAACAACTTTACGGTGTCGATAATTTATATTCCATTTTTCCTTCCCCCATTTCGTATCGTATGGGGTATCTACTTCCTTAGGTGCTACAACAGGTTTCTTTGTACATAAATTTTGCCCCAGTGTTAAGGCATTAGCTTGGCAATTTTCTACACATTCTCCGCAAGCAACACATTTATCTGTATCCACTTGTGCAATATAGTTCGATCTAGAAAAATCAGGATTTCTAAAAAGGGTTGTATTTCTTAATCCAAAGCAAGAACATCCACAGCAATTACAAATAGCAAGTGCTTTTCCCGGTCCAGAAAGATTAGGTATCTGATGAACTAAACCTTCCTTTTCTGCTTTTTTACAAATAGCAATAGCCTCTTCTCTTGTAATACTCCTACCTCTTCCTGTACGAATATAGTAATCTGCAGCTGGTCCTAGCTGAATGCACATTTCCTCAACAGTATGTCCACAGCCTTCTCCCTTAACTCTCATAGATGTACGACAGGCACAATCAGCAACAGAAAAAATTTCATGGGTATTAAGTAGATATGCTATCTCTTCATAAGAAGCTTTTCTTGTATCTCCTTCAATTGCACTTTCGATTGGAATAACTCTCATTACTCCCATTCCTACAGGAAGGTTTCCCGCCATCAAGCCACTTAATCTTCTTGTATATTCTTCAAAACATTCAGCGATTACTGGATATTTTTCAACATTTTCCTTATTTGCAACCATATATTCCATTACTCCAGGAACGAAAAGCTCAAGGAAGTATTTTTTAGCACCATTTTCAAGTTCAAATTTAATTGAGCCATCAACAGCCATTTTATCTAGAATTTTTTCTACATATTCTTCAGGCTTGCCACAAAGAGCTGCAATTTCTTTTAAGCTTTTAGGTTTACGTACCTCTAAGTGCAGTGCTACTTCTGCCATTTCATCTGTAGTAACTGGCTCAAGAATTCTATACTCCGGATCTGTTGGTTTTACTTTTACTATCCCGCCAGTAATACCAGCAGCAATCTTATTTGCCAATTGAAGCACTTTTTGCTTGACCATATTAATTACCTCCCAAATAAAATATTATTAAGGTTCTATTTAGCCTGCCAATTTTTCACTTCTGTACTTAGCCAGACTACCCACTCTTTAATTCCTTCACCTGTTTTAGCGGAAATTGGAATAACCTTAATATTAGGGTTCAATTTCCTTACTCGCTCCTTTACAGCCTCGAAGTCAAAATCAAAATTAGCCATTGCATCTATCTTGTTAATAAGTAAAACATCAACAATAGAGAACATTAATGGATATTTAAGAGGTTTATCATCTCCCTCTGGCACACTTAAAATCATTGCATTTTTTGATGCTCCAGTATCAAATTCTGCTGGGCATACCAAATTCCCCACATTTTCTAGAATAACAAGATCAACATCTTCAGTTCCAAGTCCTAGTAGTCCTTGCTTAGTCATACCAGCATCAAGATGACACATACCACCAGTGTGTAGTTGTATTACCTTTGCACCGGTTTTGGCAACTATATTTGCATCTACCTCAGAATCGATATCCGCTTCTAGAACACCAATTTTCATTTGATCTTTCAAAGCCTCAATCGTCCTTAAAACAGTGGTTGTTTTGCCTGAACCAGGAGATGACATTAAATTTAATAAAAAAGTCTCATCTTTTTTTAGTTCTTCTCTAAGTAAATCTGCTTCTCGGTCATTATTTTCGAAAACACTTTTCTTAATTTCAAGAACCTTATATGCATCCATATTATTTACCCTCTCATTTTCTTAATTTTTTAACTTTAATTTTATTTTAAAAATAAAATAAATTGACTTTTAAGATATACCAGTTCAAAATATAATCCAATTAACATACAATTAATACTTAACAGAATAATCACCTAAGTTTTGTATAGCAAAACTTGGGTATCTATTCTACTAAACAGATAAACTACTTCAGATCTTGAACTCAAAATAAAGACTTCGATGAATCTACGAATTTTTTATTTTGGTAAATTTAAATATGAAGTAGTTTATCTATACATTTCCTTGTATCTTTTAATACAATTTCAATTCTCTTTCTTGGAATTTTCTTTAAAGCTATATTTTAAAAGCTAAACAAATGTCACTTGAATTTTATTGTTGTAATCTTCTGTAAAATAATTCCAATTATCTTTATGATTCTATTATAAAATGTTTTCAAAGTATATCAATAGACAAAAAGGTCTGTTTGTCTAATTATGAGTACAATATCTATTCCGCAAGTGCTTTAATTTCTTTGTATTCTTTTAAATCTGTATATAGCTCCCCAAGATAAGGATTTCTTTTGGTCTTAACTACTTTATAAATCATGTAAACAAATACTGCTATATTAGCAACTAACGCTGCAAAGCTAAATCCAAATAGTGGTACTGTATTATAAGATGAGGAAACAGCGAATGCTCCTTTATCAATGAAATACGGAAAGGTCTGTGCAAACATACACCATATTGCTAAAGTTTGTGCACGATGTTGTAGCCATGCTCCTTTTCCAACAGTAAAGGAACAAATTGTTGGAGCCAATAGCAAAGCAAAACCACAATACCATGCATGTCCTGGAAGACAGTTATAGGTATAAGCAAAATTCCACAAATCATAGGCTATTATCCAAAACCATAGCATATCAGGCCACAACATATCTTTACTTCCGTCTTTATCAGTCTGTTTTTTTATGCAAATCCCAAGCCAACCGGTTATAGTTATAATGTTTAAAATACCTGCTACACCATTCATGAAATTCCAGGAGCCACCAAGTACATACATAGCTTCATCAGCTAATCTTCCTCCTCCGGCATATTGAATACCAACTTGAAAATCACGAGATACTGCCTCCAAAATATTTATAGCAAGAATAAGTGGAGGAAAACATAATGCCCACTTTTTATCTGATAATCTCCATTCCTTACCTGTAGATTTATTCTTCCATTTAACATGTCTGATACACCAAAATCCAATGCATCCTGCTGTAGACGAATACACCTTTGCTAAATGAAACCAATCTGTATAAGTTGTATCGCTTAATACTGTAAACCATAATATTGAAAGTGCTATTGGTAAGACAATAAAACAAAAAAATCCAACATATTTCCATCTACGAGCTATCTCATTAAAGCTAAAAAGTGCGATAAAAACAATTATCCAAACTCCCCATACACTTAATGCAGACGCACCATCTGCATAGTTAAAAACAAACACAATACCTTCCCCCCTAATATATATTTAATTTTATAGAGATCCATACTCAAACATTAATTTATACATGCCTGAAAATCCCTAGAAGCCGAGATTTTATAACATAAATTAAGTTTTGGCACAACAACTCCTTAGTAAAATCTATTTCATACCTCAAGCAAATATTCTTCAATAAAAATAAAAATGAAAACGTCAACATATGACACTTTCAAAAATTGAATAGTCATCTAACTTTACAAACCTTTTTATCCCAGTATCCATTTTTAACAACATAACATTGTTTAAAAATTAACCATTGAACTCTAGAATATTCTAGTATATAATGAAAAAGTATTTTAATTGATAACAATTCGCATTTTCTTCATATCAATGTACCTTACCAAGCTTTTTAAAAAATAATTTCAATATATTATGACCTGCTACTGGATGTAATCTTCCTGGAAGATTACCTAAATCATGTTTTTTAATTCACAAAATTAATTTATTCTATGTGAATACTTAAAGTACTAACGATAAAGGAGGCGCAAGATTTGCGTAAATTATTTGTATTATTATTATCATTATTTTTAATATTTCCACTATTCTCTGTTAAGGCATTTGCTGCTGATACAAAGACTGAATTTTCAAAAGGAAATAAACTAATAGAAAGCTCTATTGAAGCCGTTAAAGCTGGAGATCTTTCTAAGGGAAAAGATCTTTATAATCAATTTAATGATACATGGGTTGAATTTGAAGATGGCGTAAAAGAACAATCAAAGCAAGCTTATGGCGATATTGAAGAAAAAATGGGCATGGTTCGTTTTCTATTCACACAAGACCCAATTCAAAAGGACAAGGTTCTAACAGCACTTGAAGATTTAGAGAAAACAAATACTGCATTTCTTCAAGATGGATATAAAAATAGTGATTCAAAAACTAAAGGTAAATCTGCCACAGTTAAAGACTTAGTTAGTCTTTTAGAAACCTCGAAAAATCAAATTCAAGATGGTGATATTACTTCTGCTATTGAAACCATGAACACATTCAGTTCTTCTTGGCTTGATGTTGAAGGCATAGTTCTTACTCAATCCAAAAAAGTTTATGACGATGCTGAAAAGGATATGGTAAGTGTTAAGGCATATCTTACAGTAAGCCCTGTTGATAAAGATAAAGCGTTAAAGATAATCGATAGAATGCATGGATATCTGTCCTTACTTTCTGGTGATACTTCATATGGAATAGTAGATGTAATTACTATTATCCTACGTGAAGGACTGGAAGCCATTTTAGTTGTAATTGCTTTATTAGGATTTTTAAATAAATCAGGTCAAGAAAGCAAGAAAGTATGGGTTTATGGTGGTGTTGGCGTTGGTCTTATAGTAAGTATTGTACTAGCTACATTAGTTAAACTTCTATTTACATCAGGGACCTTTGGGAATAATAACTTCTTAATCTCAGGCTGGACAGGAGTATTTGCGGCCGTAATGCTTATTTACGTAAGTTATTGGCTGCATAGTAAATCCAATATAGCATCACGTAAAAATGAACTTAAAGATAACAGTTATAAAACATTAAAAAATGGAAGTTTACTTTCCTTAGGCTTCTTAGCGTTTCTAGCCGTATTTAGAGAAGGAACAGAAACTGTTTTATTCTACATAGGGATGGCTTCATCTATAAAATTATCTACTTTATTTTTAGGGATTCTGATTGGATTTGCTATTCTTATATTACTATCAGTACTCATAATTAAAGTTGGTTTAAAAATTCCAATGAAGCCATTTTTCCTAGTTTCTAGTCTATTAGTCTTCTATTTAGGATTAAAGTTTACAGGCATGGGGATTAATGGACTTCAACTTGCAGGTTTATTGCCAGCAACAACAAGTGATACTCTACCAACAATCTCTGCTCTTGGTGTATATCCTACTTGGGAAGGATTTATACCTCAAATACTGTTAGTAGTAATTGCAATAGTAGTAAGTCTATTTAATAAATTTAAAAAACAATAAATTTAGCAAACGAAAGACGGAGGATTTATTTATGAAATCAGCAAAAAAATTATTATTATTAATTGCATTGGGAAGTTCTATAGCATTACTTGGATGCACAGCTCAAAAATCACAAACTAAAGATTCTGTACCAAAGCCTCAAGTGACTGCAACTGCTAATCAGGAACTTTCAGTTGATAAAGCAGCAAGCGATATGAGAGATATTATTAAAAATATGAAAGCTGAAATTACAAATAAAGAAGAAGATAAAGTAGCTGAATCTTCCTCAAAGTTACAAGATTCTTGGAAAACCTTTGAGGATAAGTTCGAAGAAGATCTTAAAGACAAATACCTAGATTTATACGCTAAAATTGAAGACCCATTAGGAATTATTGATGCTGGTTCCAAGATAAAACCATTAGATACAAAGGTCTTAAATAAATCATTAGATAATCTAGATACTCAGTTAGCAAAGTTACAAAGTGAAAATGCTACTACTATAGGTCTTGAAAATATGAGATCAATTTTAAAAGAACTTAGTGGTGAACTTACTAATAAAGAGGATACTAAGCTAGTCAAGACTTCTGAGGGCTTAGAAAAAAATTGGAGTTCATTTGAAGATGGAATAAAGGAAAACTATCCTTCAATCTATGAAAAAATTGAACAACCATTAGGAACAATTCAAGCTGCTGTAAAAGTAACTCCACTTGATGCAAAAGTTCTAAATACATCAATTGTAGAATTAGATAAAGTTCTAGAACAGCTTCAAAAATCAATTGCACTCTCATCTGGCCCACAAGACATGAAAACTGCTTTAACTAAAATTAAAAAATTTATTTCTCCATTAAACGAAGAAAAAGTTACTAAATACACTGAAAGATTAGAAAAATATTGGAGTAGCTTTGAAGATGAAGTTAAAGCAAAGAACCAACCATTATACGAGAAAGTAGAAGCTCCTTTAGGAACGATCCAAGCAGGAGTAAAAGTAAAGCCATTAGATGAAAAAACTATAAATTCTGCTATTGAATCTTTAGATAAGACTTTAACTGAAATAAAAAATATGAAGTAATATAATAACTTTGATTAGTATTATATAATTTTCGGCCTATTGAAAATGTAAGGAAAAGCATACAATGATTACTTATAATCTTTGTATGCTTTATTTAATCTAAAAATCAGCATATGGCAAATTTATTGATATCCTTGTTTATATTGTTTTATTTAGAAACTCAATAATATCGCTTTCTAACTTAGATCTAATTATTAGTGTGTATGTCTATGATGAATATCCGGTGCATGCGGATGCTCATGTTTAAGTTCTTCATGTTCATGAGCATGTGAATGATATCCACTTTCTGGCACCTCGCCTGGAAGATGTATATGATTATGATGTTCATCATTATGACAGTGTCTATGCTCGTGTAAAATATGCTCATGCGTATGTTTGTGGTTGTGATCTTCTTTTAGTAAAAAGAAGGTACCTAATATCATAACTGGTAATGCAACATAAAACATAGCATTAGGTATATCATGATTAAATAAAAATGCTAAAATCACTCCAATAAATGGTGCCGTTCCAAAGAAAGCACTTGTTCGTGCACTTCCAAGATTCCTCATGGCAAAGACAAACAACACAATGCTGAGCCCATAGCTAAAGCACCCAAGTATCATAGCCATTAAAACAACTTTTAATTGAGGAATGTGATACTTTAATAAAAATGTTAGTAATAATGAAAATAAACTTGCTCCAAATCCTTTAAGTATAACTATTGTATAAGGATTTTTCGCTGAAATGTTTCTAGTAAAATTATTATCAATTCCCCAGCATACACAAGCTCCAACTACTCCTAAAGCCCCGAGTGAAAATCCCCATTGATTGCTGAAGTCCCATGAGAGGGCAATGCTAGCAATTGTAATACATATAACTGCAATCCACACCCTCTTGCCTATACTTTCTTTAAAGAAAAATAAGGCAATCACAGTTGTAGCCACTCCTTCAAAATTAAGCAGTAATGCTGCAGTTGATGCTGGAGTAACCTTTAAGCTCGTCATTAATATTATTGGTGCGATAACTCCACCGAAGGTTATAGCTCCTAAAAGCCAAGGAAGCTCTTTTTTTGAAAGTGGTGCTTCACTTTTTTTATCTTTGCTTATTAAATTGAGTACTATTTGGTATATTAATAATCCTGTTCCACTACCTAAATAAAGAAAAGCAGCCAGTGGTATCGGATCTATTTGTCCTAGAAGTATTTTTGCCAGAGGTGCACTAGCACCAAACAAAAGTGCCGCAAGCAAAGACTGAACTATTGGAAAAACTTTTGCTTTATTCATAAAATAAATAGCCTCCCATTTTAAGTTCTACTAAAAATATTTATATATTGCATCATTTAGTCTTTTTATCCCCCCAAGGGGGATATGTTTATTATATCACTTACGATTGTATAATTAAACAATTAACCAGATACTAATTTAGTAACTTCTTAATAAAGTGTCGAATATATTAAAAAAGGATATTTATTACTTAATAAGAGCAAAAGTTTATGATAATTTATAAGGTTCTATATGGGGATACACTGTACTCTATAGATCATAATTTCAGAACTTATCCTGAAGAACTTGTAAAGATAAATAATATTGTATATCCATATCAACTGTTTGAAGGTAAAGAACTAATTATTCCAAATGCTACGTTAAGTAGAGAACTTAATTCCAAAGACCAAAGTTTACTTAATGATTTAGCAACATTATATTATAGGTTACAAAGATTCCCATAAGGGCAATGTACTTTAACTTTCAATACCTAGAACTGTAACAATTTCAGAGGATGGTCATAAGTTATCTCCTGCCATGGGAATATCACATGCTATTAATTTTCAAGCTATTGGACCAAATGTAGCTACCACAGGAGATTTTGTTTTACCTTCAAGTGAAGTAAATCCAGTTGCAAGCACTCTTAAGATCAATAACATTGCTGCAACTGCTATTCATAATCATATGCTAAGCGAATCACCAAGACTATTCTTTATGCACTTCTGGGCAGTAGGCAGACCTGAGCCTATAGTCAAAATATTCAAATCTGTTTTAGACTTTGCTAAGTAATTGATTGTATAATCCATATCATAGGAAATCATCAATATAAATAATGAAGTTAAATCCTTAATTCCTTTTACAACGACGTTATTATGCTACTGTTCAAAAAGGTTAATCAAATTTATATGAATAAATCGACAATCAGGAAAATGAATTAATAAAAAACATTAAAGTATACAACTTAGAAAACCAACAAACAAATTTTCTACCTATTTAATATGTAAAGAAAAGCATACAAAGATTGCTAATATCTTTGCATGCTTTTCTTAATCTAAAATAAACAAATTGCAAATTTATTCTATAGTTTTCTTAATATCAACAGCTTCTTTATCACTGTCATTTGAACAACAACTTTTCTTTTTGTGGTTTCCCATCATCATCGGCATCATTGCAAGCATCATTATCGGACATAAGAATGGAGCTATCTTACCAAGTACTCCAGCAATGCTAGGGCTTAAACTTGCAATAAAAGGTAACATGAATATTATTACTATAGGCAACCCACAGCAAATAATCATATGGAGTAAATGTTTATTACCTCCGTGCTTATGATTCGATTTATTTTCATTACCTGTATTGTGACAACTCATAGTAATCCCTCCAAAATTTAAATTATTAACTATTCTTAATATACTTATATTTTAACGTATCATTATAAAGATTTTATGAAGAAACAAAAGTTTACTTTCAGCATGAACGTAGTATAATACCCAAAATAAAAAGACTAACTAATTTAGTTAATCTTTTTATTTGTAAACCATCCTATTAGATTAATAGCGTAAACTGGCACTTTCTGAAAATCTCTCTTAAAATTACTTTTTAAAAGTTATTCCATTTGGTTCCGAATCAACTGAAACATTGGTAATTACTTTATTCGATGCATTATCTATTATACTTACACTATTATCATACATATTGGTTACATATACATATTTATTATCTGCGCTTACAACTACACCATGTGCTCCTTTTCCAGTCTCAATGGTAGCCACTACCTGCTTAGTTGCCAAATCAATCTTTGAAACAGAATTTGATGGATTCTTTTCAGTTCCTTGATTTGCTACAAATGCATATTTGTCGTCACTTTCAACATATACTTGCTTCCTAGCTAGATATACTTATAAAATAGCTATATATATTTTTATGAAACTTATACAAAGAATCATTACATTTAGTAACAATTACTTTCCATCTCTACTACGTATTCTTTAACATCAATATTTAAATTATTCATTAATCTTTGTACAAAAATTCTTAACCTTGCTGTACATCTATTAAGAAGCTTGCAATATACCTCACTTTCGCTTTATTTTATAAAATAATTTACAGAAATATACTGCTATGATTAATACTAAATCTCTTTTTGTATGTACATAAAAAGATAAGGCTTTATTTATAGCCTTACCTTCAAAAGATATTATTCTACTTTAATTTGTCCCATCATTCCAGACTCTTCATGCTCTAATATGTGGCAGTGGTACATGAAGGTTCCTTTATTATTAAATTTAACTATAATGCTCACTTTTTCATTTGGTTTTATATAAACTGTATCTTTCCAACCTGTTTCACCTTCATCTGGTTCTTTTCCATCTCTCGATAGTATTTGAAATTGCACACCGTGGATATGAAACGGATGTCCCATATTATGCATCATTGCCTCTTCACTAGTTATATTCCATATTTCAGTATCACCTTGTTTTACAGTTTCATCAATTCTATTCATATCAAACTTTTGACCATTTATTGATACCATATTTCCCATACCTTGAAGGTCGAAGTTTCTCACCTTTGTAGCTTGTGATTTTTCAATCTTATTGACTTTTGTTAAAACATCAGGGATTTCTGTTGTATCATTTCCATCTTCCTTAACATTAAAACTCAATATTTCAGTTTTATCATTTATAAGTGATACTTTGGTTCCTTTATCATATTTAGAAAAATCAATAATTATTTCTGCTCTTTCACCAGGAGCTAGAAAAAGACTTTTTTGCCTTACTGGACTTTCTAAAAATCCTCCATCAGATGCGATCTGGTAAAAATCATCTTTATTGTCCAAATTTAAATTGAAGTTACTAGCATTAGATCCGTTTACTATTCTAAGTCTAATTTTAACTTTCTTTACATCTAGGTACGGTTTCACTGCTCCATTAACAATAACATTATTCCCAGTTGCTCCATCCATCATATTAGTATCGTATTTAAAACTTCCATCTTTGTTAAAGCTTCTATCTTGAATCACTAAAGGAATATCGTTTATTCCATAATCCTTAGGTATATTTAAACTTTTAGATACTTGATCATCTACATAGAATAGTCCAGCTAATCCACTATATACCTGTGTAGCTGTGGTACCGCTAAAATGTGGATGATACCATAATGTTGCAGCCTGTTGATTTATAGTAAAGCTAGGATTCCAAGTTGTTCCTGGTTTTATGGCTTGATCTGGACCACCATCATTTTCACCATTAACCTCTACCCCATGCCAATGTACAGTTGTAGCTTCATTTAGTTTATTATTTACATGAATATTTACTTGATCTCCTTTATTCACCCGGATTACTGGGCCAAGAAAATTTCCATTATACCCCATAGTTTTAGTTTGAGTTCCTGCTATAAATGATGTTAATCCTAGCTGTGGCTCTAGAGTAAAATCGTCTATCTTAGGGTCAGGGTTCTTATCTTCTAAAAGTGCAGGAATAGGAAGGCTATTATTAATTTTAGCTTTTTTGTTTATATTATTAATTTCAGTAGTACTCATTTCTTTATTTTTATTAATCGGATTTGCAAATATAATAAAACCTGCAGCAACCACCCCAGCAACTACCGCAGCAACCGTGGATATATTTTTTGTCTTAATCATATTAACCCCCTCAAGTAATTATAATTTCTATTTAATAGTCATTATAAATTAATCTTATGAAGGAATTATGAAGATATAATGAACTAACAGTGTAATTTACTATATTTAAAAATACAATCAATTGAAAAGCATTCTTCATACAATCTTCATAGCAATTAATTATAATAAATTGTTATTACTGTTAAAAGGAGTTGAAATACTTGAACGAGATACCGTTATTCTTAGCTTTTTCTGCAGGATTACTATCCTTTCTTTCTCCATGCGTCTTGCCATTAGTACCAGCTTATATAAGCTATATGACAGGTGCAACAATCAATGATGTTTGTAAAAATACTAACAAGTATAAAATAACAAGGTTTTATAAAATCTTTGGCTTTGTATTAGGCTTTTCAATAATCTTTGTTATCATGGGAGCATCAGCAACAACTTTAGGAAACTTATTAATACGAAATCAAGCTTTATTTAGAAAAGTAGGCGGTTTATTAATGATAATATTTGGTCTACACACAATGGGAATAATAAAGATTAGATTTTTCTATTATGAAAAAAGGCTTCTGTCACTTTTTTCATTTAGCAGAAATTTTAGTTCTATACTAATGGGAATGGCTTTTGCTACTGGATGGACACCTTGCGTTGGTCCCATATTATCATCAATATTAATCTATTCAAGTAATCTTCATACTGTTTATCAAGGAATAATCCTACTAAGCGTATATTCTTTAGGGCTATCAATCCCCTTTATATTAACTGCTATTGCTATTGATAAGTTTATGAAACTAAAAAATAAGATTTTAAAGTTTACTCCAACTATATCAATATTGAGTGGTCTATTACTTATAGCTATGGGGATTTTAGTATATACAAATAACTTAAGTACACTTAGCAAATATCTAAACTTTATTAATTTTTATTAAAGGAGCCTAAAAAATGAAAAAATTACTTTTCCCTCTATCTATAATTATACTTTTTAGTCTAAGTCTATATACAGTAATTAATTATAATAAGACTAAATCTAATTCCTATAATTCTGTTGATAATAAAAAAGTTTCTGATAATAACAATATATCTAAAACTCCTAACACAAACTCTACTAATGGAATTTTTAAAGATCCAAATGGTGATAAAGCAATTGATTTTAAATTGAAGACTCGTGATGGAAAAGAGGTTTCTCTGAGTGAGCTCAAGGGTAAAAATGTTTTTATTAATTTTTGGGCTACATGGTGTCCTTACTGTGTACAAGAGATGCCTGAAATAGAAAAGCTCTATCAGGAGACAAAGAATTCTGATTTAATTATCTTAGGAATTGACATTGGTGAAGATAATGATACTGTCAGAGATTTTCTAAACAAAAACAAATTAAATTTTAATATATTGTTTGACTATGACGAATCTGTCGCTACAAATTATAATATTACAGCTTTGCCAACTTCTCTTTTTATAGATAAAAATGGCACCATAATAAAAAAGAAAATTGGTCCGATGACCCTTGATGAAATGAAATCCTATATTAATTTATTAAAATAATGATTAATATCTTCAATACTCATCGTGAATATTTTAGTACTCAACAACCAATCATGTTACTTAAGTTTGATTTTTACGTAAAGTATTATTATTTTAAACAATATTTTCTTATCTTCATATTATCTTTATATTCTCTTCATACTCTCTTTATAAGAATAGAGTATTATTGAATTAAGGTCATTAAAGTTAAGAGGAGGAAAAATATATGGTTTTTTTAAAATTTCTATTTAGCAAAAAATATAGAAATGATTATTCTATAAAGTTAGTTGAGAAAATTAACTTTGAAGAGCAATCCATAATGAATACTTATAATAATCTTTATATAGGAACCAATAATAAAAATATAGAAATAAAAGCTTCGTAATTATTGCTTTATTCTAATATAGATAAAGTTATACACCACTTACCATAAATTTATCTATATTATTATATTATAGTCTTATAGGGATATCCCCGTGTCTCCTATAAGACATTTCATTTTCAATTATGTTATTAAATATATCATTTAATTAACTTCATTTCTTAATTTTCCAACAATCAATTTAATACTTAAAATCATCTACAATTCATATGATACCTTGACGTTGACTCTCTAATCACCAAGTTATTGAATCTAGATATCTAAAAACAAATCAATATATATATTCTATACCATCTTAATGTTAATATTGTTACTATTCAAAATAATATTTACACGTTTTACATTATCAATCGTATCTTATTAGCTAACTAGCTAGTATAACTTTATATTATTTATTTATAAATAATATAAACAGTAATTAACATTTTATTTACAATTAAGTGATTATATGGGCCCTTATCTTCATAAGAAATACATATTAATTTTGTATACTTGAATTATATTTTTTAATAACTTACTTATATATTAATCAAAGTGTCAAATTTGATTAAGGTATAAGTAAGTTAGTTTAATCTCTAATAAACAAATTAGGAGGATTTGAATGAGTACTAGGCGTGAGAAAATTAAAGTTTATGAAATGACTTGTACATCTTGTGAACATAGGGTTGAAAAGGCCATCAAAAAATTAGACGGTATTATAAGCGTAAAAGCTAATTATAGCGGAGAATTCGCAATTGTAGAATACGAAGAAAATCTTTGTACACTGTCGCAAATTAAAGCTTCAATAAAAAAAGCAGGATATGGAACGGAAAAATCAAATGATTATAAGTTTATAGGAACAGTGATAATAGTGGCTGCAATAGCTTTTCTTGGGGTAAGAACTAGCGGCTTCGATATGGATTCTAAGCTTGCTAATGCTTCTTATACAGTTTTATTTCTAGTTGGCATTCTTACCTCTATACATTGCGTTGGAATGTGCGGAGGAATTATGCTTTCTCAGAGTATAAAAAATGATAGCGAAAGCAAGTTTGATGCTATAAAACCTGCTCTTCTATATAACATGGGAAGGGTTGCTTCTTATACTATATTAGGTGGAATAATTGGAGCTTTAGGTTCAATATTCTCACTTTCTATTACAGCTAAAGCTATGATGCAAATAATTGCCGGTGCATTTATGATAATGATGGGCTTTAACATGGCTGGTTTTAAATTTTTTAGATCCTTCCAGATAAAATTGCCTCATACAGCATGCAAAATAAAAAATAAGTCTGGTTCACCTTTTATAGTGGGATTATTAAATGGCCTTATGCCTTGTGGTCCACTTCAAACAATGCAGCTTTTTGCACTAGGTACAGGAAGTGCCTTTAAAGGGGCTCTATCTATGTTAATCTTCTCATTAGGTACAGTGCCTTTAATGCTTACTTTTGGTGCCTTATCTGGATTATTAAGTAAAGGTTATACAAAGAAAATTCTTAAACTTAGCGGTGTATTGATTATAGTACTTGGCTTAATTATGGGAAATAGAGGATTTATCTTAGCTGGTATAAACATTAATCCTTTGACAGCACTATCAGGAGGCACTGCCACTTTATTAGGAGGAAGCTCTAAAGATTCATCTAATTCAAATGTTGCGAAAGCAACGATAAAAGACGGGGTTCAAACTATAAATATGACTGCAAATACTAACGGTTACACTCCTAATGCATTTTATGTACAAAAAGGAGTTCCAGTTAAGTGGATAATAGACGGAAAAGAGCTTAACTCTTGTAATAATTCAGTTGTTGCACAATCATTGAATGTTGAAAAGAAATTAAAAAGTGGAGAAAATGTTATTGAGTTTACCCCTGGTGATAAAGATATAAACTTTAGCTGCTGGATGGGTATGATAAGAGGTGTCATTAAGGTTGTAGATAAACTAGATACTGTTGATACATCAAAATCAGATCCTTCACTACCACCTCCAAGCACAGGTCCTAGCTGTTGCGCTGGTCCTGTAACTGATGGATCTGCAGCTCAAAGTAGTAGTATATATGGTAATGATTTAACTAAAGTACCTACAGAAACATTAATTAACAAGGCCTCAGGAACTGGCAAAAGCCTAAGTGGTAAATTTAACGGAATTGGATATGAGTTAAAGCCTGCAATATTAGTAACTAGCAGTAATTCAACAACTAAACTTACCTTTGATATGACTAAATTTGATAATCCAGAAGGAACATACGAAATTTTAGATACGGTAACAGGTAAAAAATTAAGTGAATTTACATTCAAGAAAGGAATAAATGTAGTTGAATTTGTTCCTAACGCAACTACTAGCTATGCTATTCTTAAAGATAATCAGTTCATAGGAATAATAGAAGTAGTTGATGATCTTAAGAATAAAAATCTAGAAGAAATTAGAAGTAAATATTTTAATTAGTCTATAATTTAAACTAGTTTTGTAAAAGAATGCCGTAACAAGGCATTCTTTTTTCTTTAATAACAAGATATTAAAGAAATTAGGTTTTGTTTAAATATAAACAACACTGCTATTTTTAACATTTGTTTTCTTAACTCTTGCTACTAACTACCACCATATTTTAATATAAGAATCAAAACCTATTTTATAAATTTTTCAATTTATACCATAATAAACTATATATTATCTATTCTCTTCATAACTTCTTCATAACTTTATGTTAACATTTTCATATAAAATATTTAGGAGGTATAAATTATGAATATGACTCATTACATGTCCTTATTAGCTGACAATCAGCCTTGGAATCTATTAATTTTTATGGCTGTACCTGTAATATGTGCTGAAACTCTTACAATAACAGAGTTTTTCATCATATTTAATAGGATACAAAGTGGTGGTATAAGAACTTTAAACAAAGTTGTTTCAATTTTCGATGGATTTTATTTTACCGGAATCTTTATTTATCTTTTTATAAACGCAGTAATTCCATTAACCCAAACAGGTGGATGGCATACATGGGTAGACGTAGTTGCCGTTGGTTTCTACTTAAGTGGTGTTGTCTTCCTATTACCTCTAGCTCTTTTAGAACTAGGATTAATATTTAAAAATAAATCTGATAACGAAAAGATGAAAATACATTTCATACTAGTAGGTGGATTCCTAGTAGTTGCACATATAGCAATGATATTTGGTATGGTTAATCCGGAGATCATTAGTAAAATGAGCCAAATGAAAATGTAATGTAATATAAACTAATCCCCTATTATATAAAAACCGGTTTAATACCGGTTTTTTCATTTTAATATTTTTTATAACCCTAAAATTAAATTATATTCGTAATTACAGAAGTCAACTCTCTTAATATTTTCCAGTACTCTTTTGAAATAATTAAATTTACTTCCATTCTTTATTAAATTAAAAAAAGGATTATTAATTAAATATAGAACTTGCATTCTATATTTACACATAAATTTATAATAAGAAGGTGCTATAATATTGATAACTTCAAATTTCATTGATTTAATTCAAGTATACAAGCAAGATTGTGAGTCAGTTTATAATAGTTGGTTTATTGATAATAACACCCGTTTAAAAGCTTTTAGAACAATTCGACGTGGTGTAATCAATACTATTAACTCAATAAAGAATAATACCTTCGGAACAGATTTTAAAGGCTCACCACTAGAATTTGTCCTAAATTGTATTACGGAACAAAAACAGGTATTTATGGGTGCAGCTCATCCGTTTTATTGGAAACCAAAACTTAGAATACCTGATATCTATGAAAATGAGAGTAATAAGAGAATTTTTGGAGAATTCCTTGAGAATTGTTTATCAACAAACAGTGAAGATAAAATTATAAGAGAAATTATAAAATTGGATAATTACAATATAAAAGGGCTTGGACCAGCTGTTGCTAATATTTTATATTTTCTTCACCCTACAGTTATCCCACCATTTAACACTGCAATTGTAAATGGATTTAATGCACTTTTCAATGAAAAAAAGAAACTTGGTTCTTGGCCTGATTACCTATCCATGAGAGAAACTATATTGAAGGTTAACGAAGATTTTATTTCGTACCTTTCGAAAGATTTGGGTGCCTTCTGTGGTCTTCTCTTTGATATTGGCATAGGCAAAATCGCAATCGCCGAAAATTGGGAAACTGCATTAACCTTTGAAAAAAAGAAACTTGAAGCTGTTGTTAAAAAACGACATGAAGAAATAGAAAAAGACCTCAAACAGGAAAATGAACATCTTAGAATGCAGTTTTTGCTAACTGAGATTGGTAATAGTTTAGGATATGATGTCTTTGTAGCAAACAACGATAGAAATAAAAGCATGGATGGTAAAAGCTTAAGTTTTCTAACTATATCAAATCTACCAGACTTGAATCTTAATGCTGATGTTAATAAAACAGTTTCTTTAATAGATGTTATTTGGTTGAAAAAGAATACTAATCAAATTGAATGTGCCTTTGAAATTGAAAAAAGCACTTCCATCTATTCTGGTATACTTCGACTTAGCGATTTAGCTGCATCTCTTGGAGATAGGAGATATAACTTTTTTCTGGTGGCTCCAGATTCTAGGGAAAAGGAAATAATAGCACAGCTTACACGCCCATCGCTAAGAGATAAAGATTATGTTTCTTTTAAATACTTACTTTTTTCAGACTTATATAAGCACTGTGATAGTATTTGTAAGTTTGGCTGTGACTATAATATATTATTTAAGATATGTAAGTAAATTAAATCAACAATTTCAAACAACAAAAAGGTCATCGAGTAATAATTATTACTTAATGACCTTTTATTTGACTGTTTAAATATTTATCATGTAGTATAACTATTTTGCTGGTTTAAATCCTTTTAACCTTAATGCATTTAATAAAACAGATACTGAACTAAAACTCATGGCTGCAGCTGCTATAATGGGATTTAAAAGGGGTCCTCCGAATACATATAAGATTCCCATAGCAACAGGTATTCCAAGCGTATTGTACCCAAAAGCCCAAAATAAATTTTCTTTAATATTTGTTATGGTTTTTTTACTTAATTGAATTGCAGTTGGTACGTCCATTAAGTCACTTCTCATAAGAACTATATCTGCTGATTCCATTGCAACATCTGTACCAGAACCTATAGCAATACCTATATCCGCTTGAGCTAAAGCAGGAGCATCATTTATACCATCTCCAACCATAGCAACCTTCTTTCCTTCTGATTGAAGTTTCTTAACCTCATTAGCCTTGTCTTGTGGAAGAACTTCAGCTAATATCCTATCTATTCCAACTTGTTTAGCTATAGCTTCAGCAGTTCTTTTGTTATCCCCTGTAATCATCGCTACTTCTATACCCATTTTGTGAAGCTCTTCAATTGCCTTTTTGCTGTTTTCTTTCACAGTATCAGCAACAGCAATGATTCCAGCTATATTTTTCTCAATTGCTATATACATTGGTGTCTTGCCTTCGCTTGCAAGGGTATGCGAAGTTTCCTCCAAGTTTTCTAATGAGATATTTCTTTCTACCATAAGCTTTCTATTACCTAGTAGTATATCTTTATCATCAATCTTCACTTCAATTCCATATCCAGGTATTGCTTTGAAAAAGTCTAAATTTTTAAATTCTAAATTCTTCTCCTCCGCACCTTTTACTATAGCTTCTCCAAGTGGATGTTCAGAACCTTTTTCTGCAGATGCTGCTAGTTGGAGTAAATCATCTTCTGATATGTTTCCTGTTACAACTAAATTTGTAACCTTTGGTTTTCCTTCTGTTATAGTACCTGTTTTATCAAATACAATAGTCTTTACCTTATGAGCAGTTTCTAACGCTACTCCACTCTTAATTAAAACTCCATATTCCGCCCCTTTACCAGTCCCAACCATTATTGCAGTTGGAGTTGCAAGTCCTAAAGCACATGGGCATGCTATCACAAGAACCGATATGAATATAGTAAGTGCAAATACTGAAGTTTGACCACCAATAAAGTACCATGCTAATGCTGAAAGGATAGCAATTGACATAACTACAGGAACAAAATAACCTGAAATTACATCTGCTAATTTTGCAATTGGGGCTTTGGATCCTTGTGCATCTTCAACAAGCTTTATAATTTGAGCTAATGCAGTATCTTTACCAACCCTAGTAGCCCTATATTTTATAGAACCATTTTTATTGATACTTGCACCAATTATCTTGTCACCGATATTCTTTTCTAATGGTATACTTTCTCCGGTAAGCATGGATTCATCTACAGAAGTCATTCCTTCAACTACTTCTCCATCTACAGGCATTTTTTCACCAGGCTTAACAAGTATAAGGTCTCCTACTTCAACTTCGTCTATTGAAATTTCTATCTCTTTTCCATCCTTTATTATTATTGCCGTTTTAGGTACAAGCCCCATAAGCTTTTTAATAGCTTCAGAAGTCTTTCCTTTTGTTACAGCTTCTAAATATTTACCTAAGGTTATTAGGGTTATAATTACTCCCGCAGATTCAAAGTATAAATCTTTTGTATATTCAGTATTACCTCTATAAATCTGTGCTACTGCAAAGATTCCGTATAAAAATGCTGCTGAAGTGCCCACTTCTATTAAGGAGTCCATATTAGGACTTTTACTTACTAGGGATTTAAACCCAACTCTAAAAAATCTATTTCCTGCAATTATGACTGGTATTACTAAAGCCAATTGAACTATACCAAAGTTTTCAGGATTCATCATAGGATCAATGATTTCAGGAAGACTATACCCAAACTTGTTACCAAGCATATGCCCCATGGCAATGGCAAGAAGTGGCACTGTAAAGATAGCAGATATAATAAACTTTTTCCATAATAGTTTTATTTCTTTCTCTTTCTTTTCCTTATCTTCATCAACTGAAACTTCCTTGTCAAGAGCTTTATATCCAGCCTTTTCTACAGCCTTTTTTATATCAGAAACTCTAAGCTTTGATGGTTCATAGTTTATGTTTAAATTTTCTGTTGCAAAATTCACATTAGATTCAATTACACCATCAAGTTTTCTAGTTACTCTTTCGATGTTTTTTGTACATGCAGCACAAGTCATTCCTTCTATCTTAAAAGTTTTACTGATAGCCTCGATAACAGCTTTATACCCTGCTTTTTCAACAGCAGCTTGAATATCTGTTATAGACACTTTTGATTCATCAAAACTTACAGTCAGCTTTTCAGTAGCAAAATTTACGTTTGCTTCAACAACACCTTGCAACTTCTTAGAAGCTCTTTCTACAGCTTTGGCACAAGCTGCACAAGTCATTCCTTCTATTTTCAAACTTTTTCCCAAAGTTCACACCTCTTTTTATTATTTAGATTTATTGTTTTATTTAATAAATCATAATATTTGAACACATTATGCTTAATATTTCAAAATTTTTGTGCATTTTAAATTCTTATAAGTCTAATAACCTCTTTTTACAAATCACTTTTCAATAAACTTCTCTAAAATATCCATTATTTCATCTAGTTTCTTTTCAGCTCTATCATTTAAAACAGCATCCGTAACACAATACTGTATGTGCTGCCTTAAAATAAGTAAATTAGCTTTCTTAAGAAGATCTTGTGCAGCAATAATCTGATTAGAAACACTTGCACAGTATTTTTCCTCTTCTATTATTTTAATAATACCATCAATTTGCCCTTTGGTAACTTCTAATAATTCCAATGCTTTTTTTTGTTCTTCATTCATGATTCCCCCTCACCACCCCCAATAGAGGGGATGTATAATTATTAAAAAATATTACTTATTTTCTTACTTAAATTCTTTATTTCTTTATTTAACTTTGCTTTCGAATAAATTCTCTTCTACATCCCTCACTACAGAAGTAATAGGTTTGACCATCAATTATTTGCTTTATTGCAGTTTCCGGATTCACCATCATTCCACATATTGGATCTTTGACTAGGTTTGATTGATCAATTTGTTTATTACTTTCATCACTATGATTATGATTTGAACTACCTCCACAACATCCTCCGCCATGAGAATTACCGTTTTCAAATTCATTCTCATGAGAATGACCACCGCAGCATCCGCCTCTTTTAACCATCACAAAAACCATTATTACTGTAACCAACATATATATCCAATTATTAGCTAAAAACTCCATATTAAGTTCTCCTCCATTTTAAATTTGTAGCTTATCTTTCTTTGAATATACTATAACTAATTTTTATAAAGTTGTTATGAAGGTATTATGAAGTTGTTATGAAGATTCGTTTAAATTTTATAATTAGCCTATTGCTGTATTGATGTAAAAAAACAAATTCACTTTAAGTTTTTAAATAATACAAAAAAGTGTGAAATCAAAAAACTTCACACTTTTTTGTATTATTTTATTTTCTTCAATAAGTATGTTTATTTCTTTCTCACAAGTATGTATATTAACCTTTATTTTTAAATACTAAGTTTATCAAAATAAATAGTAAATTTAGTTCCCTGATTCTCTACACTCTCTACTTCTATGTTTGCAAAATGAAGATCTAAAATATTTTTAACTATGGTTAGACCTATGCCGCTACCTTCAATTTCGTTTCTACTCTTATCACCTCTGTATAATCTTTCAAATATAAAGGGTAAGTCCTCTTCTTTTATCCCAATTCCATTATCAAAAATCTCTATGATGGCTTTTTTATCTCTTGTGTACATATTTACATCTATATTTCCATTATCCTTAGAAAATTTAATAGCATTTGAAATAATGTTTATAAATACCTGTCTTAACTTATCTTTATCTCCAGTTATATAATACTTTTGATTTTTCTGAATAGTATATTGAAGTTCAATTCCTTGATTTTTTGCTTTCATATAAAAGTCTTCACATACACTTTTTAATAATTGCTGCAGATCTACAGTTTCAAAATTAATTTTTGTACTCTCAGCCTCGAATTTCTTGAGCAAATCTAGATTATTTAAAAGTTTACCAAATCTAATAACTTCATCATTTAAATACCTAAGTTTATCATCTGTAACTTCAAAAACTCCATCAATCATTGCTTCTAAATTGTTTTGCAGTACATTTAGAGGGGTTCTTATTTCATGAGATATGTCAGATACAAGCCTTTTTCTAAGCATATCTTGTTGCTTTAACTTTTCTGCTAATATATTTACGCTACTTCTTAAGTTCTCTAATTCCTTTATATCACTCTTTGTGACATACTTGGTATCAAAATTTCCCTTAGATAAACTCACAGACATATTTGAAACTTCCTTAATAGGTTTTGAAAACTGCTTTGAAAAATAGAGGCTTATCGCAATTATTATTATCATGGTTATTAAACCACTAACGATAATACTTTGATTTATTGATAGCTTGAAATTAACATCTTCTTCTGATAAGAGAACCGATGAATATTGACCTATGTCTACATATCCTACTACCTTACTATTTACCTTAATTGGAAATCGCTTGGATGTATAAACACCAGAATCCTTTACGAGCATAGTGTTTAAATGTAAATTATTTTTAATATCATTAGCATTCATTCCCCATACAGTTTTTTCGTTACTATCAAGAAGGGTTAGGCAATAATTCCCCATAAAAGCTTCGTGCATCATTTCAACGCCAGAGTTTTCATTCCACTTTCCATCTCTCTTATATACTTCTTGGAAATATGCTACAATTCTTTCATATCTTTTATTTTGGGTATCTACCATATAGTCATCAAACTTTTTGGTTATAGTTAAATTCACAAACATTGTTATTAGTAATATTGCTGCAAGTGAACAAATAAAAAACATAATACTAAGTTTTCTTCTTATACTTTTCACTAATTATCACCACCAAACTTGTATCCAACCTTAACTACAGTTATGATATATTTAGGTTTTTTTGTATCTTCCTCAATCTTTTTACGTATATTTTTTATATGAACATCTATTGTTCTGTCATATCCTTCAAAGTCTATACCACCAATTTTCTGAATTAACTGTTCTCTTGATAATACCTTTCCTTTATTAATAATTAGTGCATACAGTATATCAAATTCATTTGATGTTAGTGGAACTTCCTGCTCATTCAGCTTTACTAATCTTTTTTCATAATCAACAATTAAATTTCCATCACTATAACACAAACCGGATTCATTATCTTCATAGGAGATTCTTCTAAAAAGAGCATTTATTCTTGCAGTTAATTCTCTTGGACTAAAAGGTTTTACTAGATATTCATCTGCTCCTATCTCTAATCCATCAATTTTATTATCTAAGCTACCTTTAGCAGTAAGCATAAATATATGTATGTTTGAAGTTTCTCTTATTATTCTACAAACTTCCTCGCCACTTATATCAGGTAACATTAAATCAAGAATTATCAATTTAAAATCATTGGATTTAAACAATTGAATCCCTTTTAAACCTCTTGTAGTTCCATAAACATTATATCCTGCCTTTTCTAGATAGGCTTTTAAAACATTCAAAACATTTTCTTCGTCTTCAATAATTAAAATATTATTATTCATCGTTTAACCTCGTATAATTTGTTATTGTTATATGTTCATAATTTAGCATAAACTTATGAATTTCATGTGAAAATACTTAATTTTCTTTTTGAGATTTAAGCTCTCCAAACTTGGAGAGCTCAAATAAATACATATGAATATTAAGATAAAAAGGTTTTTGAAATCTCCATCACTAAATTTATCAATTGAGTTGGATAAATTCCAAATATAACAAGTACTATCATAGATAGCGTTAATACTACTTTTGTACTTACAGTTACTTTAATTGATTCAAAACTTTTAGATTCATCTCCAAAGTACATTACTTTTACAATTTTAAGATAATAGTGTACCGATACTACACTCATTCCAATACTAAAAAAAGCACCCATAATTGTTCCTTTTCGTATAAAAATTGTTATTTAAAGCACAATACTTTTGTATATAAATTAAATTTAAAGGAGTGTATTTAAAATGGCAGTATCAACATTGGTAAAAAACAACTATCAAAAGTGTATTGATGAATGTAGTAAATGTGCTCAAGCATGTTATGAATGTTTTGATGCATGTATAAATGAGCCTGACTTAAACGCAAGAAGAAGTTGCGTAAAGCTTCTTGTAGAATGTGCAAAAATGTGCGAAATGTCAGTAGGACTTATGTTTATGAATGCACAATTTGCAAAAGAGCATTGTAAAATGTGTGCTACAATTTGCGATGCATGTGCAAAAGAGTGTTCTATGTTTAAAGATGAGCACTGTCAAAAATGTGCTGATGAATGTAGAACATGCGCTGATGAATGTAGGAGAATGGCTGGTATGTAATAATTCATAAATAGGATAGTTAGGAACTTAACCATGTTCCTAACTATCTTTTTATTTAATCCCATAATGTATAGATGAAATTCCAAGTGATAAAGACTTATAGCCAGTATTTTTAAAGCCATTTTTCTGAAACTGCAACTTAAGCTGTTCTTTTGTCATAAAATTATTTACAGAATCTCTAAGGTAGTAATATGCTTTTTTGTCACCTGTTCCTATATACCCTATCACTGGTAGTACATTATTAAAATACAAGTTGTATACCTTATTTAAAATCAATCTATTGGGTTTTGAAAGCTCTAAGCATATTACTTTGCCATTTGGCTTTAAAACTCTATACATTTCTGATAATGCCTTGTTTGTGTCCTGAATATTTCTAAGTCCAAAGGCAATAGTTATACAATCAACAGTGTTATCTTCAAAAGGCAATTCTAAAATACTTCCTTTTATTAACTCAAACATGTAATCCTTAGCTAGATATTCAAGTCTTTCCTTTCCTACGTCAAGCATTTCCTGACTAAAATCTATCCCTATAACAGAAGTATTTTTACCTACTGCTTTACATTCATAATCTATCATTTGACCTGTTCCACAGCACAAATCTAGTACTTTATCATCTTTTTTTATTCCGCTTAATTTTATAGCTTTTTTTCTCCATAACTTATCAATATTCAAAGTTAATATAGAATTTAGCATATCGTATCTTTTAGCAATAGATGAAAATATGCCTTGAACATCTGCTTTAATTTCAGCCATAATCCTACTCCTTTCTCTCTACATTAAAGGAAATAAAACAAATATGATTAAATCCCAAAGTGCATGAGATATTATAATAGTTACAATATTTCTTTCCTTCTTATAAATCCATCCCCAAAATATCCCGCATACTAAAGCTGCGACAATAAGCATGAAATTAAATGTTATTATATGTACACCAGCATATAGTAATGTTGCAATTACATATCCCTTATTTTCTCCAAACTTTTTTGAGAGAGTATTTTGTATGAAACCCCTCCAGTATATTTCTTCTCCTGGCCCAATGATAAATAGTAACAAAAATCCAATAAAAACTGAACTTCCTTGAGATCTATTACTGTAAACAGATGTTATTTGTGCATCTTTAAAAGGAAATAAATATCCTGAAACAATATTACCAACATAGAAAATAAAATACAGAATTATAGCTGAACCTATTCCTACGAGAATATTTCGAAGAGTCAATTTTTTCAGTGACAGTGACAATAGCTTTCTATCTGCAACTACAGCAATACTACCTAAGAAGAGAATTGCTATACTCATTTCTCCCCAGAAGTTGAATGGCTTAACCACAAATATTACAAACCATACTAACGGAACAATAATTAATGAACTTATAGCCAGCTTTTCGCTTCTTTTGAGTTCTCCCATAATATCTCCACCTTTCTATAGTATTGCAATCGAAACTAACATAGATAAAATTAAAAGCACTCCAAATTGGCTTTGAAGCTTTGCTGTTTCTTTATCAAGATCTGCAATTATTTTATTTTCATTATTACTTGATGTTAACTTTTTAATATTTTTAGCTGCCTTAGGTATTGTTAACAAACAAATTAAACTTAAATAAGGAATATAATTATAAAAACTTATTAGTGGAATAGAAATATAAGCAAATACAATTAAACTAATATATATCCTATCTGCATTTTTTCTTCCAACTACAATTGACAAGGTCTTAATACCAGCTTTACTATCATTCCTTATGTCTCTAATATCATTGGCATGTAAGATAGCAGTTGTTAGTAATCCAACAGGGATTGAAACCAACAAAGCTTTTAATCCTAATTCTTGTACTTGAACGTAGTATGATCCCAATGTCATCAATGGTCCAAAAATTATAAAAACTAATGGTGCACCCAATCCTCTATATTTTAATGCTAATGGTTTTCCAGTGTAGAAGTACCCACAAATAGCACCTATTATTCCAATAATCAGAATCATGCTGCCCCTAAAATAGGCTAAAATTAAACCTACTATACAACCCAATACTAAAGCAATAATTCCTGTTTTTCTTACTGCATCAGCCGTTATAAGCCCTTCAACAACTACTCCGCTAGAACAATATGAGTCTTTTGTATCTACATTATTTATAAAATCGTCATGATCATTTAATAGATTTACAGCTGCTTGTAATAACACAATTCCAATAACCGAAAAAATAAAATATGCTACATTAAATCTGGATTGATTAATAGTAAGCATTGCACCTAAGGTTACTGGAATTACTGAACCTGTTAAGGAAAAGGGCCTTGCAGCCCTAATCAACATTTTAAAATTTATATTTATGATATTCACTCCTTTAATTAACTACATACGCATAGCCATAGGCAATGAGAATAGTAATATATTAGCTATTGCAAGTAATATCAACAGAACAGTATATACCACCGTAACGCTTGTCTTCTTTTCTTTATAATTGTTCTTTGCAATTTTATATGCAGTATATATGGAGCCTAAGGTTCCAATTGCTATCAATATAAATTGCAATGCTTGTATAGTTGGATCGTCAAGAATTGCTGTTGAAGCACCATGCATCTCAACTCCGAATAACCCCATGAATGTATATCCTATAGATTTTCCTTCAGCTAATAGATGGAATAAGTTATGCGCTATATGTGCTGCTAAATCTAAAGGTATTAGGGCATAACCAAATTTAGTGAAATTAGCTTTAACTGAGTCACCATTAAACAATTTAGCTATATAGCCTGCTAATGCTAATAAAAGTATTGGTATAGCCATAGCCACTATGAAAGTTATAGTAAAGGTTACAAAATAACTTTGTGTCCCAGTAACATTTTCTAACCATGTTAACATGCCATCCCATATCTTAAGCATAGTAACATTTTGTACGAAAACAATGCCCATGATTACAACGGCCAAGAATGAAACTTCTAATTGAGGTTTTCTTATGAACCACAATTCTTGAGTCGGTTTTCTAAAGGATATCTTGATAGAGTTATTAGGACAGTTTTTAACGCAGTTACCACAAATGTTGCAATTAGAGTTACTTTCCATAGTTTTAGGAAATTCAAACATTGGACATCCTGGTGCCTTATCAGTACCTTTGTAACAAGCTGCTACTGTACATTTTGAACATTTTTCTTTAGTTCCTCTAAGTTGTAATATTCCTGCTCTAGAATAGTTTGAAGATAACCCACCTAGGAAGCAAAGATATCTACACCAAGTTCTACGTTCAAAAAATGCTCCACAAAATACAACTCCTAAAGTTATTAATAATAATAGTGTTCCAGAACCTCTTGGATTTTCAACTACACCAAATACATGATCGCTCCAAGTTATAGCTAAGAACATTGCATCTATTAACCATACTCCGTACTTTTTTAAAAACTTAGGTACTGGCTTTTTACTTCCAACAAACTTTTGGACAACATCACTTAATGCTCCAAACGGACATATTGCACACCAGAACCTTCCTGTAAGGAACAATAATATAGGAAGGATTGGCCACCATAGTACCCAAGTTCCTGCTGTTCCGAAATTATCATGAGCTTTATCTGGACCAACTAATAGCTCGAACACAATAAATGCAAAAACTGCTCCTACAAATATTTGAAATACTCCTGGATACCACTTACTTCTAATAAACTTTGCAAATCTTTTATTATCTAATAAATTTTTCCCATCTAACTCAGTTGAAGGCTTTTCCTTTTCATTAGTAGCTTTATTTACACTGCTCATGGCACTACCTCTTTTCTTCTACTCCTACTTCAAAACTATTTTGCTTGCTTCTTTTTTATAGCTGCAACAACGATTATTAGTGCAATAGCTCCTAAAAACCCACCTATAACAATCCAGTTTGGGCCACCACTAACTACATTCACATCAAAATCAATACTCTTCTTTTCACCTTGTACTGTAATATCAGCAGTTACTATCCACTTACCTTTATCAGTGAAGTTTATATCTCTCATGTACTGACCTTTTTCACTTTTCTCTAACTTTATTGTTATTGGTTCATTACTATCCATTTTCATTGAATCATCTTGTGGCATCTTAGCAATTATAGTCACATCTGCATTATCAATTTCTTTATCGTTGATATCATGCAAAGTAATCATTATTTGATCTTTGCCAGTCTTTGCTTCTTCATCTTTAAAAGAAAGCTCAGCTGTTATTCCATCAACACTCTTTGACGTAGCCTTTCCCATATTCATTTCATCGGCTAAAGCAACTGTAGAAGAAACTAGTACAAACATTAAGCCAAATATTAACCCTCTAATTGTTTTCTTTCCCATTATTATTCGACTCCTCTCCCATATACAAGTAAATTAGTTAATTTACGCTACCTGACTTCTAAACTTTTCTTTTATATATGGAACAATAAAACGATCAAGACCTATTAAGTATGCATTAGCGCCAACAGCTATTAAAATAATAGCCACGGTATAAAGAGTTGGATTGGTACTAGTTGTACCTGCTAATAGATAGTTTAGATTCATAAAAGCACCCGCAAATAATCCTATTATAGTAGCAGCGCCTAATATTAAACTAACTCCCACAAGAAGCTCACCAACTGGTATTAAATAAGAAAAGAACTGAGCATTTGGAAGTGCTACATTCTGTACAAATGCTGCGTACCATCCTTGTACTGCTGGATGCTCCCCAGTTGCTTTTGCTACTGCACCTTTTAAAAATCCTGTTATAGCCACTCCAGATTTACTACCTACCCAAGTTGGGTCTTTAAGCTTTTCAATAGCTGGAACTATCCATTGAATTCCAAGCCAAACACGTAAAATAGTCCATACAACTGTAAAATATGTGTTTTTTAAAAATTTCATTATTACTCACTCCTCAAAAATATTATTTATAAAAATTTTTACTAAGCTTTTTTTACTTTTGAATCATAAGATTCAATAACGTAATATAAAAGATTTGTTAATCCTTCTTTATATATTGATGATTCTATGCCTTCAACATCCAACTCAGCTTTCACAACAAATTCTTTAGCATTATCTATTGTTATATTATTTCTAATAGCATTGAGATCCCCATCTAAACAATCATCCGTAATTTGATATACCATTCCTAAGTTTAAGCCGTACTTCTCTAAAGCTACGACTTCTTCTCTTCCAGCATTAGCTACAAGCGCCCCTAACTTACAACAGGCACTCATAAAGACTGCCGTTTTTCCTTCAATTATCCTAAGGTACTCTTTTCTAGAACCTTCGCTATATTGAGCTTGTTCAATTTCTGCAACACACATTTTTTCTACAACTTGTGTCATCACCTGTTCTCCATCTCTGGTTGTCATACTAGCTAAAATGTTGAAAGCTTTTGCAAATAAAGCATCTCCAGCTAGAACAGCTATTTTTCTTCCATACACTCCATTAAGGGTTTTCTGACCTCGTCGGAATAAGTCATTATCGATTATGTCATCATGTATCAAGCTGGCACTATGAATGAGTTCAACAGCTACACATAAATTAATTAAATGTACTCTCTGCTCTATAGTCATATCTGGTTTTATAGCTTTAGCAGAAAGTAATATAAGCATTGGACGAAGGTATTTGCCAGAATTTTTAAAAAAATATTCAAAAACTTCTTTTGATGCTCCTTTTATAAGGTCCTCGTCTATATTTTTTAAAATATTCTCCACTTCATTTAGCTCTTTCCTTACTGCATTACTTGCTTCAATAAACCTTAACACGACTTCATCACCTCTCTTTATAATTTAAACTCTATTACATTTAGGGATATCTTAAAGTTTTACTATAATTAATATTTCTCTGAAAGTATAACTTGCATGTATGTAGATAGTATGTAGATGTTATGAAGATGTTGTAAAGATGAACTAAATGTATAAAAAATATATACATTTGTGTAAAAGAAAAAATCCTAGACTGATTGATTCAGTCTAGGACTTTTCTTTTTCCGTAGATTATGCAAAAAACTATTAATAATTAGTGATTAAAAGTTGTTTTACTAAATTTCAATAGTTGCTTTTAAATAAAACATCATTTTTATGTAATTTACTACTTACAGCATCCACATGATGATTTCTTCTTAAATTTTTTATATATGGTGAACGCAGAAAAACTTACTACTCCAATAGTAACTAAAACTTCAACAACCAATGATGTCACCTCCAAATGATATTATTTGTTTTTAGATATTATTTTTGTTTAAGTATCTAAATTAATCTTTATAAAATACATCTTACTATTTTTTTATAAAGATAATATGAAGAATTAATCCAATATATATCTAATGTGCTCTAATTATTTGTATTTGCTTCTAAATTTTAAATCTTTGAACTAGAGATTTAAGCTCATCAGATAGAAGAACCTGTTTTTGAACTGAACTTAAAACATCTTGAGTCGCATGATTTGTCTCATCAACGCTACTTAGTATCCCTTCTGAATTTTCTGCGGATTGTTGAGCGGTTGCAGATACAGCTTCAATAGCATTACTAGTTTGTTCGATTGAGCTTAGTATATTGGATACACCAGTAGCAATTTCTTCCGACATAGCTTTAATAAAAGCGGAATCATTTTCGTACTTCAATGCAGTCTCTAAGAATAATTCATAGTCTGGGTTTACATTGTTATCAATAAATTTTAATATATCCTCAACATTACTTGAAAGATTGTTAAAGGCATTATTAACTTGACTTATTACCTTTTGTATATTTGAAACATTCTCCGACGATTGTTCTGCAAGAATTCTGATCTCATCAGCAACTACAGCAAATCCTTTGCCAAGATCACCAGCTCTTGCTGACTCAATAGCTGCATTTAAAGCTAGGAGATTAGTCTGAGATGCTATACTTGCTATTGAGTCTGCCATAACCTTAATTTCTTCAACAACCTTTCCATCTTCTATTGCTCTTAGTATGTTTATCTGTTTCTCTCGATATATCTTTTTTGACATATCTATTGCTTTCAATCCTCTGTCTTTTATCTGTACCGCACGAACTTGAATTTGTTTTGAAGCATTATCTCCTTCCTTGGCCTTCTGAGAGAGTTCAATTGAATTTGAAGCTATCTCTTCAATTGAAGCGTTTACTTCCTGCGTAGTTGAACTTAGATTTTCAATACCACGTGATATGTCTTTTGTTGATTCATTTATGTTATTTATCTTTTTAGATACTCCTCCAATTATAGTGTAAATTTCTTCACTTAAATTATTTATATTATCCGAGCTCGATATTATTGCTGAAATTAGGTTGCGTGTATTTTCAGCTGCCTTATTTAAAGCAATAGATATCTTTCCTATTTCATCTTTTGAATTAATATCTATCCTTTTTGTTAAATCTCCACTTCCTAATTAATCTGCAAATATTAACACCTTGTTTATTTGCTTAGATAGTAACGTGGATATTAGTAAACCAAGTGCTAATGCTGATATAAATCCAAATACTACAATGCCAATCATTAAATTGAATGAATTTTTAAATATAGAGTTATTTGAGTTATTTGCATTTTTTGCTTCTTTTAGATTAGTATCAATTATTGCATTAATACTATCAAAGGTTTTATTTCTTAATTCTGTTACCATATCGAAAGCCATCTGTTCTTCTTCGTACCTATCAGAATCAATCAGTTCTATAAATTTTTTACGCTCCATCATATAATCTTCATGATACTGATTAAATGTTGTTATCATTTCTTTCTCATCATTAGTTAATCCATCTTCATTCTTAAACTTCTCAGAGAGAGCCATATCTTCTTCTGTCAACTCTTCAATTTCTTGTTTAATTTTTGATTTCTTCTCTAAATCTTTAGTTGTTAAAAGAGATATTAAGTCTGAATGTATTTGCAAAAAATTCTCTTTTAGTTCATCTACAGATCTTAAATGAATTAAATTGTCTTCATACATAGATGTCGAATTAGAGTTTATTTTCTTTATTTGTGATATTCCTATCCCACCAAGTACTCCCATGATAATTGAAATTAATAAAAAACAACTTATAAGTTTCTGTCTTATCTTCAAGTTCTTCAATAAATTCATATAATATCCTCCCTGTCGTATTTTCACGCTTGTCCTAACTCATCTCATATAATTACGACTTGATTTTATCACTTTACTATGAAGAAATCCCTTATTTTTTAAGCAACTGCTAATCATTCATTTCTAGCATTTTAGTATAACTCTAATCCCTTATTCGATTTCCGCATAATATGATTGAGTTACAAAAATAACTTAAAATCTATAATTTATTCTAAGTTCATATAAAAGTAGGCCATAGCTTATAAATATAGTATAACTACATTAAGCTATGGCCTTAAGATTTTTATTATTTATTTAAGCAATACAACAATCTTTAATTTAACGACTTTGTTTTAGATTTTAACGACTTAGTTTCGTTTTTAACAACTTAGTTTCATTTTTAACGACTTTCTTTCAGTTAAACAGTTCATGGGTCTTCATATTATCTATTACTCAACAGTAACTGATTTTGCTAAGTTTCTTGGCTTATCAACATCGCAGCCCTTTTGAACAGCTGTGTAGTAAGCAAGGATTTGTAGTGGAATTACTGAAAGTACTGGAGCAAGTATTGACATAACCTTTGGAATGTAGATTGTTTGGTCTACAGTCTTTTCGATTTCTGTTTGTCCTTCCATTGCTATTCCTAGTACGTTTGCCCCTCTTGTCTTAACTTCTCTTATATTACTGATTTGCTTGTCATATAACTCGCTTTGAGTTGCAAGAGCTATTACTGAAGTGCCTTCTTCTATTAAAGCTATTGTTCCGTGCTTTAATTCCCCACCTGCATATGCTTCTGAATGGATGTATGATATTTCCTTAAGCTTTAATGATCCTTCCATAGCTACTGCATAGTCAAGACCTCTTCCTAAGTAGTATACATCGTTCTTGCTGTACAAATGATCTACAAATGATTTAATTGTATCTACATCATTTAATATTTCAGCAGTCTTTTCAGAAAGATTTAATAAACCATCTTTTATCTTTTCTATTTCAGTTTCTCTTACTGTGTGTTTAGCTTCAGCCATGTATAAAGCTATTATATAAAGAGCTATAAGCATAGTTATATAAGCTTTTGTTGAAGCAACAGCTATTTCAGGACCAGCCCATGTATAGAATACATCGTCTGCTTCTCTTGAAATTGAGCTACCAACAACGTTTGTTATAGCTATTATTCTAGCGCCTTCTTCTTTAGCAAGTCTTAAAGCTGCTAAAGTATCTGCTGTTTCACCAGATTGGCTGATACAGATCATAAGAGTTCTGTCTGTTATAAGTGGATTTCTGTATCTGAATTCAGATGCAACGTCTATTTCTACTGGTATCTTTGCTAATCTTTCGATTACATACTTACCAACTACACCTGAATGATAAGCTGTTCCACAAGCTATTATATAAACTCTATCGAAGTTTTCTATTTGTTCTTTTGTTAAATGAATACCATCAAGCTTAATCTTTTCTCCCTTAACAACTCTTGAAGTTAAAGTATCTTTTATAGCCTTTGGTTGTTCATATATTTCTTTAAGCATGAAGTGGTCATATCCACCCTTTTCAGCTGCATCTATATCCCAAGTTACATGGAATATTTGCTTTTCAACTTTCTTCTTGCTTTCATCATATATTGTTATTCCATCTTTAGTCATAACAACAAATTCTTTATCTTCTAATAAATAAACGTCTCTTGTCATATTTAAAACTGCTGGAATATCTGAAGCTATGAAGCTTTCGTTTTCTCCAACACCTATTACTAGTGGACTATCTTTTCTTACAGCTACTATCTTACCAGGATCATTTTTTGCAACAACTCCTAATGCATAGCTTCCTTCCATCTTCTTAGTTGCTTTTATTACAGCATCTTCTAAGTTTCCATCGAAGTAGTAATCAACTAAATGAGGTATAACTTCTGTGTCTGTTTCAGAAACAAACTTGTATCCTTCTGATATTAACCATTCTCTAAGAACTATATAGTTTTCGATAATTCCGTTATGAACAACTGCTATAGTTCCGTCATTATTGCTATGAGGATGTGAGTTAACATCAGATGGTTCTCCGTGAGTTGCCCATCTTGTATGACCTATTCCAATGCTACCAGCATATTCTTTGTCTGCAACTTTGTCTTTAAGGTTTGAAAGTCTTCCTCTGCACTTTTCGATCTTTATTTCTCCATCTTCAATAACAGCTATTCCTGATGAATCATAACCTCTATACTCAAGCTTGCTTAATCCTTCAACTAATATTGGTGTTGCTTTCTTTTCTCCTAAATATCCTACTATTCCACACATAAAAAAATCTTCCTTTCATATCAATTATTCGTTTAATTCAACCATAATTATATGAGTTATTTTATCCATGGAAGGCTTAATATATTTATTGCTACAGCTCAACCTTAGAAGCAAAATTTTAATATTTAATTTTTAAAAATTAGGCTTTTCTAAAGCTGAAGCTAAGGATTCCTATATCGAAACTTAAGTTGTACTTGTTTGATAATCCCGGCTTTTGGGGATTATCGGACACGTATAACTTAGTAGTTGAGTTAGGAATCCTATATGGTTCCTCTACGAAAACTTAATTTATACTTGTTCGAAAATCTCGGCTTCTGGAGATTTTCGTGCATGTATGAATTAATAGTTGAAGTTGGAACCATATTCTATAAGATATATTTAAATATCTTGATACCTGACTGGATTTGTTCTAAAAATCACTTTTTAGGTTTACCAGGCTTTAACGGTAGTATCATACCGTGAGGCACCCGCTGAATTTCCGATACTCCTCATCCTCGTCTGGTTAAACACAGCACGTCCCAAATGTTTAACCCCAAGCGCTTAATTTAATAATTAGTTAATTTTCTATCCTCCTTATTCTTGTATTTCTATAATTATGGTCTCTTCAGCCTTCACAATTTTATATATTATACTATATACTATTTAAAGTCAATTTCTTTGTTACATTTTAAACAAGTGCTAATCTATTTTTATAAATTTATCAATTTTTTGTACTATAAATAGGTATAGCCTTTCCATTTAACACCAAAATTTTCTTGATTGATAAACAAAATTTTACTGGTATAGTCAACTATAATTATATATAATCACAACAAATCTACTGATTTTTTGTGTGAAATCACTTAATCTTCAACTAACAAAATCATATTAATTCTTTGCGTAAGCTCATTAAGGATGACTAACTCTAATCCTAAAAATATAAATTTAATATAAAGTTGTTCATCAAAAAGAGCATCGAATAACTACAATTTAATTTCAATACATTTCTTTAACATATTACGATTTAAATTGAGCTATATAATACATATAATTCATTTTGCAGTCTCTCAATTAACAAATCATAGTTACTTAAGTAACAAATAGACCTACAGTAACTATGAATAGTTTCTGTAGGTCTATTAATGATATAGTTATTAAAAATCTATAGCATCTAAGTAAAGATGCATGGATACAGGGCTATATCTATATATAATTACTAATTATATAACTACTTTTTTAATTTCTTTAACTCTTCATATTTCTTAGCAATTAAATCAACTAGTGGACTATCTATTGATAAACCAGTAACTTGAACAATAGCTTCTTTTACACCCTTAGTGTTTATAGCAGTTTGGATCTCTTGTGCCTTATCATCATCTTTAGCATCAAATAAAAGACCTGCTGCTATACCAGTTACTATATTTCCATTTTCTAAGTTAAGTTCATAACAAAGTTTTAATGGAGTTATTAATCTATCGTTAGCTGATAGTTTTCTTATTGGATCACGTCCTACACGGAAAACTTCGTCTTGAAGATAAGGATTTTCAAATCTTCCAATAAGCTTATGAGAATACTCAGTAAGCGCATTGAAATCCATTTTATGCTTTTCACTTAAAGCCTTAACAGCTTCTTTATGGAAATCTACAACAACAGCTCTTATATATTCATCTTTTATAGCTTCATGTATGAAGTTATATCCCAATAAGTATCCAAGGTATGCTGTAGTTGCATGTGCTCCATTTAAAAGGAATAACTTTCTTTCAAGATATGGAGCTAGATTTTCAACATATTCAGCACCTGCTACTGATCCATTTACCTTTACTTTACCTTTTTCAATATCCCATTCATAGAAATCTTCAACAGCTACGTCTATAGGAAGTTCTTTTTCGATATTTACGTTAGGAACGATTCTATCAACTGCACTGTTTGGGAAACCTACATAAGCATCTAAATACTTAACTAATTCTTCACTAGCATCTTCTAATATAGCCTTCTTAATCATGTCAGTAGCCATTATTGCATTTTCACAAGCAATTATGTCAACCTTCTTATCAGTTACAGCCATTCTCTTTTCTAGTAAGCCTTTTAATAGCTTTCCAGTGCTTCCTAGGTTGTTAGCACCTATTGAAGTAGTGATTAAGTCAGCTTCTATTATTGCCTTTTCTAAGTTCTCAAGATCTTTAAGATGAATAGCATCTACGCCATTTATCTTTTCTTTATTTTCTGAAGTACTTAAAGTTATTACAGTATATTCTTTGTGTTTATTTATTTCATCAACTAAAAAATCTGAAATATCCACGAAGGTTACTTGATAATCTGATTTTGATAATAGGTATCCTATAAAGCCTCTACCTATATTTCCAGCACCAAAATGTACAGCTTTCATTACATTTCACCTTCTTCTTGTATAATCTCCATTATTGCTTGTGGAGTTTTTGCAGCTTTTAGTTTTTCTACATTTTCTTCATATTGTATAGTTAATGCTATTTGGGAAAGGATAGCCATATGCTCATCACCAACACCTGCTATTCCTATTACCATATATGCAGTATTTCCGTCACCAAAATCAACACCATTTGGGTATTGTAGTATAACTATTCCTGAATTTAATATTTGTTTTTTATATTCGTTCATTCCATGTGGAATAGCAACTCCATTTCCCATGAATGTTGAAACTTCATCTTCTCTTTCTCTCATTCCTTGGATATAGTTTTCATTTACATATCCATTAGCTACTAGTAATCTTCCTGCTCTTTCTATCGCCTCATATTTTCCTTCTGATTGGAGATTTAATACAATATTTTCTTCGACTAAAACGTTTTTGTTCATTCAAATGTCCTCCTCTTTATTTACGATATTAACTAGATAGTTCCTTATATCAGTTATTCCACCTAGCTTTAATATATTTACAAAATTTTTATCTTCTATCAATGCAACACTTATCTTGCCTAAAAGCTGCAAGATATAATTACTTTCATCTCTTCTAGCTATAAGTACTAGAAAAGTACCTGTTTGTTCTGTAGCAAATCCAATGCTGTTCATGCTTAATGGATCAGTAATCCTATAAACCCCTATAAAAGGCTTTGTCATTTTATCAGTTCTAGTATGAAGCAATGCAATATTGCTTCCCGGAACAACTACATTTCCTTTTTCTTCTCTTTTAAGTATCCCAAACTTGATTGCTTGCTTATCATTAGTAAGATTACTTTTATATACATCATCTGCAATAAAATCTATTAGTTCTAAAAAATCATTTACTTTTGTTTTATTCAAACGAAAGTTTTTTAGAAGATCATCTGCAAGCCCATAATCTAAGCTTGTGACTTCCTCATTTTTTAAAGAACTAGAAAGTGTTGAAGTTCTTTGTTCTCCATTTACCTTAAAATCAAAGATAAAATTACTTATCTTCTCAATATCAGTTTTAGACATAAATGGCGATACAACAATAACTTTCCCTTTAGTCTGAGAATTAATAGCTACTGTAGATATGATTAAATCATATAAATCCTCTTCAATTTTATTATTCATATTATTTATAGATGAAACAGTAAGTTCTCCTATATCCGGGAAAAGCGAGTTTACCTTACTTGAAAGTATCCTAGCTGTAGCTATTCCACCAGGACATACTATTAAGGCATTTATCTTCCTAGAGGCTTCTTGCTGCCTTTGGATGGCCACATCTATATGCATAGCAATATATCCTACTTCATCAGAAGGAATTTTCAAATTATATCTTGAAAAAATGAGCTTACATCTATTTTTTATTATCTTAAATAGCTCACTATAGTGCTCCTTTATTTCATTTACTAACGGATTTATTACCACAAGTCCTATATTAAGCATGTAAAAAGTTTGCTTAAAATGCTGCGATAGATCCTTAATTAATTGTGCATCTCCGGTAATATCCACTTGTATTTTCTTTGACACATCAGCTATTAACTCTAAAGCAATATCTTCATAGTTAACATCTGATTGCATAAGATTATTACTATTATTTAGAAAATAATTATATTCACTTAAATACAAAGTTAAATAAACCAATTCTTCTTCAGGTAAAGTTATTCCATTCTCTCTTAAATCTTCATCAATGATTTTTATTTTTTCATAAGCTTCGGAACTAATAATTTCATTTTTCATTTTTTCTGGCAGTTTAATACTGTCACCAGATTCTGTTCTTCTAATTGCCAAAAGCAACTGTATGAACAATGTGAAATATTTCACATCATTTACTCTTATATAACTAAACTTAGAACCATTGAATATTGATTTCACAAGATTTATAAGCTTAGTTCCAAATATTATCTCGAAGAAAGCTTGAACTGTTTGATCAACCTCTTCATCATATAATATTGCTAAAAGATCTTCATAAGGTTTAAGTTCTAATAAAAACTCAACCAATGCAATTCTTATATTCCATTCAGAACCTTCAATACTTATGCCTTGATTTCTTCTTCTGAATAGACATAAATTTTTAGTAAGTAGTAATTTTTCAATGTTATCTAAATCTAAACTTATACTTCCCATAACAACATTGAATTTATGACTAAAATAACTTGCTTTTAATGGTTCTTTTGTTATAAGAAGTTCACAAGCCATTATTATCTGTCTTTGTTCTTTACTAAATAGCCATTGCATAGGAACTTGATTTAAAGATATCTTCAACTCTTCAATACTCTTTTTATTACCTGAAATAGATAATTCCATATCTTCATGCGAAAATATGGTAACACTGTACTTCTTCAGTTCCTTATTTATCGCTGTGATCTCTCTTAGAATTGTTCTCGTGCTGATATCTAATTGTTTAAGAAGGCTCTTTATATTTAAAGAGCCTTCATTTAAAATTCTACTTAATATAAACTGTTGTCTAGGGGTGAAATTTTCCATTAACTTAGACACCTAGTTTTTAGTTTATTTCTTTAACTGATTTATAAATTCATCATATCTAGCACGATCTAAGAAATTTTTCACAGTTAGGATTCTATCAGTTTTAGCTGACTTTTTAGCTCTTTCGTATAAGTTTTCCTGAGTAAATACTACATCAGCATTTCCTGGAATACTATCTACAGGGGAGTGGCTAACTTCAACACCAGTGATACCTGCATCTTTTAATGCTTTCTTAAGTATTGATTCTCCCATTGCTGAAGATCCCATACCAGCATCGCAAGCAAATACTATTAACTTAACGTCGCCAGTTGTTGCTTGAGCTATTGTTTGACCTTTGCTTTCAGCTTTCATGTCTTTAACTTTAGCTTGAGCTTCTTCGATATCTTCACCTTGTGGATCTCTCTTTATTATTACAGAAGCCACTAAGAATGATACTGCTGTTGCTACTGCAACACCCGCTAATACTGGTAATTGTCCACCTTTTGGAGACATTGCCATTAAGGAAATTATACTTCCTGGTGATGGAGCTGCTACAAGACCAGCATGTAATACTACAAATGTTAAGTCTCCAGCGATTCCACCAGCTATTACAGCTAATAATAAAAGTGGTTTCATTAATACATATGGGAAATAAATTTCATGTATACCACCTAAGAAGTGGATTATGATAGCACCAGGTGCTGATTGTTTTGCAGTTCCTTTAGCATATAACCAGAATGCTAGAAGTATACCAAGTCCTGGACCTGGGTTTGGTTCCAATAAGAAGAATATTGATTTTCCTGCTGATGCAGCTTGTTGAATTCCTAAAGGAGATAATACTCCGTGGTTGATAGCGTTGTTTAAGAATAATATCTTAGCTGGTTCAACAACTATTGCTATTAGAGGAAGTAATCCAGCGTTTGTAATTCCTTGAGCTATATTACCTAGACCAGTTGAAACTCCTGCAACAAGTGGTTCTATATAAGTGAAAGCTAATAATGAAAGTCCTCCACCTAATATACCAGATGAGAAGTTGTTAACTAACATTTCAAATCCAGTTGGGATTTTTCCATCTACTAGTTTGTCAAACTTCTTGATTAACCATCCACCTAGTGGACCCATTACCATTGCTCCTAAGAACATTGGGATTGATGCTCCTACAACAACACCTGCTGTAGCTATAGCACCTACTACTCCTCCTCTTGTATCATATACAAGTTTACCACCTTGGTAACCTATTAGTATTGGAAGTAAGTAAGTGATCATTGGACCTACCAATTTTGCAAAGTATGCATTTGGCATCCAACCTGTTGGGATAAATAATGCTGTTATTAATCCCCATGCAATAAATGCTCCTATATTTGGTAAAACCATTGAACTAAGGAAGTTACCAAATCTTTGAACTTTGGCTTTTGCTGATGAATTATTTGCCATTATGAGACCTCCTGTTTAAAAAATTTTTTATTAATTTTTATAATGTTTAATTGCTATGTACTTATAATAAAATAAAAAGTATTCGTTTTCAATTCATTTAACTTCAATTTTGTGATACGTTTTCAATGACAATTTTAAAATTGTCGAAATTGGCTTAAACACTTGGTTCGAAGGATGCATCTCTTCTTCTATATTTTTTTGACAAAGAACACTTATGACAAATTTAAACGCAAAATTAAATAAATTTATATTTTTTATGTATCATTAAATTACTTTTCAAGAGATTCTTTATGCAAATTTAAGTTATCTATATTGTAAAATTATGCACCTATACCTTTTAGTATAAATAACTTAATATTTAAAGTTCAATTCCTATATATAGTTTGCATAATGCCCATGATCTAAACTGACACTTAGTGGATAATCATGCAACAACCTGATTATGTTAACTTGAGTATTTTAGTATATTTAATTTTGTAGCTATTCATTGATGTCATAAAATTTCACAAAACATTTTTACATTTTTATAGCATATCTTTATATCCATCCAATTCATAAAAATATGTTATAATATTACCGGCTTCACAGAACTATGTATGTATCACTTCGTTGTAAAATTCATATTTTCAAATTCTCCTCTCAGAACCCAGCAGAGTTTTGAAAATAGTTTTAGATTGAAGTGGTACATCTGTAAACCAATATTAATAATACCACATAATTACTAAATGTGTAAAAAAACTCTGCAAAATGAGGTGACAGTATGGATATAATGAGTTTAAAGCAAATAATTTTAAAGCCTTCTTCTAACTTAATGAAAACCAAAGGCAATGAATTATTCAAAGATGGTTTTGTAAAAAAAGTTAGAGGAAAAAGAATAGATGCTATTTATCATATTTATGGTGATATAAAAAATAAGGATAACACAACTGAATTTAACACACATATAAAAATAGATTTAATAAAAGGAACTGTAATCAGCACGCGATGCAATTGCAATCTTTTTAAAGATTTTTCTCAAAATAAGCCCCTGTTTATGTGTGAACATTTAACTGCTACATCATTTAAATTTATAGACTCTATAAACAAGCGCAATAAATCTCAGACTTATTCTGAGAATAAGTCTGAGATAAATACTAAAGATAAGTCAATTCTCACAATGCAGATTTCACTTATTTCTAAATCATTCAAAGAATATTCAACATACGAGGCTGAATTCCGTATAGGGTTAAAACATAAATATTTAATTACTAATTTGCAGCAATTTATTTCCTCAATATTTCATAATGACTATATCTATATTGATGATCATCTTAAATATGACCTTAAAGAATATGAGATTAGCCAAAATCATAGAAAGCTTTTGCGTTTTCTAAAACAGCGCATGCAACTAAATGCTTCAACTTCTCTTAATGGACGCTCTATATTATTAGATTCGTCAGAATTAGAAGATTTTTTTAAAGCATTGACCAATGAAAAAATACAATTTAAATATAAAAGTATAGAATACTCCCCTACTATATTTAATGAAGATCTACCACTAAGCTTCACTTTGAAAGATGATAATGCACATTTTATATTGACAACCCATAAAAAGCTACCAACTATGCTTGATACTAAAGCTAATGTATTTTTCTTTAATGGGAATATATATTTGCCTAGCAAAAATCAAATTTGCAATTATTTGCCTTTTTACAATAGATTTGTCGAAGAAGATAGTTTAACCTTTGCTAAAACTGAAGAGAACTACGACATGCTAACTTCTAAAATCACTAGAATATCAAAAAATATAAGCTTAAGCGAAGGAGTAAAAAACTTTAGTTTAAATTATCTCAAATTTGAATTCCTCATTTTTAAAGACAAGTCAACTATATATTGTAAAGTTTACGGTCTTTATTTTGATAATAAAATTGATATACTTGTTGAAAAGAAAAATAGTTTAAACAACATAAGAGATTATGCTAAGGAAAATAAAGTTTTAATGAAACTAGAAGCTCTACGTTTTATATACAAAGAAGATAAGCTATTATTCATAGGTGATGATCATGATCTCTTCGATTTATTAGCTAACAAAGAAAATAATATTCATAAACTTGGTAAAGTTTCCTTTGGTAATGGTTTTGAAAAAGTTAAAATATACAATTCAACTAATGTAAAGATTGACTTTTATGATGAAAACTCTTACGTAAAAATAGTATATAAAGTTGGAGATATGTCTTTATCAGAACTTAATTCTGCCAATGAGGCATATAAATCCGGCGATAACTTCTACAAAGATAGCAATAATAATTTCCTAGATTTTAGAGATGAAGGAATTTTAAGATTTTTCAATTTGCTTGATTTACTATCAAATGATAAAACATCCTATGACGGAACCTTATATATAGACAAAGATAAACTTCCATATGCAAGTCATCTACTTAATAACACCAACTATGTGGTGAATAACTTTTCAAAGCAGCTACAAAACATAGAACACAATTTATTTGATTTAAAAAATAATAAAGTTCTTATACCTACTGGACTTAAGGCTTCATTGAGAGATTATCAAATTAGAGGTTTCAAGTGGTTTAAAAGTATAGCAAACTTAGGATTTGGCGGTATTTTAGCAGACGAAATGGGACTTGGTAAAACTGTGCAAACCATAGCTTTTATAACCTCAGAAATAAACAAAAAATTTCTGATAATTACCCCTACTTCTCTAATATATAACTGGAAGGATGAGTTAGAAAGGTTTTCTCCTGATATTAAGTTTGAGATAATACATGGAAATAAAAACAAGAGTGAAAACTTGTCCGAACTTATAGAGAATAATACAGTGATTTTAACTACCTATGGTACTCTAAAAAATAATGTTCATAACTATATAGACTCTTACTTTGATTACTGCATAATCGATGAAGCTCAAAATATAAAAAATTCAGCTTCAAAAACCAAGTTAGCTGTTAAAAGTATTAACGCAAAAGTTCATTTTGCTTTAACTGGAACCCCTTTAGAAAACACTTTGACAGAACTCTGGTCTATATTTGATTTTGCAATGCCAAATTATCTTCATTCTAAAGAAAGTTTTGAAAAGAAATTTTCAGCTAATGATTATGAAAGCATTGAACTTCTTAAAACACTTATTGGTCCCTTTATCTTAAGAAGAACTAAACAAGAAGTTATAGATGAATTGCCTGACAAAACAGAAAAGACATTGCTTATAGAAATGACTTCAATGCAAAAATCAATATATAGTTCTTATATAAAAGATATAAGACAAAACTTACGAGATGCTTCAAAAGGAAATATTGAAATATTCTCTTACCTAACAAGGCTTCGTCAAATTTGCCTAGACCCTTCCTTGATAATCCCTAACTATTCAGGGGATAGTGGTAAATTAAAAGCAGCTTTATCTATTATAGAAAATCAAATTAAAAATAGAGGAAAAGTTCTTCTATTTTCTCAATTCACCTCTGCTTTAGGAAAAATAGCAGATGATCTTAAGAAGCTAAATATAGCTTACAGCTATATAGATGGGTCAATTCCTGCAAAGGAAAGACTGAGACTTGTGAATGAATTTAATGAAGATGATACCGTTCATGTATTCTTAATTTCTTTGAAAGCTGGTGGAACTGGTCTTAATTTAACTTCTGCAAACCTAGTTATTCATTTTGATCCCTGGTGGAATCCTGCTGTAGAAGATCAAGCTACAGATAGAGCTCATCGAATCGGGCAGAAGAATATTGTCGAAGTGATTAAATTAGTCGCTAAGGGAACCATAGAAGAAAAAATATTAACCCTTCAGCATAGTAAAAAGCAACTGATAGACGCAATTTTAACTGGCGAATTAAGAGATAGCGATTCTTTTGATAAGTTAAGCACGGAAGACCTGATTAAACTTTTCGATAGAACTGAGTAAATGCTAAAGTAAAATTGAATCAATTACCTCAATATTAAGATTAAGAATTGAACTTAAATAAAAAACACACAACTAATTGTGTGTTTTTTTATATCACTCTATTTGCTTGAATATAAACTTTGTTTTTGCTATAACTTGAGTGTAAATTTTAAATATCCTTAATAACCACAGTCTGTGATTTTCTCTTCCTTCTTTCCAAAAGTGAGTATGCCCATGCTAATCAATTCAGTCTTATTTTCATTTAGAGAAATGAAACTCTCAATAATTGCATAAACGTCATCATTATCAAGTCCTAAGACATTTTGTTTAATTATTATACTATATGTGTCATCATAAATTGACTTCACTGGATCTACATCTATTACTGGCGATATAGCAGGAGCGACATTATTTTTCACTTTACCTGTTGGGTCAAATAATAAATCTAAATATTCTTTTGATCTTCCAGAAATATCGATTATATATTTTTCTTTTAATGGTAGGCTTATAACTTCTATTTTATAGTTATCAAGATATCTAGCCTTAAACAGATAACTACTTGTAAATATTTCATGATCAAATATCTTCTCCAAGAAACCATTTGAATAAGCATACATTACACCAACTGCATATCCTCTTACATCTAAAAAACTGCCTCTTACCAGTATTTCATCTCTACCATCACCATTAAAATCACCTAAAAAAACTTGAAAATAATATCCACTAAAAGGCACCTTTACAATAGATGGTCTTTTTCTTCCTTTAGGTTGTACTATTAATTCAATATTATTGGTGAATGTTGTCTCTACGTAAGGGTATTCACCAGTTAAAATAACCTTATCCTGAGAAAAGTACCCTGTCACATTACCTTCTTTTACTGCAATTATTTGTCTGCTTCCGAAATCGTTCATATGTTACCACCTTAATATTTGTATATTATATATTAATATATTTGCATCATTAAGTTACCAAGTTTCTTCCATTTAGCAGACTACTATCACATTCTATTTCTCAATCCATTTTGTAAGATCTTTACCTGTTTTCCTTACTGTTGGTTTCTTATCCATATCAGCATATCCAATATAAATAAGAGCAACCACCTCGTCTTTTGGTTTTAAGCCGAAAAATTCTTTCATTTTGTTGTCATAACATGCTTTTCCTGTCTTCCAGTAAGCTGCTACTCCTAAGGCATGTGCAGCTAAAAGCATATTTTCCACTGCAGCATATGTTGCTCCAAGTTCCTCTATTCTTAATGCTTTTTCATTTTCACTTACCTCTGCAGCAACCGCTATTATAACCGGAGCCCTAAAAGGCTTATTTATTTCTTTATCTAATTTTTTCTTTCCAGCTTCACTTTGTATATCTACCCCTGATGATAGTACAATATCTTCCATTACTTTTGAAAGAGCTTTCCTTCCATCACCACTTATAACAAAAAATCTCCACGGTTGAGTTAAATATCTATTTGGCGCATGTATCCCAGCCTCAATTATATTTTCTATTATCTCCTTTGGTACACTTTCTTCTCTCACTTTGCCTATAGAGGTTCTTGTTTTTATTGCTTCTATTACATCCATTTATTATACCTCCAATAAATTTATACTTAAGCTTTGCTTATATAAAAATCATTTAGTCATTATCATTAATATATTTTACTATGTTTAAATTTTCAATATACTGAATTTTAAAAAATAATATAAAGATTTCGATGGTTCTACGAATCTTTATTTGGATAAATTCTAATATGAAGTAGTTTATCTATAACTTAATAAAAACAATAAAAAAACGAAAAGTAGCTAAAGCAATTCTTTAGCTACTTCTTTGAGCATTTGTATTTCCTAATATATAAGTAGGAAAGATGACATTCAAATATTTTTTTATAACAATTGTATTTGAACATTATTATAATAAAGTCTAATATTATTGATTTTTACCAAAAACTTTATAAAGCACCTTATCATACACTTCTAATTTCTCTGCAAGCATATGCCAGTTTTTATGCTCTGCATTGGCAACTTGAATCTGATTTTTTTCGATAGCAGCTACTCTTTCTTTTACATCTTTCACTTCAGCAAGCAACTGCTTCAATAATTCTTTTACTTCATCTTGATTCTGTTCCATAATATTCTCCTCCTAAAATATTTTCTAATCATATTGTTCACTTTGCTGAAAAGTAAAATCATTAGAAATTAAAATTATATCTTTCCAGGCAACAGCTTTCAACTTTTCTTCCACACCATCTACAATATATTTTAAAAGGTCATTTTCATCCGCCAAATCATCTTTTGCTATGCTTAATATCAATGTATCAAGTTTATGCTTTATTTGTCCACTTAAATTCAGCCTTGAAGAGTAGTTTCCCAGATAATCTGCATCATAATTATCTTCTTCAAGTTTTGACCTTTCACTTTCAGTTCCAATAGTAAGATTTATATCAATTGCTTCCGAATCATAGAAATATAGTAAACCAATAGTATAAATATTTATTTTATTATACTTCAATTCTATTTCAGTTATAAAAAAAACACTTATAGCTTTAATTAACTCTTGCATGTCTTGCTTAATTTTTAACAGATCATATCTAATATATACTGGAATATATTCCTCATTTAAATCAGCCATTATTCCAAACTCACTTAAAATTCCATCTTTGTCATAATGGGTCCTTATATTACTTAAATCCTCATGTACTCTTACATCGTATAAATGCCTATAACCATTGTTCAGTATTTCATAAGTAGGTGAATAACAAAAGATTAAATTTTGGCTTTCAATCTCATTATCCAATTCAAACTTGTTTTCCGCGAAAATTTTCACTTCGTCTTTTATATTTTTATTAATCAATATAATTTGATCAGAATCTGTATATACATTATACAACTTTTCCATCCAACTACTCCACTTCATCTTAAAATTACTCTTAAATTATAACAGTAAACTGTCAAATATCAAATATATCTATATAATTTATACTATTATAAGCACCCTGTCTAAAAGCCAGTACATTATTTGAGGACTTTTATAACTTAATTTAAATATATAAAGCCCTAATATAGCATTGTCTATATTAGGACTTTATTAATTATCTATTATTGATTTTTAGCATCTTTATCTTCAAATATATAGTTTTGCATTCTCTTCTTTAATGCATTTTCATCGTATTTAAAGTAGAATATACCATTACTTGCTATTCCACCCTTACAGTTATCTAAGCCTTCAATCGGGAATATTTGTTGTTGTATATTTCCAACTCCACTCTTTAAAACACCAGTTCCTAAACTTAATATATCAGAAGCACCTAATGAAGTTTCTAGATATGGTGAAATTTTTTGAATTACACCAGGCAATTCTGTAGGGCTTAAGGTTTTAACTTTATTAAACATTGCTACTAAGACAGCTCTTTGTCTATCTGTTCTTGCAAAATCATTATCATTATATCTTATTCTGCAATAACCTACAGCTTGTATACCATTCAAATGTTGCATTCCAGGAGCAGAAAGTGAATTAGCAGATTTTTTCAATTCCCCAGCAACATCTTGTATGTATTTATTAGTTTCAGTAAATTCGCTTTGTTTTACATTAATATCAACGCCACCAATAGCATCTATTATATTAGCCAGTTCGCCAAAATCTACAACTACATAATCCTTAATATTTAATCCAAAACTTTGATTTATAGTCTTTATTGATAAAGCTCCGCCCCCAAATGCAAAAGCTGCATTAAGCTTGTCCTTACCATGTCCATCAATACTTACATAACTATCTCTCATTATAGAAGTTAGTTTTAGTTTATTGTGCTTTTTATCTACAGTAAGGAACATAGTTGCATCTGATCTTCCTGTATCGTGACTTCTTCTATCTACACCAAGTAAAGCTATATTAATTACACTATCATCATATTTTTCTTTTACAGTATTATCTATACTGCTTTCTATGTCTGCTTTAGAAATATTGTCTTTCTTTATACCTCCCAAGGTATTATAGAAATACATAGCTCCAAAACCTACTACAAATACTAAAATAGCTGTTATAGTTATTAAAGTTATTTTTGTAGACTTTTTCATCTTCTTTTTCTTCTTATCTCTTTTTGCCATCTTTATTCCTCCAATTATACTGTTATGGTCAAATTCTTATAATTATTTATGGACGTTAAAGCTCACATACAGTATTCTACCACAATTTTATTTCTTTTTCACAAAAATAATACTATTTTTGAGTAAATAGGACATGTTTTTCACCTAAACTACCACAACAGCTTACTTAAATAAGGTTATTAAATTATTATGAACGTTTCTTATTGATTGTTCAAATCAAATTTGTATTTACTATTATAATCTATAATAAAACTTTATTATAATATTAACAAAACGGTTAAATCCTTTAAATTTTACACTTTGAGTCTTGCATCTTCTAAAAATATAAAACACTTTCTTTACCTGTCACAAAAGAGAAAAGCATCATGAAATATATTTTCAAGATGCTTTTTACTGTATAAAAAATCACTGAAGATAGTCACTTCAGCGATTTTTTCACTTAAGATTTTAAGTTAGTATATTTAAAAATCTATTCATTCTTTCATTTTTAGGGTTTGTAAAAATCTCTTCAGGGCTACCCTCTTGAAGTATTTTGCCATCTTCCATAAATACGACCTTATGTGCAACTTCCTTAGCAAAATTCATATTATGGGTTACAACTACCATTGTCATTCCTTCTACAGCTAATTCTTTCATAACTTTAAGAACTTCTGCTTCCAGTTCCGGGTCTAAAGCCGAGGTTGGCTCATCAAAAAGTATAATCTTCGGATCCATAGCCATAGCTCTAGCAATGGCAACCCTTTGCTGTTGACCACCTGATAATTCGTATGGATAGCTATTTTCTTTTTCACTCAAACCTACTTTAGCTAAGAGTTTTCTTGACTTGTCTTTTGCTTCTTCTTTTGAACGCTTTAAAACAGTTACTTGTCCTTCCATTACATTCTGAAGTACGTTCATGTGTGGAAATAAATTAAACCCTTGAAATACCATTCCTGTTTGCTTCCTAAAAGAAATTATTTCCTTTTCAGAAAGCTTGGCATCTTTATGAAAGACGATAGTCATATCACCTAAAGTAATTTCTCCTTCGTTTGGAATTTCAAGAAGGTTTAAACACCTAAGTAATGTTGTTTTTCCTGATCCAGATGGACCGATAACAACAGTTGTTTTGCCTTCATTAATATTTAAATTGATCGATTTTAAAATGTGATTATTTCCTATAATCTTGTCTAAATTTTTTATATCAATCATTGTACTCCTCCATCACTTAGCAACATATTTTTCTAGTCTTACTTCTATTCTTCTTTGAATTGCAGAGAGTACAGTACAGAATATCAGATAAACTACAGCAGCCTCTGTATAAAGCCATAGTGGTTCATAAGTTGTTGCAGTAACTCTTTGAGCAATCTGAAACATTTCTGTTAAAGTTATAGTTGCTGCCAATGAAGTATCCTTTACTAAACTTATAAAAGAGTTAAATAAAGGCGGTACTGAAACTCTAGTTGCCTGTGGCAAAATAATTCTTCTAAGAGCTTTATTTCTGCTCATCCCAAGTGAAAATGCAGATTCCCATTGTCCTTTTGGAATTGATAATATCGCTGCTCTAATAACTTCCGAGTTATATGCTCCTACACTTAAAGTAAACGCGATAATAGCAGAAGGTAATGGATCTAATACAACACCTATCTTAGGCAATCCATAGAAAATTATAAATAATTGTACCAATAAAGGAGTTCCTCTTATTATCCAAACATAGAATTTTGCTATTCCATTTAAAATTTTTGAATTTGATAATCTACAAAGAGCAGTAAAAAGTGCTACAATTAAGCCTAATATAAAAGATATGATGGTAACAGGCATGGTAAAAACCAAGCCTGCTTTTAATATTGGCCAAAATGCATCTAACAGAATATTAATTATTCTCGTAGTACTTTCGTCAAATACCATTTTATATCCTACTTAGATACGTCTGTATTAAAGTATTTGTTTGATATTTTTAGATAAGTACCATCACTCTTCATATCTGCTAACGCTTTATTTATTGCATCTACTAACTCTTTATTTCCTTTATTTATGAGAATAGCATTTTGATCTGCATCCTTCTTTTCTGCAGCTATCTTTACTGCAAGATCAGGTTTTTGCTTCTTTAGATCATAGAAAGATAAACTATCGTTTATAGTTGCATCTGCTCTTCCAGCAAGTAATAAATCTATAGATTGATTAAACCCATCTGAAGTAACTATTTCAGCACCATTTTCCTTTGCTAGTTTTCCTAAATTACTTGTTAAAGTTTGTGCTGCTTTTTTACCCTTAAGATCTTCAAAAGTTTTTATAGTATTGTTATCACTCTTAACTATAAGTACTGCTCTTGAAGTTACATAAGGATCTGAGAAATCATATTTTTGTTTTCTTTCTTCATTTATTCCTACTTGGTTTACAACAATATCAAATCTTTTCGCATCTAAACCAGCAAGCATTCCGTCCCATTTTGTTTCAACAAACTCAGGCTTAACCCCTAATCTTTTAGCCACCTCTTCTGCAATTTCAACATCAAAGCCAACTAACTTTCCAGTGCTGTCATGGAATGTGTACGGTGCATAAGTACCTTCGGTTCCTATTTTGATTGTTCCTTGTTTTTTTATACTTTCTAATAAGTTTGTAGTTTTAGTTGTATCGTTACTCTTTGATGTACATCCAACCAATCCTACTGTTGCAATTAGTAAAGCGCCCATAAGTAATGCTATCTTTTTCATTTTTCTCCCTCAATTCCTAGTATTATTATCAATTTAGTATGTTATAGGTATAGTATCATTTTATCTATAATATGTCAACCTATATTATGTGTTACTTTAACTTATATTTATAAGATTATTTTTATGACATTTATTTATATTATTCTGAATAATTTCATTTAATATTATGCATTTATTAAATTATATTCAAACAAAAAACTTATCTCGCAATGAGTATAATATTGTAATGATTTCAAGTTTATGTATACTGACAAGCCACTTTGTGATAGAATATAAAAATCTTATTTTTAAAAAATATAGTTTTTATATACTATTAAGGGGGAGATAATATTGCTTAAATTTAGTATATTTGAGTTTATAGTTTCTTTGTTTCCATTTGTATTTTTCGCGCTTGGCATTTATGGTTTTGTTCTTTTCGTAAAGCTTTGTAATAGAGGGATAAAAGCTTTTGACATATACATAGCCGAAAAAACTAATAATGATATGAAAGATAAAAGATAGCCACTTAAGCTTAACATCAAACATATCCTAAAATGAAAGACCTAGTCTAATCATATAATATGATTAGATTAGGTCCTCATTTTCTATAAACTTCTTCTTGGTATCTTATATTTTATAGCTCTTTCAATTTCCTCTAAATCTCTCTTATTCTTTGGATCTATGAAGAGACAAGTATAGCCTTCTTCTCCAGCTCTACCAGTTCTTCCTATACGATGAATATACCCTTCTGCATTTTCTGGTATATCATAATTATATATATGCCCTACTCCAGTTACATCTAGTCCTCTAGCTGCAACATCAGTAGCTATTAAATACTGAATTTCAGCATTTCTAAATGCTTTCATAACTTTTTCACGCTTAGACTGAATCAAATCCCCATGAAGCTTTTCACAGTTATAACCACGTTTATGAAGAGCTTCTTCTAAGTCATCCGCTCTTCTTTTAGTTCTACAGAATATTATGGACATAAACGGATTATCTTCGTCTAGCACTTTGCAAAGAGCATCTTGCTTATTCCTATCTGTAGTTTCTACAACTTCCTGTTTAATGTTATCAAGGGTGATTTCCTGTGATTTCTTTACTGAAACCACAACAGGATCTTTCATATATCTATATGCCAATTTTTTGACCTGTGAATCCATTGTTGCTGAAAAACAAAGAATCTGTCTTTTCTTTGAAGTTTCTTTCATTATAGATTCTACTTCGTTTTTAAATCCCATAAGAAGCATTTGGTCTGCTTCGTCTAAAACAAAAGTCTTTAGCTTTGACAGGTCAACAGCTTTTCTTTTAATATGATCTAGTAACCTTCCTGGTGTTGCTATTATTAAATGTATGTTACCTTTAAGTTTTCTAAGCTGCCCATCAATATCTTTACCACCATATGCTGCTAAAATATTAATATCCTTAGCCTCTTTAAGTTTATTTGCTTGTTCTGTTATCTGGATTGCTAATTCTCTAGTTGGAGTTAGTATCAAAGCCTGCACAGTATCAGTTTTACCCCAAAGATTTTCAAAAATAGGCAGCAAAAATGCTAAAGTCTTTCCTGTTCCAGTTTGAGCTTCTGCTATAACATCTCTACCAGATCTTACAAACTGGATACTTTCTTGTTGTATTTGAGTAGGAGTTGTAATTCCTGACTTTTTTAATACTTTTATTATTTCTTCATTAATTCCAAGTTCTTTAAAATTCATTATAATTACCTTTCTTCTTTATATAGTTTACCTTTATACACTTACATAAGATATATCACTTAAAACTCATCTTGCCTTAAATATGATGCACAACTTTAATAAAATTTATATTTTCAAATCAAAATAGTACATCTTTAAATCTTTTCATTTTTTAAACATAAAATCTAATCGCGTATCTAATTGTCAAACGAACACACCTAATATATTTAATAAATTTGCCTACAGTAAAATCAATTCACTATCCTTATTATTACTTTAAATTCAAGAAACAAAAGAATAGTCTAGCTATAGGTTCTCTAATGAAATTCAATTTAAACTTACTCAAAAATCTTAGCATCTTAATACTTTTGATAAGGTATAAATTAACGATTAATATTGGAACACTATAGATTAAGATATATCTCATAATTTTATAACTGCATTTTATGTAACAATTAATAATAACATATAGTTTTAATTATAGATAGAAACTTTATTCTTTATTTATTGAAATTGCGCATATATCAAACTTTTAATAAGCTATTTCTAATTTCACCAAAGAAAAAGTACTCTAATACATCTTCATATATTCAGAGTACTTTTATATTTAAATAGATTACTTCATATTAGAATTTATCCAAATAAAGATTCGTAGAATCATCGAAATCTTTATTTGTAGTTTATCTGCTTAATCAGTAGCAATATTCACTATCTTGGCTTAAATTCAATTTCCAAACTATATTATTGGTGTATCAATAATTTCAACTTTTTCAACTCCAATTCCTCTTACAAGCTTTTCAATATAATTCATTCGCTCTTTTGTCGGAATTTTATCTTTTATTTTTTCCTTTTGATCATCTTTTAACCCTTCAGTATGAACCCTTATGAGTTTATATATTACCTCAGGATAGGCTTTAAGAATATTTGCTACAGTAACAACTGTATTATCTAAATCCATCAGATCTTCAATCAACACAGTTCTTACTTCATAAACTTTATCAATACTCAGAAGATACTTTAGATTATCTAAATTATTTTTCATCTTAGTATCACACAAAGTTTCTAGCTTATCTATAGCTTTTATATCAACCATAAATTTATCAGTAACTTCAATAAGCTCAGAAATACTATCCTTTTCAAAAAAACCATTGGTATCTACAAAACAAGTAAGGCCTAAGCTCTTAACTTTTTTAAAAAGCTCAGCTATAAAAGGTGCTTTTAATGTCGGCTCACCACCTGAAACAGTTATGCCTCTTATAAAAAGCTTGTATTCCTCGATTATTTCAATTAGCTCATCTACACTGTAGTTTTTCGTTCTTGGAGAAGACTTAGTTTTGCATGTCTTTATACACTTATCACATTCAACACAAAGTTTATCATTAAAAACTACTTTCCCATCTGCTTCTTTAATAGCCTTTACAGGGCATCCTGGAGCACATAATTTACAATTAGAACAAAGGTTAATAGTCTCAGGATTATGGCAATAGACACAACTAATATTACAACCTTGAAAGAATATAGCCAATCTATTGCCTGGCCCATCTACATTTGAAAAAGGTATAATTTTATTTACAGGAACTTTAGTTTCCATCTTTTCTCACTCTTCTATCAAGAACACGTGCCATTGTATTTGAACCAGAACCTAAGATATCAGTGTCTCTAAGTACCGCTTCACCTTCACGTACTTTCATTATCTCACTTTTCTTAACAAGATAACCAGTAACTCTTATCAAATCAGTATTGTGAAGATAAGTAGTTAGGTATCTTCCACCTGCAGCAAAAGCACCATCAATTATATCTAATACAGCATCTAGTTTATTTAAATATGTTTGATCTAAAGCAAACAAATCACCAGTACCAGAAGTGAAATAAACATGGAAAGGCATTGCTTGTTTTATATGAACTGGAAGAATTGGTTCTTCTCCAACAGGCACTCTATGAGCTGGTGTGTTGTTGTGATCTTCTTCACTTAAACTAGCACCAACTTGTGCATGAAGAAGATATTTGTTGTCAGTTCTTTCACAGTAAACAGCTTCATGTTCATTTGCAATCTTTTCAACCAGCTTCAATATACTATGCGCTATTTCGTCTCCTCTTTTAGAAGCTCCAAATCTTTCTTCTGAGCCTTCAAGGTTTAAAATGTAATTAACAGAATCAGCAAGCCCAACTATACCAAACATTGCAGAAAAATTCTCTCTTTTAAGAAAACCTTCTTTTACTAAAAAAGAGCTTTCAAAGAAATTTGATTTTTCAACTAGAAATTTTATTCTTTTATCCATCATTGTTGCCATAGCTTTTGTTATTTTTGGAAGCTTTTCATTTAAAAGCTCTTCAAGAGAACTTATTCCTTTAACTATAGTTCCAAGTCTAAGTCTTGGAAGAGTATAAGCCCCTCCACCGTTTGGTAGTGCATTATAACAGCTTACTATTCTATGGTCACCAACATCTTCTGTATATTTTTTATTGTTACTAAAAGATGGCTTAGACACTTTCAAACAAGCTTCTGCAGCTTTTAATGCAAAGTCTCTTGGAGTGATATCTTTATCATATCTTATAGACATATTAGGTGTTGGATTTTGAAGTTCAACTATAGCTCTTAAAATCAATTCTCCTGCTCTAGTTTTTTCTGGTCCTATATCAGCATGACAGAAAGAATCAACAATTGTTTTATCTACATGATTTAAAAATCTTTTTATCTTTTTATAATCGCTTTCTTCATCTGTTATAAAAGGTTCCATAAGCTTATCCAAATCTCCTATATATACAGGGAAGGAAGTTATAGATGGTATATGAACATATAATATTAATAAGCTATCAAGTAGCTCGTCTAAATCAGTTGGAGCCTTTAGATCTAAAAACTTGCAACCTTTCTCAAGTAATACAGAGTAATCAGGAACAATATATCTTGGTCTGTAGATTGCATAGCCTTCATTAAGGTCACAAATCATTTCATCCTCTATATATTTCATTTCCTCTTCTGTATATCCTAGTATTTCTCGTGGGTCTAAAAGTCTTTCTGCTACATTAGCCAAATTAAAAAGCTTTTGTTGGTACGTTAAACTTTTACTTGTTGCTATATCATAAATATCGCTAGTCTTAGATATCATAAAAGTACCTCCTAAATTTATATATTTTTATTAACATGTTTTAATATATTAATTTTCTTTTCTAAAGTTTGTAATTTAGAACTTCACTTAATAATTGTTTAATTATAGATAAACTACTTCAATCCTTACACTCAAAGTAAAGATTTCGATGAATCTTATATTACACATTTGATTATAAACCATTTTATTGAGATTTTAAATAAACATGTGCTTAGGCATCTACTTACTATTTTTTCTCTAATTGCTTCTATGAAGTTAAAACCCATCACTAATTAGGACAACCTCTGTACTTTTAATGAAAACGATATTATAATATTCTTATAAGTAATAATATTTTTAATTTTTGTAGAGAGGAGCATTGCTCATGGAAAAATCAAAAAAAGTTTCAATAACTTTTTATGGTATTATAATAGGTCTATTTTTAATTACAGGTTTTGCAAATATAAATAAAAACTTAGGTGGTCCAACCTTTATTTTCCTAGCATTTTTATTTTTGATGTTTGCTGCAATGGACTTTCTTTCAATAGGAAAACCAAAGAAAACTGTTGTGGTTAATAGTGCTGTTTCTAAGAATAATATTAAAAAAAATACAAAAAGAAAAAAGAATAAAAAAAGATAACATATCTCATCAAGAATATATATCCTTAAAAAATTATTCAGTATCTGCATAAACTTAAAATAAGCATCTTTAAACCTTAAGCCACACAATTATTTGCTTTTGATTGTGTGGCCTTATTAAGCTTGCATTAAAATATCATTCTTGATACCATATAAAAGGAATTAAAGTTATATAGTATTGCTTTAAAGGAGATTTTTTATGACTGTAGAAAATGTTAGCGAAATTGCTCTTATGGCAGGCGGCATACTATTAGAAAATGGTGCTGAGACGCATAGAATAGAGGGAACTGTTTCATCTATTTGTCAATCCTACGGGTTAAATGCTGAGTGCTTATCAATGTCTAATGGTATATTATTATCAACTCAAGATTCTGCACACAGAAAGGTTACATCAATGAAAAAGGTGTGTCCTAAGCAAGTTGATTTATATAGAATAGAACTAATAAATTCCTTTTCAAGGAAACTTAAAAATAATAAGATATCTTATGAAGATGCAATAAAAATACTGGAATCTATACAGGACTCTCCAACTTTCACTTTCCCTGTCCGTATTTTTGCTTCCTGTATGACGGGATTTGTTTACTCATTGTTTTTTAATGGTTCACTTATTGATGGAATAGCCTCAATATTTGTATGTCTTATCACTTACTTAATTACTGAAAAGATTTCAAACTTTGGTATTTCTCAATTTTTCAAATATTATTTAGCTGGCTTTATTATCGGTGGAACAAGCCTACTCTCACATATACTATTTCCTTCTATAAAAGAAAATAACGTAATAACTGGATCAATTATGATTCTACTTCCTGGGGTAGTTCTCACAAATGGAATTAAGGATGTTATTTTCGGTTATTTTTCTGCTGGTATAGCTAAATTCTGTGAAGCATTAATAATCATAACTGCTGTAAGCGCAGGAGTAGGTACTGCTCTGCTTATAGGTATGAAAGGATTCTATTGATATGTCAATAAAAATGATTGCTTTAGCGTTTGTAGGAAGTGTATTTCCTGTAATACTATTTAACATTGATAGAAAAAAAATCATCTATGCTGGAATAGGGGGAGCCCTTGGTTGGATTGTGTACAGTATTGTTTTAAATAAGACAAGCAGTGAAGTGTTAAGTTCATTTTTGGGAGCTTTAGTGGTAAATGCCTATAGTGAACTGATGGCGCGAGTTATAAAAACTCCCGCTTCCATGTTTTACGTACCTGGTATCTTTCCTTTAGTACCTGGAATTACGGCCTATAGTACTATAACTTACCTTGTTCAAAGCAATTTTACTGCTGCCCAAAATAGTGGAGTACTAATGCTTGGAATTGCAGGAGCTATTGCCTTTGGAATCATGCTATCTTCAGCATTTTTTGGCTTTATATCAAAGATATATAAAAATTACAATTAACTATATGTTTGAAGTCGTTTTATCTATAAATTATTATTTTACAAAAAAAATGAGGTAGTCTTCATAGACTATCTCTAAATATTTAGGTATAAATATTAACCTTAATTTTAAAAAATAAGAAACATAGTGATGTGGTTAGCACTAATAAAGATAATTTATCACCTGATTATAATCTTTCGACCATAAAAAAGCACATCACTACCAATATTAATGGTTCACTCGACCCTATTACATATTTACACAACTATATATAACCTTTCGGCTATATATAACCATTACAACACCTAATAAAATCTTATCTCGACCTTATATGATAAGTTGGAACCTCATTATGATCAACAAGATGACCATAATAAAGCTTTTCCTAACCATATAAAATCTACTAAATCTGAACAAAAGCAGTTCCAGGCTGCAACTATTCAGAATCACTTATAATGTTAGTATAAACTAGTTTCATAAGCATTGCCTTATCACTATGTTCCTTACGATATTAATATAACCTTTATACAGAATTTAATACGCGTATTTTAAAAATTTTTTAAATTTTTTAAAAAAGTATTTGTAAAAAATTCATAATTTCATTGAAGAATACTCTTCTAGCTTTCAAACCTATTATTAATATTCCACACTTGATTAAATTACCTTAATTTACAACCTTCTTTAGTTCTTGATAACTTCATATGTCTCTCCCACTTTTGTTTCAAAAGTAATGAGAGATTTTTCTTTATCGTAGCTTCCAACAGACTTGTTATTACACATTACTGATATATTATCATTTGAATATATCTTACATAGTTGACCAGCCTTTGAGAAAATAGTCGCTTTAACTAAATTACAATGACTCCACATAATATCAACTTCAAAACCGCCACGGGCACATAATCCTTTTACTTCTCCATGACTCCACGTTTTAGGTAGTGCTGGAAGAAACTTTATCCATCCTCCATGGCTTTGAATTAACATTTCTACTATACCTGAGCTTCCACCAAAATTTCCGTCAATTTGAAAAGGAGGATGATTGTCCAATAAATTTGGTAAAGTAGATTTTGTTAATAAAGCCTTTATATTTTTATATGCTAAATCGCCCTCCTCCAAACGTGCCCACATATTTATTATCCAAGCTCTACTCCATCCAGTATGACCGCCACCATAAGTTAATCTTCTTTCAATAGTTTTCTTTGCTGCAGCTGCAAGTTCTGGAGTCTGTTGTAAATTAATTTGATTTGATGGATGTAATGCAAAAAGCTGTGATATATGTCTATGCCCAGGCTCTAACTCATCGTAATCTTCAGCCCATTCTTGAATCTGCCCATATTTTCCTATAGTTGGTTTAGGCAATCTATCTCTTAATCCATATAATTTATCCCTAAACTCATAATCGCATTCTAAAATATTTGAAGCATTTATGCAATTAGAAAATAATGCAAATAAAATTTGACTATCCATAGAAGGACCTATACATATACATCCAGTTTGTCCGTTAGGTAAACTATAAGTGTTTTCAGGAGATACAGATGGACAAGTAACTAATTGTCCTTTTTCATTTTCTATTAGAAAGTCAACAAAAAACAAAGCTGATTCTTTCATGGTATCATATGCTTTTTCTAAAAAAGCATAATCTTTCGTAAACTCATAATGTTCCCATAGATGAAGACATAACCATGCAGCACCCATTGGCCACTGCGTTGCTGGCATCCATAAGTCTTGTGGAGCTGTATCTCCCCAAATATCAGTATTATGATGACATACAAAACCTCTACAATCATACATCTTCTTAGCAGTTATTCTTCCTGGAGCTCGCATTCTTTCTATATGATCAAAAAGTGGTGTATGGAGTTCAGAAAGATTACAAGTTTCTGCTGGCCAATAGTTCATTTCAGTATTTATATTAATTGTAAATCTTCCTCCCCAAGGTGCTATCATATCTTTATTCCATACTCCTTGAAGGTTGGCTGGCAAAGTTCCAGGCCTACTGCTACTTATCAGTAAATACCTTCCATATTGAAAGTATAGACTGATTAATCCCAAATCTTCCTTTCCGTCCTGCATCCTAATAAGCCTTTGATCTGTAGGCATTTTATCAACTTTTTCATCTTTATCTAATTTTAAAGTTACTCTATCAAACAAACACTTATAATCGGCAATATGATCATTCTTCAAATCACTATAAGTTTTTTTCATTGCCTTTTCTATGGTCTCACTGCACCACTTTACGGGTTCATCTTTATAATAATCAGTCCTAGCAGTCAGCAATATTGTAACTTCATCTGAATTTTCAACAACTATTTTATTTCCTATACTGTAGGTATTTCCTCCATCAGCTTCCACTTTAACCATGGAGCAAAATCTAATTCCTTCTTCGCTTCCACTCTTTCCTTTTAAAATTATTGTATCATCGGATACAGCATCTATATAATCAAAATATCTTTCTCTACTTAGATTCAAAGTAAAAGAAATATAACTTTTCTTACTTGAAGAGACTTTCATCACCATAACTTTGTCTACTGAGCTAATAAAAATCTCTCTCCTAAAATCAACGTCACCTTGCTTGTACTTAACTTCGGCAATGGCATTACTTATATCTAAAGATCTTTCATAATTAGTAACTTCATCTGTGTTTTCATTGAAAGTTAAAAATATATCACCTAAGGATTCATAGTGTCGGGAATCTTCTGGGGTTCCAGCCATTGCTAAAGAGGTCAATTTCTCTGCTTCTTTAATATTTCCTTCAAATAAAAGCTTTCTTATCTTAGGAAGATATTTAAGTGCATCTTTATTATTTCGATCTCTTGGTCCACCATCCCACACAGTTTCCTCATTAAGCTGAATCCTTTCAGACTTTATTCCTCCGAAAACCATAGCTCCTATGCTACCGTTTCCTATTGGTAGAGCTTCATTCCAATTGTCTAATTCAGCTGGCTTTGTATACCATAATTTCAATCTAGCCACCTCCTACTATTGTTTGTATCCAATATATTTTTTAAATGTTATATTTAAGAATGTTTTTAAAATTAAATGGTTATGCAGAAAATGACTAACCATTTAATTTTAACGCTATGCTTAAACAGTGATTTATTTCAAAGACTTATTGATAGTTTCAATCCATTTTCTTGCTATAAGTTCGTGTCCTGCAGCAGTTGGATGTACTCCATCCCAAATCCAATATTCTGGCTCATTCCTTTTACAGGCATTATTGAATTCATCTTGCAAAGGCACAAATATACAATTATATTCTTTTGCAATACTCATTGCTGCTATCTGCCGTTTTTTTATCTCTTCACACCAATAGTTCCAGTTATCTTTCACACCTTTAACTGGAAGAATGAACGGTTCGCAAATTACAATTACCACTTCCGGATTCTTTTCTCTTGTCTCATCGATAAGAAGTTTATATATCTTTTCATATTTTTCAGCTGAGATTCCTGCTTTAATATTTAATTCCCAAACTATATCATTTACTCCAACTAATATACTTAATATATCCGGATTCAGATTTAAAGTGTCTTCCTGCCATCTACCATATAAATCTATGATTCTGTTACCACTTACTCCTCTATTAAAAAACTCATAATTCTTTTCTGGCTCATCAGCTCCAAGTTTTGCAGCTATTATATATGCATACCCATGACCTAAGAAATGATTGGGATCATTATCACGAGTTCTATTACCATCAGTTATTGAATCACCTTGAAAAAGAACTTTACAATTGTTTTTAAAATTCATATATAACCTCCTAAAGAATTAAATTTATTCTTAGATCTTATCCTCTAATATAAGTAAATCCTTAGAATTTATTGTGACTGATTCACATTTCTTATCTCCAGTTAAAAGATCTACATATGCATTTTTATTTAGTTTAAGCTCTACGCTGTATTCATTATGATTTAGTATAAATATATATTTACGGTCATGCTTTACTCTTTCTGTTATTTCCACTCCCTCAATATTTTCAAAACTTGATGATATATTTTTCTCGTTACATACATGTCCTATAAAGTCTTTTATAAACAGTTCCTCTGGATCTGAAGCTATATAATATGCTTTTCCTTTTCCAAACTTATTTTCAGTTAACACAGGAGAATCCTTGTAGAAATCACTTCCATAAAGAGCTATTGCTTCAGCACCTTCAAGATGAAGAATGTCACATAGCATTCCACAGCTGTATTCATTACTTAAATTAATTGCTTTATTAACTACCTTTATACTGTTTTTCATATGAGGGAAAAGCGCATCTATTTCTTCTACCCAAATACCTAAAACCTTTCTGAGTTCACCAGGATATCCCCCTAAGGTAACTAAGTCATTTTCATTAACTATTCCACTAAAGAAAGTAGTTATAAAAGTTCCTCCATTTTCTACGAAATTTTCTATATTATCTGCAACACCTTTTTTAACCATATATAGTAGTGGAGCAATAACTACGTCATATTTAGAAAAATCCGCTTCTGATTTAACAAAATCTATAGCTATGTTTTTATCATGAAAAGCTTTGTAATATTTCTCAATCTGCTTTATATAGTTCAGCTCTATAGTTGGACCGCTTGAAAGCTCCACCGCCCACCAATTTTCCCAATCAAAGACTATTGCCACCTTTGCTTCTATTCTAGAATCAATTATTTTATCTTTAAGTGCATTAAGCTCCTCTCCAAGTTTAGTACATTCTCTAAATACTCTTGTATTTTCGTGGCCAACATGTTCAATAACTGCACCATGATACTTTTCACATGCTCCAATAGATCTTCTTAGTTGAAAAAACATAACTGTATCTGCTCCATGAGCAACAGCCTGATAACTCTGAAGTCTCATAACACCTGGGCGTTTTAAGCCATTGTAAGGCTGCCAGTTTTGTTGGCTTGGAGTCTGTTCCATAAGCATAAATGGCTTTCCATCCTTTAAACCTCTCATAAGATCATGCCTTAGCGCAGTAACATACATTGGATCTATTAGCTGAGGATAATTATCCCAAGATATCACATCCATTTTTTCTGCCCATTTGAAATAATCTAAAGGTTTAAAAGTTCCCATTAGATTTGTTGTGACATATAAATCTGGAGTAATTTCCTTAATAATCTTGTATTCCTCTAGATAACATTTAAAAATAGCTTCAGACATAAATCTATGATAATCTAGTGAAATCCCTTGAAAATTAGATCTATCCCTCCCATTATCTCTCCACATCTCACTTATTCCAGATGGCACAACTATCTCATCAAATTCATAAACAGTATGTCCCCAGAAACTCATATTCCAAGCTCTATTTAAATTCTCAATAGTTCCATATCTTTTCTTAAGCCAAATTCTAAATTGTTCCTCACAATGATCGCAATAGCAGTAATTTCCATACTCATTGCCAATATGCCATAATAATAAACTTGGATGATCTTTATATCTCTCAGCAAGTTTTCTAGTTAGTTTTGTAGACATATCCTTATATATCTCACTGGTTGGACAAAAGTTAACTCTTCCCCCGTGCTTTCTCTTCCTTCCATCAAAATCAACTGGCAGCATTTCTGGATACTTTTTAGACATCCATGCAGGTTGTGCAGCTGTAGAAGTCGCTAGACACACATATAAGCCATTTTCAGCAAGCTTATCCATAATCTTATCTAACCACTGAAAATCATATACTTCTTCTGAAGGCTGTAGCTTTGCCCAGCTAAACACTGGTAAAGTAACTACATTAATATCAGCTTTTTTAAATAATCTTATATCCTCTTCAAGAACCTCTTCTGGCCATTGGTCAGGATTGTAATCTCCACCATAAAACATAAATGGCAATTTTTCATTTATCATAAATTCTCTCCTATCAAATTTAAAAATAAGGCCTGTTAAAGTACCGTGTTGAAATTAAACACAGTTCAAAATAAAAGCATACTCAAAATTTTCACTTTATCTTTTGAGCATGCTTTCTCACAAAAAATTAATTTAATGCAAATTTACATCTTATAAATTCACAATAAAATCTATACAGTAAATATCCTCTCTAGCTTTATATCACTTGAAGAACTTCCCACAAGGATTTTAAATTCTCCAGCTTCACATACCCATTTATTTTCTTTATCATTATAGAATGATAAGTCTTCTTTATTAAGGCTTAATTTAACTAGTTTCGTTTCACCAATTTCTAAGAACACTTTCTCGAAAGCTTTTAATTCTTTCTTAGGTCTTATTAACGACGATTCCAGATCAGATACATAAACTTGTGCTATCTCAGCTCCTGAAGTTCCTCCAGTATTTGTTATATTAAAACTTAATTCGATATTGATTTCTTCTGAGTTATCAACTATTAGCGTCAAATCACTGTATTGAAACTTAGTATAGGATAATCCATGCCCGAACTCAAACCTTGGTTCAATACCCCTTGAATCAAAATACCTATAGCCAACAAATATACTTTCCTTGTATTCTACAGTTTCTACCCCTGGAAAATCACCAATACAATGTGCAGGTGAATCAGATAGTGCTTTAGGAAAAGTTACTGGAAGTTTTCCAGAAGGATTTACATCACCGAATAAAACTTCAGCCAGTGCATATCCACCTTCCATTCCAGCGTAGAAAGAATGTACTACTGCTTTAGCTTCATCAATCCACTGTTCCATAAATACTGGTGAACCACTTATGTTTACAACTATAGCATTTGGCTTAACTTCTAATACTGCTTTAACTAATTCATCTTGATTATATGGAAGATTTAAATCCTCTCTATCTTTTCCTTCAACATCAAAGTCATGATCTAAACCAACAACTATAATCACTTCATCAGAATTTTCAGCTAACTTTACTGCTTCATTTAATAAATCTGATTTTAAAGATTCATCTTTTGAGTATCCCTTTGCATATTGCACCTTTGTATTACCGCCAACTCTCATCTTAATCCCCATGAGTGGTGTATATTCATACAATGCTTTTATCTCAGCACTTCCTCCACCATTTGAATGTTGTTTATCAGCATTTTCTCCTATAACTGCTAGAGACTTTACTTTATCATCCTTAAGCGGCAATACATTATCATGATTTTTCAATAAAACTATTGATTCTCTTGCTACATTCAAAGCAGCTTCTCTATGTTCAAGAGCATTGTATTTCCCTCTTACTCTCTTTTCAGAAAATACATTTAACTTAAACATTAACTTCAATATTCTTTCTACTTTTTCATCTATAAACTTTTCATCAATCAATCCAGCTTTTACTTTTTCAATCAATGGATCTGCTAAGAAGTATTCATTGAAATTATCTGTTACGCTCATTTCTATATCTATTCCATATTTTGCAGCAGTTTCAGTATTATGAACAGCTCCCCAGTCAGATATAACTACGCCATCATAACCCCATTGTTTTCTTAGAATGTCATTAATAAGATAATCACTTTCACAACAGTATTCTCCTCTGATTTTGTTGTAAGCACCCATTATTGTATATGAGTTTCCCTCTTTAACAGCAGCTTTAAAACCAGGAAGATATATTTCATGAAGCGCTCTATCATCCATTTCTACATTTATATTAAGTCTCTCATACTCTTGATTATTAGCTGCAAAATGCTTTACACATGCAGCTGTATCCTTTGTCTGAACACCTTTTATGAAAGGTACTGCCATCTTTGAAATTAAATGTGGGTCTTCACTCATATATTCAAAGTTTCTACCGCAAAGAGGTGTTCTTATTATATTTATTCCAGGACCTAATATTACATCTTTTCCTCTTGCTCTTGCTTCTGCTCCTATTGAAGTTCCAAACTCATATGCTTTATCTGGATTCCAAGTAGATGCTAACGCCATGTTTGATGGAAAATATGTTGAGTAATCATAGGTATTTCCGATATCTTCCCATTTATCATTTTTATAGTCTTTTCTAACTCCCATTGGTCCATCAGACATAGTTAAAGCAGGAATGCCTAATCTTTTAACAGCCTCTGTTCTAAAAAGACCATTGCCATGAATCATTGATACCTTTTCTTCTAAGGTCATCTCTTCAATAATTTCTTTTATTTTTTTATTTACTGACTGATTTAATTCGTTCATTCTCACTATCCCCCACAAACCAAACTTATACTAGTTTACTTATTTCATAAACTATAATCTTATTGTAAGTTTGTTTATATCTTTATTTATTAAAACTCGTACACCTAAATTGCTCTTATCAATTGAAGCCTCTTCTGCTTCATTAATCCTATTTATTCCTCTTAGAAGAATGCTAAAAGGCTTATGTTCTCCTTCTATTTCGATACTGATAATATCCTTTTCTCGTTTAGCTGTTACTGAGAATACCGGTTGACTTTCTAAATTAAGTAGCTTAGTTGTTGCTGTTTTTCCATCTTTAAGGTTAAATAAGTGTAACGTAACATCATCAGCATATTCGTAATCTGGCTTACTTGTATTACTTCCTACTGGAATCAAACTATTTTCTTTAGCCATTAAAGGTATACTTAAATAATCATGTTTTTCACTTCTCCACACTCCACCTTCAACAACTTCGTTTGTTATGAAGTTAGTCCAAGTTCCTTTAGGAAGATAGTACGAAACTGTTCCATCTTCACTAAACACTGGAGCAACTAAAAGTGAATCACCAAGCATGTACTGTCTATCTAAATAATGAGTTGCCGGATCGTCTTGATATTCAAGAACCATTGCTCTCATCATAGGAACACCCGTATATGAAGTATTGTTTGCTTGAGTGAAAATATAAGGCATTAAGCTACATTTTAGTTTGCTGAAAAACCTAACTACATCACAAGATTCTTCATCATAAACCCAAGGTACTCTATAGGAATGACTGCCATGTAAACGGCTGTGAGTAGAAAGAAGACCAAATGCCGCCCATCTCTTGTACACATCTGCTGTAGAAGTGCTTTCAAATCCTCCAATATCATGACTCCAGAAACCAAACCCTGATAAGGTTAGCGATAAACCACCTCTTAAGCTTTCTGCCATAGATTCATAGTCAGAAGAACAATCTCCGCCCCAATGAACTGGGAACTTTTGTCCTCCTACTGTAGCTGACCTTGCAAACAAAGTTGCCTTTCCTTTTCCGAAATTCTTTTCTAAGAGTTCGAAAACTACCTTATTATATAAATAAGTATAGTAGTTATGCATCTTTTTAGGATCAGAACCGTCATAATAAACTACATCCGTTGGAATTCTTTCTCCAAAATCAGTCTTAAAGCTATCTACTCCCATATCTACAAGAGCTTGCAGTTTACTTTGGAACCACTCACATGCTTTAGGGTTAGTGAAATCAACTATTCCCATAGCTGGCTGCCACATATCCCATTGCCATACATCTCCATTTGCTCTTTTTATTAAATATCCATTTTCCATTGCCTCTTCAAAAAGCTCTGAAGCCTGTGCTATATATGGGTTAATCCACACGCATATTTTTAAACCCTTATCTTTTAATCGCTTAAGCATATTTACTGGATCTGGAAACACTCTAGTATCCCATTTAAAATCACACCAATTAAATTCCTTCATCCAGAAACAATCAAAATGGAACACATGAAGAGGAATATCTCGTTCCTTCATTCCATCAACAAAACTAGTTACAGTAGCTTCATCATAGTTTGTTGTAAAGGAAGTTGTAAGCCATAATCCAAAAGACCAAGCTGGTGGCAATGCTGGCTTTCCTGTAAGAGTAGTATAGTTTTCAAGAACCTTTTTCATAGATGGTCCATTTACTATAAAATACTCTAAGTATTCACCTTCAACGCTAAATTGTACCCTTGTTACCTTCTCAGAGCCAACCTCAAAGGATACATTTTCAGGGTGGTTTACTAATACTCCATAGCCCTTATTAGTCATATAAAAAGGTATATTCTTATAGGATTGTTCTGTGCTAGTTCCTCCATCTTTGTTCCATATATCTACCACCTGTCCATTTTTTACAAATGGCGTAAATCTTTCTCCTAATCCGTATACAAGCTCTCCTACTGAAAGGCTAAGCTGCTCTCTCATAAATACTCCCTCATCGTTAGTTTTAACATAAGCCATATCTCTAAAGCCTGTACCAGTTAACTTCTCATCTTTGTTAAAAAAGTTCATCTGCCACCCAGAAGTCTTATCTATACTTACGCTTAAGTCTCCCGATTTAAGTTTTACTACTTGATCATCCTCACTAATCTTCACTATATTACCTTGATCTTGTATCTCAAATTCAAGAGCTTTTTTATTAATACCCATATAATGATATAGTTGAACTCTTATAACATCTTCCATTGGTGAAGATAATTTTACAGTAATAACAGGTCCTCCTAAAGTATCACCTCTATGATTAATCTTATTACATGGTGCATATACAATTACTGAATCATCTTTCACTTTAATATCATAAGCCTCAGCAGGACTGTAGGTTGTTACACCATCTCTATTAAGCCAGCAACCATTACTAAATTTCATATAATTACACCTCACTAATTCAGTCTTGCGTAATTGATATCCCACTCTTCTCATCTAAAAACCATACAAAAAGTTGTTTTAACTATTACTGGTATCTTGATTGGAAGTGGCATATCTACACATAAAAATATTTTTTAACTTGAAAATATTTTCTAATTTAATGTAAATGTTTTCCTAGTATTATTATAAATTACTATGTTTTATGCTGTATATAATAAAAATCAACTATTATCTTAAAAATCAACTTAGTTTCTAAACTAATGAAATAGCAACTGAAGAGACCTTCTTTTATGAGCTTTTTTTGCGCATCTACCTTTCCTCAACAGCAAAAAGAGCCTGATATATTATCAGACCCTCTTCTATAGAAACTACTTTAAAGTTTTTCTTGCAGCAAATATTCTTTCTGCTTGTTTTTGATCAAACTTAACAACATCATCATAACCTAAGCCCTTAGACTTCTCGATCATATCTTTTTGTATTGATTGGAATTCAGCATCACTCTTTGCAAATATCATTTTCCAAGAATCTTGCTTTATAACTGTAGCAATTTGACCTAATTTTTGTTGAGTAGCTGTATCCATAGCATCACTACTAATATTAGTTACTGGATTAACAACAATCTTATTATTTTTAATAAAGTAATCTTTATCATTGTTAGCATTCATAGCTGCTCTCCAGTTTTTATCAAGAGTTGATACATTATCGTTAGTTGTTGATGACCATAATTGCCAGTTATAAGGTTCCTTAGTTTCAGGATTTATAGAGTTTGCATTTACTGTTACGAAGTTAAGAGCATTTACACCATCTTTATATGCTCCACCACCATATTGATCAGAAATAACATCTGAACTTGTAGAAGGAACAACTTTCTTACCAAAATCAGTTAATACTGGCTTGCCATCCTTTAGGTCCCAAGTTAAACCCTTAGGTCCATTAGTACTTGTCATAATACCTTCTGGTGAGTATAACCAATCTATAAACTTCATTATCTTTTCTGGATTTTTAGCTTTAGAACCTATTGCTATTACTTGACTATTACCATAATTAGCAAAACCATTTGAATAATCCTTTTCATCTGTAAATGGTACAAGCTTAAAGCCTTGTCCTTTATTTACTCTTTCTTGAGTATTATATCCAGTGCTGTAGAATGGGAACCATGAGAATAATACTTGACCATCCTTCATTTTGTTAGCAGCATCATCATACTTTTGGGAAATTGAGTCTGGATCTACTAAGCCCATCTTATTAGCATTATAATAAAGCTTTAAAGATCTTAGATAGTAACCGTTTGGATCTAATATATCTTGATACTTTTCTTCGTTACCATGAACTAGTAAAAATCCTAATTCATCATAGCCTTGCATACATGCGAACTGCTTTGCTATCATCATCATATTTCCATCCCAATCACTCCACATTGAAAATGCATATGTTGGTTTTCCTGAATCACTCTTTGGAGTTGCTTCTTGCATCTTTTTAAGTACTGGTAGGTAATCTTCCATTGTGTTTATTGTTGGCTTACCTAATTTTTCATACAAGTCCCAACGTAGATGAGGTCCATAAGCCAATTCAGTTCCTTCTGAAGGAGTGGTAGCTGGCATTGTAGAAACTGAGCTTCCAAGGCCATACACAGCTTTTCCATCACCAAAATTTGTCTTATTCTTTTCAATAGCCTTTTGGAATTCTTTAATATGAGTTCCATACTTATCCAAAAGACCATCCTTAGTCCAGTCTAATAAAAGACCTGCTTTTATCGCATCTCTATACTTTTGATCGTCAGCACCGAATACTACTATGTCTCCTAAGTTACCTGAAGCCATCATTGTGGCAAATTTACTATCTCCACCTTGAAGGTTTGAAGAAATAATATTCATATCTAAACCAAACTTATCTTTTACAACCTTCCCAAACCATCCACTTTGCTCACCAGCAAAGTTTGCACTCATAGAGAAAACATCAATTTTTTCTAGATCACTGTTACTGGCATCTTTTTTAGTATCACTTGAACATCCAACCATACCAAAAGACATAGTTGTGATTGCTGTAGCTAAAGCTACTGCTTTTCCAATATTTTTGCTTAAACCTCTCTTCATTACTAATCCCCCTTAAATTTGTTTCTATTTATTTTAATATCCATATTGCTGCTCATGTTAATGACATTCTTTAAGCTTCCATAATCATAAATACTTATAAGCAGCACTTAGAATAATAAAAACTTAATATTAACCCTTTACAGCACCAATCATTACACCTTTTACAAAGTGTCTTTGGAAATATGGATATACAAATAATATTGGTATAACAACAATCATTGAAACTGTCATTCTTACAGATGTGGCAGTTTGCATATTAGCTATATTTGCAGCTGCTATTCCACTTTGACTATTCTTTATAAGTGCTGCTAGTGAAGAAGCCTCATTTAAATATTTATAAAGAACAAATTGCAAAGTAAATAATTTTGAATCAGTTACAAGAAAAAGTGTATCTGTAAAAGAATTCCACTGACCAACTGCAGAGAATATTGTTATAGTTGCAAGAATTGGTTTTATTAGAGGCATTACTATCTTAAAAAAAATAGTATAAAGTCCTGCTCCATCTATTTCTGCTGCTTCTTGAAGAGATTCTGGTATTCCTTCAATAAAAGTCTTTACAAGTATAATATTGAATGGTGATATAATGCTTGGCAAAACGTAAGCCAAGAAATTATTTGTAAGTTTTAGATTCATCATTGTTATATACCAAGGCATAATTCCAGCATTAAAATACATTGTTATTATTACAAACCTATACCAGAACTTCCTACCCCACATTTCTTTTTTCGTAAATAAAAAACCTAAAAATGCAGATGCAAATACTGTAAGTGCTGTTCCTATTACAGTTCTGCTTAGTGTAATAAAAGCAGCTTGCCCAAGGCCTCTAATCTTTAGAACTTGTAGATAATTTGTAAAATGTATTCCTTTAGGGATAAAGTTTATGAGCCCTTTACTACTCAAATCATTATTGCTTATTGTGTTTATAAATAAATAATAGAATGGAAATATGCATATTAAGGTAAATGCTATAAAAAATATATAAATCAATATATTAACTATTGTATCAGATAAATTCTTTGAATGGGTTCTCATTGTTTTACCACGCTCCTTATCTATATTGCTATTAAATTATTGTTTCTCCTCTAAATAACTTAGACATGCTATTTGCTACGAATAATAAGAACACGCTTATTATAGACTTTAACATACTTATTGCAGTTGAGAATGAGAAGTTTGCACCTACCATTCCTATGTTGTAAACGTAAAGATCTAACACTTCAATATGTTCTTTATTTATTGCATTCTGAAATACAAAGTATTGATCCATACCATTATTTATAAAGTTTGCTATAGATAGTAGCAGTAGAACAAAGTATGTTGGCATAATTCCAGGAACTGTTATATGCCATATCAATTTAAATCTTCCGCATCCATCAACCTTTGCTGCATCATATAACTCTTGATCTATACCAGTTATTGCTGCTAGGTACATAATGGCTCCCCATCCAAGTCCTTTCCATATACTCCAAAGTGTCATATTTAACCATGTGTGATTATCAGAAGCCAAGAAATTTATTGGAGTCTTGATAATATGAAGATTCATAAGTAAGTGATTTATTAGCCCGTTATCCACTGAAAATAATGTAAAAGCTACTGAGTAAACTAAAACCCAACTTATAAAATTTGGTATTGTGGTTAAAACTTGTACAGTTTTTTTGAATCTTTCCTTCCTTATCTCTGTAAGTAATATTGCAAAAATAACAGGAAATACAGAAGTTACAATGTTAATGCTGCTTATTGCAATTGTATTTTTCATAACTCTTAAAACTTCTTTAGTCTGTACAGGATTTGCAAAGATTGATTTAAACCATCTAAGCCCAACAAACTCTGACTTACTTAATGGTATTCCAGGCCTATAATCATAAAAAGAATACAACCAGCCATGAAGCGGTAAATACGAAAACAAAAATGTTAAGATTAAGAATGGCAATGCTATAAGAAACAGTTTATACTTATTAGGAATTGAAAACTTCTTTTGATTTGATGTTTTATGAGCTTTTTTAACCGTTATCATCTTTTTTTATCCCCTTAAATTAGTAATATATGTTTGCTAATGTTTCTGCTTAAACTACTGTTACTTTAAGACGTTTACTAAGCTTTTTTTATATCTAGGGCCGATAATTATATTAAAAGCTACTCTAGAAAAGGATTACATTTACATTAATTAGACTTTTATGTTTCAGTTATTTGCTATATTTATATCTTAAAACTTATGGTATATACTGTATATATAAAAAAACAACACTCCTTTTGATAATCAACACTCTTTATAAAGTTGGTTAATTATAAAGTAAAAAAGCTTGCTGAAGAAATCTTCTTCAGCAAGCTTTTTTGCGCATCTGCCTTTCCGAATGCATATGAGGAAAATTTGGCAGGCGAATAAGTCTAAATTTTTTACTGTCTGGTCATCAAAAACTCCTAGAATTTTTTAATTCTCTAGATTTAGCTAAATTTAAAATATTATACTTTACTAAACAGTAAAAAGGTATCAGGAATTTTTAATAACCTGATACCTTTTAAAAATCTTATATTATCCTCTTATGACCCTTTCATGAAACTCTCCTGGAGCTATACCAAATGTATTTTTAAACACCATACAAAAATATGACGTATTTGGGATTCCAACTTCTTGAGCAACACTAGAGACTTTTTTATTAGCCTTACTTAAAAGTTCTTTAGCCTTTTCCATTCTATATTCGCATAGATAAACATTAAAGGTTTTTCCGGTAACCTTCTTAAATATATTCCCTAAATAGTTAGGAGATAAATAAACTTCTGCGGCAATTGTTTTAAGACTAATGCATTCCATATATTTTTTATCAATCAGCTTTATAACCTTTTTTACAATACTTTCATCCTTGCTTCCTCTTTTTTCATTTAGAAATGCAAGTACGCTTCCAAAAAACGTATAAAAATATTCTTTTATAGCATTTATATTACTTAAGTTCATAAAAGCTTTAATACTATCATTGTAGTCTTGCATAAATTCTTCAGTTCTTTTATTTATATTATAAACAAAAAGAGACACCTCATTTATTATATTGTAAAGATAGTTATTAAGTAAGTCTCTATCGGTGCATTTAGTATTATTTATATAATCAAACATGTCAGTAATAAGCTGATATACTTTATCTTCCTCAGAAGAACTCAATGCACTAACCAAATTTTTTGAAAAGTAATTCCCTTTTACTACAAATTCGCATAACCTGTCCTCAAACTTTTTTGAATTAACTTCCACACCTTCATAATAGGTCAATCCTTGTATTGACCAAAATTCACCAAACTCAATTGCTTCGCAAGCTGAGTTATAGGATAAATGTATATCATCAATTGTCTCAACCTTCTTGCCAATTCCAATCTGAAGTGTTACATTGTTCTCTCTTTTTATTCTTGCAAGATACTTGTTTGAAATATAATATAGCAAAGTATCAAAATCTTCTTCAGAATTTAGTGAAACACAGGCTACTAGTTGATTTCTAACACTGTCCTTGTATAAAAAAGATTTTTCAACATTAAAATAATCTTTATCCTTTAATTCATCAATATTATTATTGATTATATCAAATAAATCATGTTCATCTATAATTACTGAATCATTTAACTTAGATTGCCTTATAATCATTACTAATATGTTATCTTCTTTTATAAGATTTATATGAAAATACTTTAAATATTCATATAGTTCTTCTTCCTTTACTCTTCCCTCGAAAAGATCCGCTATAAATTGTGTCCTAGCAACACTATAGCTTTCTTCTATCTGAAGCTTATTTTTGCTTTCTTCTAAAGCTATTTCATAAGCTTTTATGCATTCATTTGTAGCCCCTTTTATCACTTCTACCATCTCTTTTTCTTCCACAGGCTTTAACAAATATGCATAAGCTTGAAACCTTATAGCTTCCTTAGCGAATTTAAAATCATTATATCCAGACAATATTATGATTTTTACTTCTGGCAGAAATTCTTTAATCTTTTTTGACATCTCTAATCCTGCCATACCTGACATCTTTATATCTGTTATAATTAAATCTGGTCTCATCTTTCTAGCTAATTCTATACCTTCTAACCCATCACATGCTGTCTCTACTACCTCTATTCCAAAGCTACTCCAATCCAAAAATTCAAGAAGACCTTCTCTTTCTAATCTCTCATCCTCAACGATTAACATTCTTAACATAAGATCCTCCTCCTAAAGTGATTTCTGGTTATATCATGAATTAAAATTATGCTGTAGATATACCAGTTCCCAAAATCTTTGATAGATTTCAATAAGAAGCAGTACGTCGATAGAAAGCAAAGTATCTAAATCAAAATCACCACTTCAGTTCCAATGCCTTCTCTACTATAAATAGAAAAAACATCTTTTCTACCTGAATAAGCTTCCAGTCTTTGAATTATATTTTTCACTGCATATCCACTGCCTTTAGCGCTTTCTACATCACCATTTAACACCTTAATCAATTTGCCTTGAGCAATTCCTACACCATCATCTATTATCTTTATGCTTAAAAAATTTTCAAAGGAACTAATTTTTATTACAATAGTTCCATGAGAGCTCTTTGGTTCAATCCCATGACTTAATGCATTTTCTACTATAGGCTGTAGGATGTTTTTTATGATTTTCTTAGAATACGAGGCTTCGTCAATTTTATATATTACATCAAACTTGTCTTCAAATCTTATCTTCTGTATATGAAGATAAGCCTTCACCATTTCTACTTCTTCTGCTACGGTAATTTCCCTATTTCCCTTACTTAAAACTAATCTATAAAATTTAGCTAAAGAATTTGAAATAGTTTCTATTTGAGATGACTTTACTTTTCTGGCAGCCCACGTTATTGTAGCAAGCGTATTGTACAAAAAGTGAGGATTTATTTGAGCTTCTAACGCTTTAAGCTCGGCCTCTTTTTCCATAAGCTCTATTTTATAAACTGTCTCTACTAATTCATGTATTCTTGAAGTCATATGATTAAACGTAGTTCCAAGTTCGCCAAATTCATCTGTAGAATCTACCTTCACAGAAACATTAAGATTCCCATCTCTTACTTGCTTCATCGCCTTAACCATGTCTTTAATCCTTGACAACAATGCAGTTGTAGTAAAAAATATGATTATCCCCAAAAAGATGGAAGAACCTAATAACACAAGTTCAATATTTCTAAATGAACTTTTTATCTCATTATTGAAGTTTTCAGCCGGGAAAATTCCAAGTATATTACAATTGATTTCACTTATGGGGATTGAAATAAAAATATATTTCTTATTGAATATCTCACCAACCTCACTAATTCTTTTATTTGGTGTAAAATCAAAGAAATTACTCTTTATCACATCTTGCTTGAATAAACTTGGAATATTGTTAGATACTACCATGCTATTATCATCTGCAACAAATATCTTACCAAGCTTTGTTACAATCGGATCCCGAAGCATATCGAAGAGAACAGTCTCTTTAACTTCAATTTCAAGAGTACCTGTTTCCCTAAAGGTATTACTTGAAATTATTTTCTTTGAGTAGGTTAATACTTGTTCACCTGTACCAGTACTATCCTTAAGAGCGCGCGTCTTTGCTTCATGGGTACTAGTCCATCCATTATCCAAAGGTTTCTTTTGATTCAATGCCAAGAACTTGCTCAAGTCTGAATCTTTATTTACGCTGTAATAACTATCTGCCATTTCGGTTACTATATTATCCGACATATATATTTTAATGGAATTTATATATCTATTTTGTTTTAATATGTTTTCAACAATTGGTGATATATTAAACTGATAATCTTGTATTTGATATACAGAATTTTCATATTTATAATCTAAAAAATCTTGTATTCTTTTATCTAAAACTAGTATGTCTGCAGCACTTTCTATAGAGTTTCTTTTTTGTAGAATACTCTCTTTGGTTTGCAACAGATTTTGTTCCATAACCAGCTGTCCTTGCTTAACTGTTGAGTTTGATGTTTGCTCATACATATAAAGTCCGAAAATTACTATCTGAATAAGTAATATAAAAAAATAAACTAAAGCAAACTTAAATCTCACACTTAAATTATTAAAAAAGTCTATGATCTTTTTCACACCTATACACCTTCTATGCATCTAATCCATTAGTATCTTCTGGTTGCAACCTAGCTTCTATCTCAATTAAGGTATTTGTATGAAATAGCATTATTATATAACATAAAATGCTAGCTGAAAAAAGTAAAATAATAGACCCGCCTTTAAGTGAGATTGTCCATAGTAAATATAAAATTGCTAATGCAGCCGCTGCTACATGTATTCTTCTAAAGAAATAAAAGATGGCTAACTTCACTATTTGCATCTTTTTCAAATAAAACCTAGAAACTATAGGCAAAATATAAAAATTAATAATTGCAAAGAAAATAATAGCTAGCACTAATATAACCATCTGAAGAATTGCGATTGAAGATGTAGCCGCAAAATAAACTCTGTCAAAATATAATACCCCGAGGATTACCACTTCAAAAAAGCCAAAAATTATTGACTCAACAAAATTTGTTTTGTAAGCTTTAAAAAATTCCTTTGTCATGTTTATGTCCTTTTCTCTAATAAGCTTCCCCATTGAACTTAAAAGTGCTGTTAATGCTGGAGCCATTGGTAAAAGAGTTATTATGAACAATAATGTATTATCACTGCCTACAGTAGATACTATCCCTAGAACAACTAACAACATTGGCAAATTCAAAAGCCAGAAATAGAAGTTCCCAACTAAAAACCACCATATATAATTTGTTGCTATAAATATTGGTCCTTCTCCAAATTCCTTTTTTACTTTCATAAATGCCTCCACTATAATATTCTTTCATTTATAAAAAATAGTTTTTCAATTGGTAAGATCGACGCTCCTATTATGGATGAATTCTCCTTAAATTTAGAAGTAAGTAGCTTTAAATCATCTTCACTAAAGAAATTGATATCCTTAAAAATTCTATCTTTTAAAGGAGGGATAAGAAACTTTTCATAATTACTTATGTCTCCTCCTACTACAATATAATGGGGATCCATTATTAGAATTATATTTTGAATTCCAACAGATAAGTAATCTAAATATTCTTCCCAGATTGCAGAAGCTTTTAAATCTTTTCCATCAAGTAAATTAAAGAATTGGTCGAAAGACCTTACAGGATTCTTTTCTTCTATATTATATTTTTTTAAAATCATTTCTGATGAAGTATAAACTTCCCAGCATCCTTTTTTTCCACAAGTACAAGGAATACCATTTTTTTCTACAGTCATATGACCAAATTCACCAGCTCTTTTGTTCTTTCCTTTATAAAGGTATCCACTTACAACAATTCCGGTACCCACACCTTCTCTGACTGATATGTAGACTAAATTTCTCATATCTTTTGCTATTCCGAGTCTTAGCTCAGCCACTGCAGCAGAATTAGCTTCATTTTCTACATATACCTTAATATTAAGTTTTTCTTCTACGTAATGAAAATCCATATTCTTAACAAAAAGATTTGGAGCAAGCTCTAGCAAAAGTTTTTCTTCATTCACTGTACCTGGAAGTGAAAATCCTATTCCAAGCACATTCGCTTCTTTTATATTCCTTTTTAAAATTATAACTTTAATTATTTTGCAAATTTCATCAAAAATATTTTTTACATTACCTTCATTCAGCTTAAATGAATCATTAAACATTATGCTTTCATCTTCCAAAATAGCAGCATCAAGATTAATTAAAATTATTCTTATGTATTTAGAATTTATCTCTACTCCAAAAGAATATCTGGAATTTGGCATAAATCTTACTATTATTGGTTTTCTTCCACCGCTTGATTCTGCAACTCCACATTCCTCAACTAATCCATCTTCAATAAGTTCGTTTGTAATGTTAATTACAGTTGGTATACTAAGCCCTGTTTCTTTTGATATTTCCTGCTTTGTAAGTTCCCTTTTATCAAACAATAAGTTCAATATAAGCTTTATATTTGAACTCCTTATTGTGTCTTTATCTACATTTTTAAATTTCATCATTATCCTATCATTCCTTTGTACATTTAATTTACTTACATCTAAAAGTTCAAATTTTACGTTATCTTAATAATTTTCTTAATTATACCAAATACAACGTTTTCACTTCAACTGGCATGATTACTAATAATTCACTTCTATTTCTAAAGGGATGCTTAAATATACCATATAATAGCTTTTATATGCTTCTGCATTTCAGCTTCTAATCATATCCCAATTTAATGCAAATATTATTAAAGATGAAACGTTCTAATCCAAAACCTATTTTCAAAATTCAGAGGATATTTTAAAAATATAAATTTAATTATGAATGGATTCATCTATATACAGTATGTACCACTCCGATCTTCAATCTAATTTTTAAACTCTCACTGCTTATAGTGATTAAATTTAAAAATATAAAATTAAATACGAAGTGGTACATCTTTTTAATTAATTCAGTTTAAGATACACTCTTACTTAAATATAAATCTTATTTTTATTTAAGAAATCTATTTATCTTCAAATATATATTGATTAACAATAGACTCCAACATCTCTTGTCTTCCAGACTTATTGGAAATTCTACTGTTTTCTAAAGCGTACTTTTCCAACTCTTTGAAGCCTACATTTCCTTCAACTATTTCTTTTCCGATTCCACCTTCAAAACTTGAATATTTCTCTTTTATATTGTTTTCTAGAACTCCATCAGTTAGCAGTTTATGAGCTACTCTTAACCCTTTCGCAAAAGTATCCATTCCAGCAATATAAGCTAAAAATAAATCTTCTGGTTCAAATGAAGCTCTTCTTACCTTTGCATCAAAATTCAAACCACCAGGTGCAATACCGTTATTCTTAAGTATTTCATACATAGCAAGAGTTGTATCATATACATTAGTTGGGAACTGGTCAGTATCCCATCCCAAATTAGGATCTCCTTGATTTGCATCTACGCTTCCAAGAACATTATTTATTCTAGCTACATGTAGCTCATGCTGGAAAGTGTGACCTGCTAAGGTTGCATGATTTGCTTCAATATTTATCTTAAAATGCTTGTCTAATTTATATTTTCTTAAGAATGCTAATACTGTAGCTGTGTCAAAATCATATTGGTGTTTTGTTGGTTCCATTGGCTTTGGTTCTATTAAAAACTGTCCAGTGAATCCTATTTCTTTAGCATAGTCAACAGCCATTTGAAGAAGTCTAGCAAAGTTATCAAGTTCTAATTCCATGTTTGTATTTAGAAGAGTTTCATAACCTTCTCTTCCACCCCAGAACACATAATTTTCTCCGCCTAATTCTTTTGTTACTTCAATAGCCTTTTTAATTTGAGCTGCTGTATATGCAAAAACATCAGCATTGCATGAAGTACCTGCTCCATGTACATATCTTGGATTAGAGAAACAATTTGCAGTTCCCCATAACAATTTTTTATCATATTTTTTCATTAATTCTTTGCAATATGCTACCAACTTGTCTAAGTTTTCGTTAGTCTCAGCTAGGCTATTTCCTTCTGGTGCAATATCTCTATCATGGAAACAGAAATAATCAATGTTTAGCTTATCCATTAATTCAAATGCAGCTTCCATTCTTGCTTTAGCAAGTTCCATAGAATCGTTTACATTATCCCAAGGACGAAGCATTGTCCCAACCCCAAAAGGATCAGTTCCATTTGCAGTTAAAGTATGCCAATAAGATACTGCAAATCTTAAATGTTCTTTCATCTTTTTATTTCCAACTACTTCTTCAGGATTGTAATATTTAAATGAATATGGATTGGTTGATTTTGGCCCCTCATATACTACCTTAGATATGTTTGAAAAATACTCTTTCATTCTCGTACCCTCTCATTCCCATTTTATTTATTAATTGTATTGACCATCCTTGACTAAAGTATATCATTGGAAAAAAACTTTTTCAAGTTATTTTATAAAGTAGCTTTAATAAGTTTTTTCTGTTTTTCGATATAAATTTTACTATTTTTTTTAACTGTTATATAATAAAATTATACTATTTGACAAAATAGCAGCTTATTAATGAATTGAGCTTTTAAAATTTTAATAGGTTTTAAACTTGAATTGTGTATTTAAAATTAAAACTCATATGGAGGTAAACTTATGATAATTAATCCTTACCTGTCTACTGGGATATGGCTTAAGGGAAATTTACATACCCATACTGAAAATAGTAAATGTGGTCACTACTCTTTAGAGACAGTAATAGATATGTACAAATCTTATAAAATGAAATATGATTTTTTAGCCATTACGGATCACTGTATGCTCACAAAACTTAATGAAAGTTACGAAGATATAGTTATTTTCCCTGGAACTGAATATAAATATAGAGATTATCAAACTCTTGGTATAAACATTAAAGATTACTGTGACGATGAACGTAATTATGATAATCATCAACAACTTTTTAATAAAGTAAATGATGAAGGCGGATTAAATATAATATGCCATCCTCATGTTTATGAAGATAATTACTGGCCACTAGAAGAATTACTACAGTTAAATGGGTATACTGGGTTAGAAATTTATAATAACAATGTTAAATTCGATAACAAAGGAAGAGCTTTAGCTACTGATTTATGGGACAATCTTTTGTCGAATGGTAAAAAAGTATTTGGATTCGCGAACGATGATATGCACGTATTCCAGCGCTGTGGTTGTGCTTTTAATATGGCATTATGTGAAGAGAAAAGTTCTGTATCAATACTTGAATCTTTGAGAAAAGGAAGTTTCTATAGTTCCACTGGTATCTTACTAAATAAAATTGAAGCTATTGATAATAGACTATATCTGGAGCTTAAACATCACAATATTCCAGTATCTTTTAAATTTATAGGTTATAAAGGCAAAGTTTTAAAAGAAAGCTACGGTCATGAAGCCGAATATACAGTATTAGGAAATGAGAAATATGTAAGAATTGAAATGAACAGAGAAGATGGTTGCATGGCATGGACTCAGCCATTTTGGATTGAATAACAAAATCATAAATAATAGAGACTATAAAATATCCTTAAGTATCCTTTTTCAATAAATATTGCTAAAATCCCCTTAAAGTACATACTTTAAGGGGATTTCCGCTGTCTATTTAGCTAGTGTAATATTTTCTGCTTGTGGACCTTTTGGACCTTGAGCAACATCAAAAGATACTTTTTGGCCTTCTTCAAGAGATTTATAGCCTTCAGCATTTATTTGTGAAAAGTGTGCAAATACATCTTTTCCATCATCTCCTGTGATGAATCCAAATCCTTTTTCTGGATTAAACCATTTAACTGTACCATTCATAATTTTGAACCTCCGAAATTTTATTTTTTTAAACTCTCTGGAACATTTCACTAATAAAATTCCGATGTAACCAGCCATTCCTTATGGATGATAATTTGCATTTTAATCCATTATTTTCTTGCTATGTACTAGGTTACCTTGATTTCTAATTAGTTTTCAGAAGAGTTCATTTGGTAATTTGTGTATAAATCTTCTAAAGTTATAGTTTCGTAACTTAAATATTTTAAAACTACAAAGAATAAAACTTATAAGAAGATGCTACATTACATTGATTATTATGCCTCAATATGTAGAAGAATTATACATTAAATCTTAACAAATTAATATTTAGTGTATAATTTTTTAAGTTCTTCTGCTTTCTTTATTAGAATTTTAAACCAAAAAGTAAACTCTTCAGGCTTTTCATCAATCCAGTTAAGCAACTCCGATACTGAAATCCATCTGACCTCGTGAACTTCATCTATATTAAAAGATTCAACATCTTTATCATATCTACCAATAAAAACATGATCAATTTCATTTTCCCAAAGTTCATTTTCAAATTGGCATTTATAATGAAAAATAAATTCTTCTTCAAGTATAGCATCATTAATTCCCAGTTCTTCATACAGTCTTCTAATCGCAGCTTCTTTAATTGTTTCATTCTCTCTCTGATGACTGCAACATGCATTAGTCCACTCTCCTGGCGAGTGATATTTTGAAAAACTCCTTCTCTGCAATAGCATTTCATTTTTCGAATTAAAAAGTACTACTGAAAAAGCTCTATGCAATATACCTTCCTTATGTACCGACATTTTTTCTTTATATCCTATAATCTCATCATTGTCATTCACAACTGCAATATTTTCTAATATGTGTCTCACCTCCATTTTAATTTTAAATATTTAATACTTTACTGACATTTATTATCTATTAATTATAGAATAGTAGCTATACCTCAATCAAGATATTTAGATTACATAAAAACTTATAGTTGATAATCTTACCGACATTATTATTTAATATAAGTATCTATTAGTCTTATTACATAGAACTGGATTATTTATTCCTCTGAACTGATAAACTACTTCAATCATTAAATTTCGATAATTCTACGAATCTTTATTTGGATAAATTCTAATATGAAGTATTTTATTTATATAATTTCCCTTTTAAAAACAATATATATCTTCATATAAATGAAAATAAGCAGCTGATACTACAGTATCAGCTGCTCAAAAACTATTTTAATTTTCCGCCTTCAATTACAAGGTTATCAGGACTTACTGAGTCACCGTATACTGGCTTTAAGGTATCTTCGTATGCTTTGTGAATAAAGTTTTCTTTTCCTATATTTTCAAGTTCAGTGTTGATCCAATCTAAAAGCTCTTTGTTACCCTTCTTTACAGCTGGAGCTATTGTATCTTGGCTTCCTAGTGTTGGAACTCCAACAGTGAATCCTTTGTTGCTCTTAGCCCAAGCAAGAACTTCTGTGTTATCATGAGCTAGTGCAGCACCACGACCATCCTTTAAAGCTTCAAAAGTTTCTGTATTTTGGTCATACTTTAATAATTCTATATCTGGATAGTTCTTCATGAAGTAAGCTTCTGCAGTTGTTCCCTTGTTAACTATAAGCTTCTTACCTTTTAATTGGTCAACTGAAGTTATAAGAGCTCCATCAGGAGAAACTATTCCAAGAGAAACCTTCATATATGGATTAGCAAAATCAACCTTTTGCTTTCTTTCATCTGTAACTGTGAAGTTAGCCATTGTTATATCAACTTTATTTGATTCTAAAACTGATACTCTTGCTGCTGCTTCTACTAATACAAATTCTACTTTTGACTCATCCCCTAAAAGATCCTTTGCAAATCTCTTAGCTATTTCAACGTCAAAACCTTGGTTCTTACCGTTTGAATCTACATATCCGAAAGGTGGTTTATCACTAAATACACCAACTCTAATCTTTCCACGTTTTTTGATATCTTCTAATGAACTTGTAGCTGCTGATGATTTTGACTTATCATCTGATGTAGTAGACTTGCTGCATCCAACAAAGCTACCCACTAGTAAAGTACCAACTATAACTGCTGCTAAAACCTTTTTAATGTTTTTCATTATAAATCTTCCCCCCAATTTTAGTATTCAAATATATTTAGAAAGTGCTGAGCACGTTCTGTCTTAGGATTTTTAAAAAACTCCTCAGGAGTTGCAACTTCACATATGTTTCCTGAATCAAGGAAAACTATCTTATCTGCAACAGCTTGAGCAAAATTCATTTCATGAGTTACTATTGCCATTGTCATCCCTTGCTTTGCAAGTTCTAACATAACATCTAATACTTCTCTTACCATCTCCGGATCAAGTGATGCAGTTACTTCATCAAATAGCATTACTTCCGGGTTCATGCATAAAGCTCTTACTATGGCTATTCTTTGCTTTTGTCCACCTGAAAGCTGACGTGGATATGAATCCATTCTATCAAGAAGTCCTACTCTATCCAAAAGTTGCTTTGCTTGCTCCAATACTTCATTTCTATCTCTTTTCTGAACCTTAGTTGGCCCTAAAAGAATATTTTCAATAACTGTCATATGTGGAAACAACTCATAATTCTGAAATACCATTCCTATCTTCTGACGTACCTCTTGCCAGTTTACATTCTTATCAGTTAATGACTTTCCAGATAGTTTTATATCCCCTCCTTGAATTGGTTCAAGACCATTTAAACATCTTAGAAGGGTACTTTTTCCACATCCAGAAGGTCCTAGTATTACAAGAACCTCACCTTTGTGTATTTCCAAGTCTATATTATTTAAAACTTTCTTACTTTCATATTCTTTGTGTAAGCCTTTTATCTCAAGCAACACTTCATTATTTACTTTATCTATGATAACCACCCCTAACTATTCCACTTTGCTTCAAGTCTTTTTGATAACAATGATAGAGGATAACAAATTATAAAATATAATATGAATACTATCCCATATACCCAGAAAGAAGCTGTTGGAACAGTAAATCTTGCTGTTTCTATTATTTGTTGTCCAACTTTTACTACTTCAACAACTCCAATTAATACAACTAAAGAAGTAGTCTTAACCATTCTAGTTGCTAAATTTATAGCTCCAGGAAGCAATCTCCTTATAGCCTGTGGTATAAGTATATATCTATACAACTGAATATAAGTTAACCCCAAAGCTTTTCCTGATTCAAGCTGATGTTTAGGTAAAGACTCCAAAGCTCCTCTAACTATATCGCTCATCTCAGCTGCACCCCATAAACTAAAAACTATTATAGACACAACTTCTCCATCGATTTGTATGTCCAAGGCAGCAGTTACTCCAAAATGAAGTATAAATAGCCATACTAGAGTTGGTATTATTCTAAATATCTCTAAATAAAGTCTCAAGACAAATTTTATTACCTTATACTTAGTAGTTCTAAGTAATCCAAGAACAATACCAAAAACAGATCCAATTATTATTGAGATAAATGCTATTCTGGCTGTTACCAACAATCCACCCAAAAGCCTAAGAAAATTGTTTCCTTCAAAGATAGCGCTAATTACCGAATTCTGCATACCTTACCTTCCTTTCTAGCCATGTCAAAAGAAGGGACAGAGGCAATAATATTATTAAATAAGATACAACTAACATAAATAAAGATTCGAATGTCTGATAATAAAGTCCTATCAAATCTTTAGTAACATTCATCAAATCCACTATTGCTATGGCGCTAAAAATTGAAGTTTCTTTTAAAAGAAATATACAATTTGCTCCTATAGCTGGTACACTTACTGAAAAAGCTTGAGGCAATATTACATATCTCGCTAATTGAGCCTTTGTAAGTCCAATACTAAGACCAGATTCAATTTGCGATTTACTAACTGCTTCTATTCCACCTCTAAATGCTTCAGCCATATAACTTCCACCAAGGAAGGATAGTCCAATAATTGCACAGGCTGTTCCACTTAAAGTTACCCCAAGTTTAGTTAATCCATAATACAAGAAAAATAATTGTATTAATAGCGGAGTATTACGTGAAAGTTCAACGTAAGCTCGTACAACTATATCTAATACTTTAACCTTATAATATAGTATTACAGAACAAATAAGTCCGATTATAATAGATGCCAATATACCCCAAAAAGCTAGCTTAAGCGTAAGCAATGCTGCTTTTTCGTATAAAGGCAAGTTACTTGTTATAAATTGCCAGTTAATATTCATGGATATACCACCTTTAAAAATGCTGAAAATTCAAAATAATTACTATTCCTATCTGTTTAATATGTAATTTCACCCTATTATATGAACGTTGCACCTTCAATGTCAACGATAATAAATATTCATTTTGTTAATAATAGACAGCAATATGTGAAAATATGTTATTTATTACCTATTATTTATGAATTATAAGTGAATATATCAGTATTTTATTAACATTTCGCTATTTTAAATAATGATTTAATGTTTTTGATTTCATTCATAATTCATTTAAAATATGAAGCTTAATCGTCATTTATGATTATTACTGCAATATTTAATTTCATTTTTACGCATCTATAATAGATATCCATTTAAATATTAATGGTACTTTATATTTAATTTCTCTCACCAAGACTCAGAGAAATTTTATAGAAAGTTATCAGATTAAAGTAATATATCTTAAACATTTTCATCCAGGATTCAAAGAATAAATAAATAAATAAATTTATTTATGATAAAATATTGTCTATAATATTTATAACTATATAACAAAATAGATGGCGGTGTTTTTATGGGATTTTTAAGATCAAAGAAAGATGATGAAAAACAAGCAAAAGCTATGGATAACTCAGACTTAAACAATATGGGATCTGCTGATTTGCTGCAGTTATTGTTAAAACGTATGGTTTATGAAGGTGAATATAATAAAGCAGAGAACCTACTTTTTGAAGAGCTAGAGAAAAATAAGACTAGGTCTATAAAGGATGCTGGTATTAAATTTTATAACATGCTTTTAGAAAAAAGTGATGAAGATTTAATCAAAAACAACTTCTCTAGAGAAGAAGTTTACCAGGGGCTTAATGACATCAATTCACTAAATTTTGATTAACTTTAGTTAATAATATTTTTTTCAATATTATTAGTAACTTAAAGCCTCTAAAAAACTATAGTTTTTTTGGAGGCTTTAATAATTTTCTATATTCGTGTCATATCTTAAAAATTCTTCTGGTCCAGTCAAACGCTATTATCGTTCTTTGGTTAAACATTGAGTCTATATGTCGACTCAAGACCGTAATTTAATCATATTTATGGAAGTTCATCAACAATCTGCAATAAAAAATCATCTACGGCTGCTTGGTCATTTTTATTTCCAAACAAATTTACAGTTAAGATAATTGTATCATCAAAACTACTTAAGGCTAATTGAAAATAAGGTTCATACTTTATTGACCCACACATAAAAGCTTGCTCCACTTCTGTGTTGCCAAATCTAAGTTTATTCTTATCGATAACACCTATATTAGTCATCCCTAGAACTGGATTATTAAAGTGTTTTTTTAAAAGCTTCTTTATAGTTTTATAACTTAAAAACTTGAAAGCTAACTCTATCTCCAAGAAACCTTTTATTCCAAAATATCTATTTTTTTTAAAATCTACATCATTTTTTACCTTACAGGCTGTTTTAAAAAAATCATCTTTTTCACAATATTCAATTTCTGTTACAACAGATGAGGCAAGGTTGCAAAGAGAATCAATATTTTTATTCTTTAAATGTCTTCTCATATCAATCATTATTGCTATATTTAACTTATCATTCTGTTTTAGCTTAAGCCTACTAAACATAACTCTATAATACGCTGCCAAAAAAACATCATTTATTGTAAAATCATTTTTATGACAGTACTCTTTAATTTTAATAAATCTATCTTTTGAGATTACATATTTTTTGATGAAGGGGTTTTTATCGGAATTATGGCTAAAGGAAAACTTTAGATGACCAGTTCTATTACTTACTATTTTTTTAGAGGTTAGAATTTTCAATTTTGTAAAACTAGAAATATTATCAGTAATTATACTAATGCTTCTTGTGCCATTTAATTTCTTGTCTACTACATATTCAATAGCCTTAGATAATTTTGAATATAAGTCGCTTAATAGATAGATATACTGTTTAAATCCGGCAGCATCACAAATCATGTGATTCATTATTACTGCTAACCTATGATTATCGCCTGCGTATAAACAAAATTTCACTTGTGGACCATTAAACTCATCAGTACTCATAACAATAAAGTCATCAAAATTACTTTTATCCTTTGTAATTATCAAATAATCATTGGCTTTTTCAAAGTCACAACTCTCCCAATAAGGCATACTTATATCCTCTACATATTTACTTGATAGTATTGGTATTGCCTTAAAACTTAAATTTATTGCTCTTTCTAGTATAAGTTCTTCAATTTTCCCTTTAAAATATAATACGCAATGAAGTTGATGGTCATTATATTTATATTCTTCTGATAAAAATTGAAATACATCAAAAGCCTCAGATTTAAACCTCATAACAAATTCGCCTTACTTTCTAAACTTTATCATTACTACTTTTGCTAGAATCATCCCTATTTAACGTTTGCTTTACTAGTTGATTGCTAAGAACTGCTAATCCAGCAGAAACTATACCTTGAAAAAAAGCTAATGCAGTAAAACCTTTTTGCAATGCTATTGATCCAATTATCCCAATCACTATCAGTATCCAAGGGATCAACCAATCTTTCACTTTAGGTGTAGCCTTTAAGCACATTCCAATGACATATAATGCAGCAACTAAAATCATCAACTGCTCAGGAACAAATTTTTCAATGTCCATTTTATTCCCTCCTTAAATAAAATATATTATAGTAATATATAATTTTCATCTTCTACGGACTATTTTTATCATTAAATTAATCATTAAAAAGCGATTTTTAATCAATGCTTTTTTCTCTTTAAGTCCATACTATCATATATTGAATAAATAAACAATATTACCAAAATTAGTTACATAATCTATCTATTTTCTTATACATCTGTATTTTAGAATAAATTGTCATCCACTTACTAAGAATATAGAGTTATAAATTTTCTTTTTACACCCTGCACTTATTGGTACAATATCTTGCAAAATTCATATAATACAGTGTGAAATTATTGTACTTCAAAGTTAATATAAAAATTACAACTCTTGTAAAGTTGCCATTAAAATATCAACTATGCGAGAGTTTCTTTTTTACAATATACTCGATAGGAGGAATTATGTGCTATATAACTATGATTTTTGACTTAAAGGATTCTAAAAATATAGAAAATAGATATGAAGTTCAGAGATTACTAATAAACGCTTTAAAAAAGTGTAATGCAACCTTTAGTGATGTAATTGCCTCTCCATTTCTAATAACTCTTGGTGATGAATGGGAAGGATTATTACGAAAAGATGCCCCTTATGATAAGATAATACGTTTTTTTAGAGAAAACTTACCGGAATACTTAGATTTTTATACTGGTATAGGCATAGGTGAAATTACTATTAATAATTTTGAACTCACAGTTAATCAATTGGACGGTCCTTCTTTTCACCTCGCTAGAAAAGCTATAAAATACGCAAAGAAAAACCACTGCTCTTTGGTTATTTTAGTTAGTTAAATAAACTTCTTATAATGATTCCTCCTAATACAGCAGCTATAAAGCTAAAGAAAGTTCCAATTATGAAGTATTCTGCAAAGCTGTCATTAGATAGTTTTTTTAGTCTTGCAACTGATTTAGCCGTAAGGACAAAGCCGATCATAACAGGATAGTTCATAGCTATGCTTATTAATATCAGTATTCTTTCTAGAATGCCTATTAAATATCCACCATTTTTAGCTTCGGTGGATGCAATTTTTATAATACTTCCATTATTACCAATGATATTCTTTCCAATATCATCTGTTATATTAATTTTATTTGCTTCAGAGCTAATGTAGTTTATAAATACCTTAATAAATATGCCTACTGCCCAGGTAGACACAATAAATATTATGGAAGTAAGCAATACTTTCTCAGTGAAATTAAAACTCTTTGGGTAATTGAAAAGTTTAATCTTTATCTGACTTATAAAGTATGTTATATCACAATTAAAACTTACAAGTGAAATTACTATAAGATGCACAAGTTGATCAAATAAAAAAACCCATATGTTATTTTGAGTGCTTGTCCTAAATAAGTAAATTAATGATTTAATCTCATCTATAAAGAAATGAGCTATACAAATTATGATTATTTTACTCATAGGAAAAATTACTGGATTATTTTTTATTGAATTTATGATAAACACAATTATACAAAGTCCTATGAAGTGGCTAGATGTATGCATTAGATTGCCTTTTACAGTCTTATATATGTTTTTTTTGCGTTTTAAATCTCTACCATCCCCTTTACATACGGGGAATCTATAACACCGAAAAAGTTTAATTTGTAAAATAAAATCAAAAATATTATGGCTGAGTACAGCAATTAATAAGAGTTCTATATCCATTACCTTTGCTCCTTCACCAATTTACAATATTCTGCTAAAAGACCTTTGATTATATTTCTATTATGCTCTACTAAAAAATAATTAGCAGCTGAAAGTTTACGGGAAATGCTTGATTTAGTATACCTTGGGTGTTTTTTTTCAATTTCTGCATATGATCCTAAAGCTTCATATAATCTAATAACTTCCCTTTGTTTTTCTGTCATGTTCATTTGTAGAATTTCGTTATTTTGAATTATAGCATTCAATGTATCAATTATGTCAAAATCATCATCAACTGAAGTCACTGCAACTTCTAACTGCTGATCAGATGAATTTTTTTGATCACTACTTGAGTTACTCCCATTTACTGAATCTCCCATAAAAATCACTCTACAATTTTTTGTATAAAGCATTTTATTATAAAAGGTATTTGTCTCTTTTGCATATATAAGAGCTTTCCTAGCATGTATAAACGCTTTTCCATCCATTTCTCTAGTATCTTCAGATTCTTTAGTGCTTATTGAACCTATCCCTACTCCACAATAGCAATTAATATTGCGGTGTAAAAGAAACTCTTTTATCTTTAAAAACATATTATAACTTTCCTTTGCATCCTTTAAAACAATCTGCCATTCATCCCCTAGAGTAAATGTGATAGGCGCAACTAATATATGTCTGTTTTCAACATATAACTGTCTAAAATATTGCTTAAGTTCTTCTTGTACTGCTACCCTACCTTCAATTTCTCTCGACCCCACAATATCCATATTTATAACACTATATATATTCATACAATAAGCCCTCCTTTCTATACTTAAATATTCCACTTAGAATTAATCCCTCGGATTTCAATTCTCACTATAAACAAAGTATATTCTTAAAGATTCTTTACACTTAGATGTTACATCTTTCTATATCTTTAAGTTATATTTATAATTATACCTACTTATGAACATATTAGACAATACCTCCCAAATTCATTATTAACTTTGATACTTAACTTTTTATATTATATCTTTGGATTTAAACAGTAAAAAATCAGGTAAACAGCACATATTTCTACTGATTACCTGAGACTAATTTTATAATAAGTTATATTTTAAAAATATTATTCAGCATATAGGAATACTGCTTCAACTGATGCAGATACTGCGTTTTCACCAGCTTCAATAGGTGTAGTCGCAGCAATGCTAGTTTTAAAACCCATAGGCCTTGGACCTTGATTTTCGTTAGTTAATTCTACTACCCTTATAGGGACTTCATATATCTTTACATTAAGCTTACTTGTTATAACAACAGCTTTTTTCTGAGCATCCTCAACTGCTAATCTTAAAGCTTCAGAATAGTACTTCGATGGATTCTGTATAGTAAAACTTATGTTTCCAACATTATTTACTCCACTTTCAACTGCAGAATCAATTGTTATTCCAACTCTACTTATCTCTCTAATTGTTACTCTTAATGAATTTCTCACTTCATAACCTTTAAAAACTTGTTTACCGTCTACATAATCATATTTAGTGTTTATTGTATAACTTTCTGTTTGTATATCTTTTGTAGCTACTCCATTATTTTTTAATGCATCTAAAACAGCCACCGTAATCTCCGCATTTTCTTTTTGTGCTGTCTTTAGACTTTCATTTTCAGTGATAACTCCTAGGGTTATTTCTGCAATATCAGGTTTAGCCTTTATAGTTCCGTTTCCTATAACCTTAAGTACATTGTTAAAAACTTCATTGCCATCAAATCCTTTTAGATAATTATATCTACTAGAAAATGCATTGCCATATCCATCTGGGTACATTTTTTCACCTTCTAAAATTACTGAGTAAGTAAAGAATCATTATACTTACCTTATCTTTTTATATATATGCATTTTCCTTCAAAGAGTTCAAATTTAAGCTGAAAATAGTTTTGTAGGATATTTCGTAAAAAATTAGTAATTGCTATTATTCACTATTTTTCAATGCAACAACATTAATATTTGGGTTTTATATTTCTACTCATCTTTCTTATTTACACGGCTAAAAATAGTAAAACTAACTACAGACATAACTGTGGCTATAAAAGCAATGACTTGAAAAGAGGTTTTTAGTGAATACATATCACCTATTTTCCCTATCAATGGAAAAATTATAATCATATATGCACTAAAGATCATACTTCCCATTGACAAGATTGTAGCTCTTTTTTCTGATGGTATTAGTTTATTAATGTAATCACCTACCACTACATAAATAAGTGACTCCATAGAACTTACAGCTATGAAAAATATATAATAATACTTACTTAATGCAGCTCCCCAGATACATACAGATATAAGAATGGGGACAACTGCGATTATGCCTACTTGCCCAATTTTTCTCTCAATCCTATATCCATTTGCACCGACTATTGCTGATCCTAAAGAGGATAGCGCTAAAATAATTCCTATTTTATCCTGTGAGATACCATTACCCAGTAGGTAATTTTGAAAATAAAAGAAAATGCTTGTATTAAACATAAAAATAGCTTGAGAAAAAATCAAAAGAAATCCTATGCTTTTTGTTGAAACTATTATCTTATAACTTTCAACAACTTGAGCTTTTATGTTCTTTAAGCTTTTATGTTCAGTTTCAATTTCAATCATAGGTTCTGTGAATGAAAAACAGTGTATAAAATTAATTAGACTTACTATTATTGCAGCTATATATGCGTATTTATAATTGTATTTTGATAAATATCCACCTACAATTAATCCTCCAGTACTGGCCACTTGCATTATAAGCTCATTAACACCAGAAATCTTCATATATTTCTTATCTTCATCAATCTCTTTTAAAGAATCATATACGAGTGCGTCACCTGCCCCTGATTCTAAGTTATATGATATGGCTGAAATTATAAAAGCTATTGTAAAGCCAAGAAAGCTATTTGAAAACAACATTATTATAGAAGATAATAATGAGACCATACGTCCGCATATTCTACTTACTTTTCTACCCCATATATCTGCAATTGCACCAGTTGGTATCTCCATAAAAAATGAAGTAATGTGAAATACCCCTTCTATTAAGCCAAGCTCTGTTAAAGTTAATCCTTTTGAAGCTAAATAAATCATCCATATCCCATTAGTAAAACTAAAATTATTTAAAAGAATAAATAAATAATTCTTGCCAATATTTTTTCTTAATCTATTTTCATAATTCATATTAATTCCTCCTAAAACCACCTAGTTATTTTTAATTTGAAATCAGCAGCTTCCATTAAATACAATCATCTTTTTTACTGTGAAGAGATGTATAAAATTTTCAATTATGCTTCTCTAAACGTAAAAATCTCCCTTAACAATTTCTTGCCAGGGAGACTCAGTAATTATAAGACCTCAAACACTAGAAAGTCTATTCTTTTACAATTCTTTATCTATCAAATGTAAGATTTGATAATTAAAATCGAATTTAAACGTGAAAAACCCAGGCAACTAATCTCGCCTGGGTAGAACTAAAATTTATTCTTATGGCAAAGATACAGCATTCCTTTTAAGCACAATATTCAATTTTGGGCAGACCTGTCCCTTTAACCCAAAATCAGCATTTGTTATCCCAGATAATGACAAAGGTAATCTATCCAAAATAGTATTTTCTAAAAAGAAATACACCATATCTTTCACCTCCAATTCTTAAAAATATAGACTAATTTTACCATATCCATCACAGTCAGTAAATACAATTTTTTATCTATAAATTAGTAAGTAGCCTGTATGAATTCATTAACATACAAGCTACCTAATATTCTTAAAAACTAACTCAATAAGTATATTTTACTTAATATTATTCACCAATTGATCAACCTTAGGAGTACCTAAACCTGTAACTAAATCAAAACCATTTGTAGCAGTATATCCACCATTGCTACCTGAATTAATATCATGGAAGTTTGTTGTATAGCCAGCACTTCCTGAAAGACCAGCTACACTATAAAACTTACTTAATGCTTCTGAACTTGAAAGGGATGCTCCTCTAGTTTGATTAATCAATGCTATTACTCCAGCTAGTGAAGGTGCACTTAAACTTGTTCCTCCAACTACAAACCAGCCAGACTGTCCATTATACCTTGTTGTGCTATAAACAGCTGCACCTGTATTAGGATCTGCAAGCCAAGAAATATCCGGGTCACCTCTATGTGTTCCCACAACGCTAGTCCAATTACTTTGATAAGTAGGGATAGCTTCATAACTACTTGTTGCTCCACCAGAACCTGACCATGCAGTTTCGCTTAAATAGTTACCTGTTGAATCCAGTTTTAATGTTGTTCCTCCAACTGATATGACTTTTGAAGAAGTTGCTGGCCATGAAGCTCCTGCTCCGTTATCGCCGGAAGATGCTAAATATGAGATTCCCGAATGATCGAAATGACTATCATAACTTGCTTCATTAGAAAATTCGCTTCCCCCCCAACTGTTAGATACTACTGTAGCTCCATTTGCTGTTGCATAATCTATTGCAGCTACTAAATCAGATGTACTTGCAGATTTTGCAACTACTAAAAGTATCTTTGCTGACGGTGCTATGGCATGAGCCCATTCAACATCCATGGCAGTTTCAAGCGCCCAACCACCATCAGTCTTAGCTGGCTTACCAGTTGGATACGCAATTGTTATAGTCGTTTGAGCCAGCCCAAATTGGTTTGAAAAAGCAGTTAAGTCATTTTGCATAGTAGGACTTCCATAGGCATCTACAATAGCTATAGTTTGTCCTACGCCTGTAGCCGTAACTTTGTCTACCCCATAAGCTTTTCTGATTTGTGAAGGTGTAAATCCAGATGGTGTTGCTAAAGCTGCAGAATTCTTTAACTTAATTAAAGGCTGCGCTTTCCAAGTGTTTTGTATGTTTATACCTCCTTCTACTGGAAGTTTAAACAAAGTGTTTGTAGGCAGTGCTGCTGTTGCAAGGATAAGGCTTACTGTCATAAGCTTTTTTAATGATTTGTTCATAATAATGAACCCCCTTTATATTTTTTCTGTAAGGCTAACTTAGTGTTTGCACCTCAAATAATCCATAAAATTCAAAATAATTAATCCAGTAATAACATAAGTCAACATTACAGTTTAAATAGCTGATATATGTTGTCCACCAAATAAGCCCCAAGGCAAACACACAATATCTTTTCATATCAGTTACTTTTATCATAGCAAAGACTAATATAAGTAACAAATATATAAATATGTATATATTATACATACAAAAAATTACAATGTATATATTCTTTCCAGGAATCTAATCAATTTCATAAAATAATAATCTATACGTTTCCAAAACTATACCTATAAATGATTCATTCAATAAATATATACACTTATTACACAAATTCGCTATTTTAGTAATCTTGTCATATAGCAAGTCGGTTTGTTATAAATTATTTAGTTAGTCATTTTTTCGATTAAGAAAAAAATAACCCTAATATAGAAAAATATGAATAATTTATTTTCGCTAATCACATTCTATATATTGAAATTTCTATTATAGCGACTTACCACTATATTTTTCTTATTCCAATACGAAGTGGTAAGTCGCTATAATAAAATAATACATAGGAGGAAATCAAATGTCAGACAAGGATATTAAAGAGTCTTTTGAGAATGCTGCAAAAACCATGCGAGGTGATAATACCACTTTTGGCACTAAGCTAACAAATGAGCATTCAAATGATCCAAACACACATCAAGACATACATAACAGGATAAAAATTGATTATGACAAAATCGAAAAATCACCACAGGGTGAAGATTTGCATAAATGGCAAAGAGACCATGTAGCAAAAGGGGATCAATCAAAAGAAGGCTATCCATTAAATGTAATCATAGACCCAGCTATGAGAGAGATGTATCAAGCAGTACATGATGCAGGAATGACAAACGTATTTGATAGATTTAGTCAACAACAGCCAATTCAATGCAAATTTTGTATTGAAGGACTTTCTTGCCAACTTTGTGCAAATGGCCCATGTAGAATAAGTGAAAAAGTTCCGAGAGGAACCTGTGGTGTTGACGCACATACTATGGTAGCTAGAAACTTTGTATACAGACATGTTACTATTGGTACTTCTGCAAACGTATTTCATTGTCACCAAGCTGCAAGAACTTTAAAAGCTGCTGGCGAGCATCCTGAAAGTGGATTGAAGATTAGGGATCCTGAAAAACTAAAAAAATATGCTGACATGGCTGGTTTAGATATAAATCAACCAATAGAAAAACTAGCAGTAGCTTTCGCTGATTGGGTTATAGCAGATATACATTCACCTTATCATATAGAATCAAAAACAGTAGAAGCATTTGCTCCTACAAAGCGAAAAAAACTTTGGAGAGATCTCGGCTTATTCCCAGGGGGAGCCTATAGTGAAGTCGGTTTCGCTCAAACTAGATGTATGACCAACTTTAACTCAGATCCTATTGAATTCCTATTAAATAGTGTTAGACTAGGCGTTGCTAATGAATACCAAGGATTATTCCTTTTAGATATAATTCAAGAGATACTTATGGGAACACAAGAAATAGCACATAAGAAACAAAATATGGGCTTATTAAAAGAAAATATGATAAATATAGTTACCAATGGACATATGCCACTTTTATCTCATGTAGCAATTGATCTAGCATCAACTGACGAATGGCAGCAAAAAGCAAAAGATGCCGGAGCTGAGGGTATACAAATTCTTGGCCATGTATGTGAAGGCCAACAACTTATGAATTACGAAGGCACACATAATCAACTAGGTTATGGTGGTCAAGAAGGCGAATGGTTATCTCAAGAGTACTTACTTGCAACTGGTGTTGTGGATATGTTTATGTTTGATTATAACTGTACTGTTCCAACTATGCCTCTATTTGCAAAACGTTTTGGAACTAAACTATTGAGCACCCATCCAGTTATAAAACTTCAAGGAACCGAAACCTTAGATTTTATCCCAGAAAAGATGAAAGAACAAGCAGAAAAAGCTCTTAATTTAGCAATCGAATCCTTTACTAAACGTAAATCTGAAAACAAAAAAATATATATTCCATCACATACATCTGATTGTATGGTAGGCTTCAGTACAGAATCTGTTAGAAATGCTCTAGGTGGAAGTTTTGACCCACTTATAGAACAAATTGCAAATGGTAATATTAGAGGAATTGCAACTATAGTTGGATGTACTACTGCAAGGTTCGGTCAAGGCGGAAGCAATATCTTCAAGATAACTCAAGGCTTAATTAAAAATAACATCCTTGTATTATCAGGTGGCTGTACTTCTTCAGTTATGGAGTATACTGGACTCACAAATCCAAAAGCTGCTGACGAATGCGGTGAAGGATTAAAAGCTGTATGTAAACAACTTGGAATACCTCCAGTTTTATCATATGGTGCATGTGTTGATATAGGAAAAATGACTCATACAGCAAAAGAACTTGCTGATGCTCTTGGTGTAGACACTAACAAACTTCCTTTAGTAATTGGTGCACCAGAATACCTTGAACAAAAAGCCGTTGCAGACGCTTGTACTGCTGTTGCTCTTGGTTGGCTAGTGCATGTTGCCCCTGTTCCATCAATTACTGGCAGTGATGTAGTTGTAAAAACTCTAACTGAAACAACTGAATCCCTTGGACTTGGTAAGGTTGTTGTTGAATTGGATGCAGAAAAAACAATCCAAATATATGTAGACCATATAGAAAAGAAACGTAAAGAATTAGGTTTAAAATAGACTAAATAACTTTTTATTTAAGTCCCATTTAATTTATCAGCTTATGCATACAAACATGAATTCATATATAAATTCATGTTTTAGGCTTCCTTCTTTCAGAACTTAATTTATATTTGTTTAAAAGATTTTTATTTTAAGGATTCATATATAAACTTAACAATTAAAGCAGAAGCCGGTATGCATAAGCTAAATTTTTTTAAAAAAGTACTTGAAATTTCTAGAAACAAAAATTCTATAATTTTGTCGTATTACTTAAAACGGATATATTACTTGTTATAAATCAAGTCTTGTCCAAATGGTAAGCACCCTCAAATTAATGAAGGTGCTGTAAAAAGGAGTTCTATGAAAAAAATTTTACAAGCTTATTATATATCTCCTTTGTGACAATTTAATGGCAAAACTTTAAATTAATTTTTTATTATACTTTTACTCATTTACGAGTATCTTATTTAAGATATAATCTGTTTTTTTACTATTTACAAGTAATTTTAATTCTTATTAACATAAACTTGCTATATTTTAATTATATGCTTTTCTAATATTCTTAAGCTTACAATCTACTTAATTAAATATAAATAAATAAATTTGTTTTATACAGTCTACACATACTTATCCATTCTTTTATCTAAAATACAATTTCTTAAAGAATAAAAAAAGCATTCTCACCGAAGTGAAAATACTTTTATAAGGAGATCATGAAAAGCTCTACATTTCTGATTATAAATAGTTTTTGTGTCATTTATATGTCAGAGAATCTATTTTCCAAGTAAAATATTTAATTTACTTAAGATTTCATTTGTTTGTTCACTATCTCCTTGATTTATAGCAACTTCCATTAGATTACATAACGCAATATCTTTTCCTTTCTCAAAATTATTTTTATCTAGAATTTCAATTAGGTTATTTGACATCTCTATAATTCTATCAGCATCCTTTATTTCTTTATAAATCTTTATCAACTCATTATAGATAGCTATAAGCATGTTAAAATCATTAAGTTCTTCTGATATATTCATAGCAAGTTCCAGTATCATAATACTTTCATCAGATAATCCTTGTTTAAAAAATATTTTTGCTTTTGTTTTTAGGGTATTTGGTAAAGATCCTTTATCCAATTTTCCCTTTAATCTTTGTGCATTATTAATGTATTTTAAACTTTCATGCAAATTAGAAATCTCAAAGTAATAATCACCTAAAAGACTGTAAACATTAGATAATATAACATCATTCTTATCCTGCAGTTCTTTTATTAGTGAAATATATTCCTCTACTGCTTTTTCTTTTTTTCCTGAATTATAAATTTCTTTTGCTTTTAAGACTTTTATATTCATTTTAAAGTTAAAATCTATCTTTTCAAAAATACTGGAACTTAAAATAGATTTGTCCAATATTTCTACGCTCTTTATATGATTTTCCATATACGAATAAGCTAAAGCTAGATTATATGCAGCTTCAGCAAAAGAGATTTCATCATTTTCCTCATTAGCATAGTTAATTGCTTGATTGAAATAAAATACTGACTCCTCATATTCCTTTATATTTATCTTACAAAGTCCAATCTTATTGTAAACATATGATTGTTCTCTATTTTCTTTTAGTTCCTTTAGCTTACCTAAAGCATTTACATAATTTATAAAAGCTGTGTTGTACCCCTGCTCTGAAAAATATCTATCTCCTTCTTTTATATATACCTTCGCAGAAGTATAATCTAACTTAAACTCCAAGGCTATATTTAACAATTCTTCTAACTGCTCATAATCATTTTCGTTCAGTAATTCATTCTCACAGTAAATCTTTGCATCTTCATAAGGCTTTCTTGAAAAATACTCGTCGTCTAAACCTAATTCCAGTCCCAGTTCTTTTGCCTTGATATTAAATTTTTGTGCTAGCAATTTGGAGCTGGCCCTACTCACCTTTCTTTTTCCGCTTTCCATCATGCTGATAAAAGCTCTAGTCATCTTTGTATCTTCTAGCTCCATTTGATTCATATGAAATCTTTTTCTCATAATTTTTATTTTTTGACTAGGACAATAGAAATTCAATTTGATCACCTCTTAAATGTTATGTTAATTTTTTTAGTATTTCCACTAATAATTATACATATTTTTTCATAAAAAGGCAGTAAAACATGGAAATTTTTATTAATTTATTTGAATTTAACTGTTTTTATAAAATAAAGTTCATTATAAATATTTCAACAATAAAAATATATCAATAAATAAGCTTTAATGTATCAATATCCTGCAACTTTAACCATTTTATGGCAAAAGTTCATTATTCAAAAATTGGGACGAAGCCACAGCCCTCATCCCTATGCATCCCTAATATCTTATTTTTTCTTTAAAATCCCATCTCTCAGGTATATATTTTTTTAACTCTATTCCTCTTCCTATGAGTATCTCCTTAATTTTTTGCGATCCATAACCTGTTCTCATTCTTACAGCATTTAACGAACCATACTTTTGATATAAAAATAAAACCTTTTCTATATCATAAACTTTTTCTTTTCTCGCCATACCCATCACCTCTTTTTTGGAAATGTTAGAACATTTATGTTACATCTTCTACGTGCTGTGTTTTAAAACAGATCAAATCTTGTTTAAAAGAAATTTATACATTTTAATAATCTAGTTTCAAAAAACTTCTGCATAAAATCTCTACTACATCTCTAAAGAACTTTAGTTTTGTGGCAATTTTTTCGTATTTAAAAGTTCATCTTTCTATTAGTCTATTTTTTAAAAACTACTTGCATATTGAAGCCTAATTTTCAAATAAACTAAGCCAATAACTTCTTAAGTTTGATTTAACCGGTAATTCTTTAATCTTCATTTTATTGTACATTTATTTCTCTATATTATATTTATGGTAATTAATTATTATTAAGATATTTTAAAATAATTATCATTCATTTATTTTAGATAAAGTTTAAAATACGATACTAATTTTCACTTTTAACTGTCAAATAATATCATTTTTTGTTATGATATATGTGATATTACAACTTACGATAATTAGTCTAAAGGGAGATGGCATAAACATGAGGCTGCAATTGCAAAAAAAGGGGTTATCAATACGTCATAAAATTATAGGAGGTTTTATTATTCTAGTATTATTCTCTTCACTGTCAGTAGGTATTTATACTTACTATAAGACAAAAGAGAATATAGAAACTACAATAGGTAATACAGCATTAAATATAGTTAAATCTATTTTAAGCACAATTGACGCAAAAGAATTTAGTAATCTCCAAAATAAAGAAGATATGAATTCAGACTATTACAAAAGTCTTCAATCACATCTAAGCGATATAAGAAAATCTACTGGTCTGAAATATCTATATACGATGCGTAAGACTAATGATAACAAATACATATATGTGGTTGATGGTACACCTACAGATGACGAAAACTTTTCTGCACTAGGTAATGAAGAAGAATCAGTTACAAATATTTTTAAAGAAAGTTTTAATGGTACCTCAGGATATGAATTTCATTCAGATGAATGGGGAAATCTTATTTCTGCATATACTCCAATTAAAGATACCTCAGGTAATATAGTTGGAGTACTTGCTGCTGACTTCGATGCCAACATTATGGTTAATCAACTTAATAAATTTAAATTTAATATATGTGTTCTTGTAGTTGCAATAATTGTTGTTGGAATAATTATCGGCGAAATCTTTTCTATTTTCTTAGTACGCTCTTTAAATAAACTTAAAAAGAAAGCGGAGTTAATAAAAAATGGTGACCTGACAATAAAATTTGATAAAATCGGCGATGATGAAATCGGCGAGTTAACTCAGTCTTTCGGAGAAATGGTTAATAACATTTCTGTTATAACAAGTGAGATAAAAAATAATACTAAGGAAGTTAATTCTGAAATAACCGAAATGCATAAAAGTTTTACTGAAACAAGTAATACAGCAGAAGAAATTACTCAAGTTATAAATGAAATAGCTACAGGTTCCTTAGAGCAAACAAATCGTATTAATGAAGTTTCAACAACAATGGATGAAGTTTTTAGGCAAGTTGAAAATTCAGTTCAAAAAGCTAACATTGTTTCTTCTTCATCTGATACATCACTAAATAATACTAAAGCTGCTCTAAATCTATTTAAAACTTCTATAGAAAAAGTAACTACAGTAACAGATACTATAGAATCCACTGCAATAATTATTAAAGAACTTGATAGCAAATCAAAAGAGATTAATGCTTTTAGTGAAACTATTTCAGAAATAACTAGTCAGACTAACTTATTATCACTCAACGCTGCTATTGAAGCTGCTAGGGCTGGAGAACAAGGTAAGGGATTTGCCATAGTTGCAAATGAGATTAAAGATTTAGCCGAACAATCAAGTAATGCAAGCAGTCAAATAAGTGAAATTGCAAATTCTATGCAAAATGAAATCTTGAATGCAATGAAAGCAATTGAAAAAGGCGTCGGACATGCAAATGAAAGTGTAGCTTCTGTAAATAAGGTTGATAGTTATTTATCAGATCTTCAAAGATCAAGCGTTGACACTAATATTAAAATAAAAGAAATTATTAGTTCTATATACATAATTGAACAAACTTGTAAGGATTCCTTAAATAGGATTCATGAACTTGATGATATATCAAGAAGTTTTAGTGCTGGTAGTCAACAGGCAGCTGCTTCAACTGAAGAACAAGCTGCTATTATGTACCAAGTAAAAGTTAATATGAAAAATATTAAAGATATGACTGATAGACTTAACAATGTTGTAAATAAATTTAAAGTTGAATAATTATTAATAATAAGCCATGCGTAATCAATAAACTTGCTTATGCATGGCCTTTATTTATTCAGATTAAAAATATTAGTTTTTCCAAAATCTTTTAATAGCGTTCTTAATTATATTTGTATAAGATTGATTTCACCCACAAATAAAATATTATCCTTTACCATTCCTCTTAACTGAAGCCTTAGCTAAAGTAAAAATAAAAATACTTGATAATATTATCCCTATAATGTAACACAACATTAACATAATCTATCTCTCCTAAATATCTCTTCTGGTGTTTAAACTTTTCATAAGAAGCTAGTTTTTTCGTCTCTTGTGGTTAATAATTTTGGATATAGGTTACTTCAATAAGCTTATAGTGAAATTCTTCATTGATATCTATTATATGCATAAATGCCTTACTTCGTAATATTTAAATTCAATAATAATTTAGCCCAATTTTTTAATAAATATTGTTTAACTATATATCTGTTCTTACTCTTTAGCAAAAACAAATTAAATTTCAATTGTTTTCATCCTAATTTAAAATTGTTCTTAATTTTTGTTATCTTGTAGGACTATATACCTATAACACTGCATACCTATTATTATTAAAGATACACTGCTTCAAGTTTTTATCAATTTCTAAAGTTTGTCTAAGTACAATTAAAGAGTTCCTATATCGAAACTTAATTTATACTTGTTCGAAAATCCCGGCTTCTGGGGATTTTCTGGCATGTATAAATTAATAGTTGAGTTAGGAACTCTATACAATTAGCTGGCTTTAAAACTTGAGATTTAAATACAGGCGGTATAGTCTTAAATGTATACATTTTCATAAAATAAATTTATTTTTAGTTAGAATGAATAATCATATAGGTATATGTACAATAATATTTATTGCTAACTAAATCACCAAATTATTACCAAGAAAGGATGATATTAATGGATGAGAATGAATTAATAGAAAGCTTAAGTGACTTTTTAGAAACAAATGGTGAGGTAAAGATTATAGGTGAGGATAAAAACATCACAATACAATCAGCTGACGATAATCCAGCGTATGCCTATGTAAGTAATACTCATAAAAGATTTGAAAATAGTACTGAAGCTATTGAATGGGCAGTTGAACAATTTGATGGTGCAGAAAACATAGAAGAATGGGAATAACATTTTAGCTTCTACATTTTTTGCCTAGCAAATAAAATACTGCTATTAAAAATAGCAGTATTTTTCATATATCTAAACATTAAATCCTTAATTATTATCATAAAATTTAAATATTAAACGCTTCAATCCAAAATCTATTTTCAAAACTACTCTGTGCTTTGAGGGAATAATTTAAAAATGCTACAAAAATCAAAAATAAATATCTGAAAACTCTACACTAATAGCAGTTATTAGCCTAGTATCCGCGTCAACACAGTTATAGTTTTTTTCATTTTCAACATACTCTTTCATAGGAAATCCAACTGTAAATGAGCTTCCTGCTCCTATCTCACTTTCAACTGATATGGTTCCGTCCAAGTTTTCCACTAAAAGTTTTACAAGTGATAAGCCAATACCTGTTCCTTCGGCTTGTCTTGATAGATTACTATCTACCTGTCCAAATCTTTCAAAAATTATATTTTTCTTAGCTTTCGGTATACCAATCCCAGTATCTTTTACAATAATAAAAATACGATCTTTATCATTATCTGCATTGATAGTTACAGAAATTGCTCCATCTTCCGGAGTAAACTTTATGGCATTTGAGAGTAAATTTAATATTATTCTTTCATATTTTTCATCATCCATTGCTATAAATTTACTTTTCACATTTGTGTTGAAAGATAAATTGATTTTTTTCTGATTTGCATATAACTTTACTGAATCTGTAATCATTCCAGTCAAATAAACTATATCTACATTTTTTAGATTTATCTTGAAATGACCTGAATTTAATCTTGTTATATCTAGGAGGTTATTTACTAACCTAAGTTGCCTAAATGTATTTTGTTTTATATTACCTATTAGATTACTTACCCTTTCTGGAATTTCCTTTATATATACGTGTTCTATTAGTTGTATAGCTGAATATATAACATTTAAAGGCGTCTTGAACTCATGAGTAATTAAGGATATAAACTCATCCTTCATTATAAGAGCCTTTTCTAAAGCTTCTCTTCTACTTTTCTCTGCTTTATATAGTAGCTCTTGCTGTTCTCTGATCTTTTTTTCCTTTTCCATCATTTCAGTGATATGATGACCTATTATAATACCATATTGTAACTGACCATTCTTATCATAAATAGGTGTTCCATAGAAATCCACATAATAGTTTTTCGCTCCATTCTTAACCATAACCCTCTGTTGTTCTACTCTCTCACCATTCAAAACTCTGATTGAAGGAAGCTCCTCTTTTGATAAAACCTCCCCTTTTTCATTATAATACACTTGTCCAAATTTCATGGTCTCTGAAACATAACTAAAGGTAGGCTTTACAGTCATTCCTTTTTTCATAATTTCTGTGAATGCCTTATTAATCCTTATAACATTCCCATTCTTATCAAGTACAGTTAATCCGTCTCTCATATTTTCAATGATAACTTCAAGTTCCTTTTTTTGTTTTTCTATTTTCACATAAGACTGCATCAATTCTGAAATGTCGTGTGTTACCATAACTCCCATCTCAAACTGTCCTAAATCATCAAAGATTGGGATTGCGCTTACACTTATGTAAATTTCTTCATCATCCACAGTTGTCATGCTTTTATAATTTTTAATTTTTTCACCACGTAGTAACCTTGCTGTACATAATTGTTCAACAGGAATTAAATTGCCATCAAAATCATAAAACTTGGTATTTGAAGAAATGTGAGAAAAAACTTGGTTATCTCTAACATATTTATTTCCTTCTTTTGTACTCTTTCGAATATATCGACCATCTTTATCTACCACGGTTACAACATCATCTACGCATTCAATAATAGCTTCTAATTCTCTATTCTGTTTCTCAATAACTTTTGTTCTTATTACTTCTTTAGTAATGTCATGAAGTATAAAAACACCATATGATACATTCCCACTTTCATCAAATATAGGATTACCACTGAGTTCATAATATTTAATATCATTTTCAAGTTCTACTATTATTTTCGTATTTTTTATAGCTTTACCTTCACGTACTAAATTCAAATCTAGCTGTTCTAAACTTACTTCTTCTCTATCATAATTGTAGACTTTAAACCGTGCATCTTCTAGTTTTCTATTTCTCTTATATAAGTCATATAGCGCTTTCGATGATTTGTTTCCACCTAAATAATTTTCATCTTTATCCACCATAATTATTATATCTTCAACACTATCGAAAACAGCTTCTAGTTGTTCATTTTTAACTCTTATATGTTCTCTACTTGAAACTCTTGCAGTAACATCCTCAATCATGGCAACAACATATTTTACCTCTCCATCTTCTGAAATAGGTATTATATTATAATCCCAATATCTATCATTATCTGGCAATAATCCTTTCCTCTCAGACATATAACAGGATTGATTTGAACTTACTATTCCTTTCCATATTGTTTCTTCCTTTGATCCGCTAAAACTAGGAATCAAATCACTAAGTTTTTTTCCATAACACATTTCTTTAGTTCTGAATGGTTGTTCAAAGAATTTCAAAAAAGTTTCATTTGATTTTATTAAGGTAAAGTCTTGAGCTAAGTGAATCCCAATACCAAATCTCTCATCAATTATTAACTTTTCCAAAAATCCATGTCTTTCCTCAAAACTCAATTCATATTTTTGTATAAATTTATATAAAACTTTTTTACTAAAGTTTTCTTCACATTTTATAATAGTTACAATTTTAGCTTCTAAATCTTTGGTAAAAATAATTATTTCTTTATTCAACTTCAAAACATCTAGATCTGTTTTGGTTAATAATTTCCATACTTCATTTATATTCTTGCAAAGAAAATCCTCTTCATTGTAACCAGTTAACTGCAATAGACTATAATCAACTTCTGTTATTACCCCTTTATCTTCTACTATGAATGGCTCTATCTTGTTGAAAATTAAATTTGCGTCCAATGTTCCCCCTCCATACTTTAACAGTTTGCAACATATTTGTAATATACATTAAATATACTATAATATTGAGTTTTTTTCTACATTTTGTCATATTTCACATTATTTTTTTAATACTATATTAAACACAATCATAATTATGGTTAAATTTTCTACTTATTTTAATAAATAAAGCCTAATACATAAAAATAATCCACCTAGAAATTGATTCCAGATGGATTATTTTTATAAATATCAGCTTATATATCCAATAATTTTTATTTAGTCTTCTTTTTCGACCCTTTCCCTTGAAGCTGATTTCTGTCAGTTCTTTGTTCCATACTATTTTCTTGATCGTACTGTTTGTTTCCCTTGTTTTTAGCCATAATAAATCACTCCTTTTAAGAATTATTTTTTCCTTATAAAGCAGTAATATTCATTAGTTTCTTCTTATATCAACTTACATTCCTCTTTTGTATCATTCCTAATTAAACTAAAGATGAACCACTTCGATTCGAAATCTATTTTTAAAACTCTCACGGGCTTTGGTGAGAGAATTTAAAAATATAAATTCTAGTACGAAGTGGTTCATCTATAATAATTTATACATACTTTCAGCTTATAAACTAATTTTAAATATAAGAAATTTTACCTTACTCTAAGGTTATAGCACTAACTGGGCATGAACTAGCAGCCTCTTCTGTATCATTAAGATCTGAGTCTAGTATCTCATCCTCAGTTGCAACTGCCTTTCCATCATCCTCCATACAAAATACTCTTGAGCTAATCGATGCACAAAGTCCACATCCTATACATGCTTCTTTATCTACACAAGCTTTCATATATAATACCTCCAATTCTTTATAATTAAATTTGCTTACTTAAGCTTTGTTTAATTAAATTATAGTAAAATTCACAATATAATACATTGATTTAAATCACACTTTTACCTATCTTTTCTTAATATTTGTAAATACATATCTATCATCACATTAACATCACACAATTATTTTATAATTATACAGTAATCCCTATATATAATTGTTTTGTGCTAATAATTTCTAACATAGGAAACATATTTATAGTTGCTAAAAGGAGAAATAGTTTAATGAAATTGAAATATATCCATAAAAAGATTAGGTGGGAACTTTTCGAAAACAATTCTAAATTGTTCAAGTTTATTACTCTCATAACTTTTTTTGTTGCAATAATTATAGAAATATATGATTCTAGCAATCATCCTAATCCTACATTTGTTCTTATAATGATTGCTTCAGGAATATCTCTTTTCAATATATATCAGCATTTATTTATAAGCTTTGCTACTGTAGCTGTAAACACATATTTTTCTCCATTTTTCCAAAGAGATCCACTTAATGGATCAATTCATGATATTATCCACTATTTGATGTACTTTTTTCCAAACTGGATTTCTTATTTTTTAATAGGCTTCATTATTACTTATTTAATAAAGGTCCATAGCAAACATAATAAAGATACTGTAGATTTTATTAAAACTTTAGCGAGAACTATCGAATCAAGAGATTCTTACACAGCATCCCATTCTAAAAATGTTGCTAAATATTCTGAGATTATTGCAGAAAGATTAAAATATTCTAAGGCTGATTGTGAAACAGTCTATGTTGGTGCGCTACTTCATGACATCGGTAAAATAGGTATAAGCGATGGTATATTAAATAAGCCAATAAAGCTCAGTAAAGAAGAATATAAGCTAATCCAGCAACATCCAACAATTGGACATGATATGCTTAAATTAGTAGAGAACTTTAATGAAAACAAAATATTAGATATGATTTTATATCACCACGAAAGATACGATGGACTTGGTTATCCTAATGGGCTGATAGGAGATGAAATTCCTCAATGTGCTGCTATAATAGCAGTTGCTGATGCATTTGACGCTATGACTTCAAATAGAGTTTATAGAAAAAGTCTCGATCCAAACTATGCAATTAATGAATTAAGTAAAAATGCTGGAACTCAATTTGACCCACTAGTTACTGCTGTATTTATTAAATATCTATTGGAAAATCCTATTGATTCTCACTATAAAGGCGATTTAATTTTACAAAATCTAAGCTAGCTTAAATATTTATAATTACTTGATAGAATTACATTTATATTTAAACTTTAAAAGTATTTACTGTAATGGCCATTTTGACTATTACAATAAATGCTTTTATTTTTTATCCTAAAATAATGTTCTTTATTACTTTTTTCACAACACAAAGTATAACAAATTTAATAAGGAATTTTATGCTATTCTCATTCATATTCATCTGAAAGTGAAATAATTTGATTCATAAAAGAATATAAATATGCTGTATTAATTAATATGAATTGAAATAATTCATATTTATAGGACTCCTAACTCAACTACTACGTTGTACATTCCACTGATAATCCTCTAAAGCCTAGATTATCGATCAAGTATAACTTAAGTTTCGATGCAGAAATCCTTTATAGAGTTCCAAGCTCAACTATTAATTTATACATGCTCGAAAATCCCAAGAAGCCGTGATTTTCGAACAAGTATAAATTAAATTTCGGCATAGGAACTCTTTAGATAGAATTTAATAATAAAGAGGTGTTATATATGAAAATTAGTAAAAAGACTGAAATTATCAAACTTTACGAAGAAGGCCTTAGCATAGAAGATATCGCAAGTAAAGGGTTTACAAAAAAATATGTGAAACATGTTTTAAAGAATGCTAAATTACTTAATGAAGCTATATCTGCTGCATTGCCCACAGAAGTTTTGGAACCTGTTACTGCAGAAGAACCAAAGACTGAAATTGCTGAACCACCTGTTGTAGAAGAACTTCCTACCGAAGTTGAAACTCCCCCAGAAGAAGGTAACAACTCAAGTAGTCTTAGAGAAGTGATTACATTACTTGAATCTTTAGAAAAATCATCTACTAAAGTTGATATTAGTCTAAACATATCTGTAAAAATAGATATTGATAATACTATTAAAACCGGGGAAAATAACTAAATCTAAACATAATGACCGTCTACAATATTGTAGGCGGTCATTCTATTTAAATTTATACTTATATTTTCTATATCCAGTGACTTAAGATTTTTACTCAGTATTAAACTATTATTGTTTATTGTTTTTTGTCTATAAGATACATGATTAAACCTTAGTTTTTCTATAAGCTACATGCCTAGTAACCCTTAAGGTATTATCTTCTCCAGGAAAATACACTGGATTAATTCTATTGGTCTTGTATAACTCAATAGCATCAACAGCATCTAATGATAACTCATTAAAGCTCATCATTCCATACATCCTTGGTGGAAGAATATAAATAGGTATATCAGGATTTAAAGTTTTTATAATTTTTTTTACATCTGTAATTAAATGAGGACAACATACTATAATATCAAACTCAGAAACTTTCTTTACAGCTAATTGAAATGGTGAAAACTCGATATAAAAATCATTTTGCATATTATTATCTAATATCTCCTTTTCAACTTTTTGAGCCAAAGCACTTGAAGAGAATCCCCCAAGACAACATAAAAGAATCTTTATCATTTTTCACTCCCCCATATTTAACAATTGTTTGCAAAAATACATTACTAATTTGTAAACAATAATAACAATGCATATATAGGTATATAAATATCCACAAAAACTCCCAAATAAAATTAATCAACTTTTATTGTCACACCTAATAATCATTCTTATATTATTGTATAACGTTTTCATGATTTACTTTTTATTATATCATAAACCAATTTCATTAAACAGATATACAATGATACTTAAAAATATCTGTCATGCTTAATAACTTTTTTGTATCTACAAGTAAAAATACAGGGTATTAGTGTTTATATTAAACTAATTATCCTGTATTTTATATAACCTAGAAACAACTTAGTATTATAGTTGTTTTAGCCTTATTTCGTTATCGATATTAGATAAAAAATCTTCAATATTTACAGAACCTTCTTCACCATTTTTTCTGCTTCTGAGAGAAATTGTTTTTGTATTTCTTTCTTTTTCACCCACAATTATAATATAAGGCACTCTTTCATTTCTAGCTTCTCTAATCTTATAACCTATCTTCTCGACTCTATTATCTATCTTAACTCTAATATGATTTTCTTCTAGTTTTTTTACTACTTCATCTGCATACTCATTAAACTGATCTGATATAGGAAGTACTTTAACTTGAACTGGTGATATCCAAGTTGGAAATTTTCCTTCAAAATGTTCTATTAGTATCCCAATGAATCTTTCAATGCTTCCGAAAATTACTCTGTGTATAACAATAGGTTTATGCTTTTCACCATCACTACCAACATACTCTAAATCAAACCTTTGAGGAAGCTGAAAATCTAGTTGTATTGTGCCACATTGCCATGTCCTGCCAATACTATCTTCAAGATGAAAATCTATTTTAGGACCATAAAAAGCTCCATCTCCTGGGTTAATCTTAAAAGACATATTTATTTCCTCTAAGGCATTTTTAAGTGATTCTTCAGCAATTTCCCATTCACTATCACTTCCCATTGAATTCTCCGGTCTTGTTGAAAGTTCAACATTATATTTAAAACCAAATCGTGAATATACTTCATTTATAAGTTTAATTACGCTCTTTATCTCATCTTTGATTTGCTCAGGTAACATGAATATATGCGCATCATCTTGAGTAAAGGCTCTTACTCTCATAAGCCCATGTAAAGCACCAGAAAGCTCATGTCTATGCACTCTTCCCAGTTCTGCAGCTCTAATCGGAAGCTCTTTGTAAGAATGTGACTCAGATTTGTATACTAACATTCCACCAGGACAATTCATTGGCTTTATTGCATATTCCTCTTCATCAATATTTACTGTGTACATGTTTTCCTTATAATGATACCAATGTCCTGAAGTCTGCCATAGATCTCTGTTTAATATAAGTGGTGTTTCAATTTCCTCATATCCATACTTTCTATGAAGTTCTCTCCAGTACTCAATTAACTTATTTTTCAATACTACACCATTTGGAAGAAAAAATGGAAATCCTGGTCCTTCATTCATTAAAGAAAATAGCTTAAGTTCTTTTCCAAGCTTTCTATGGTCTCGTTTTTTGGCTTCTTCCAACATATTTAAATATTGATCTAACTCACTCTTTTTTGCAAAGGCAGTACCATAAACTCTTTGGAGCATCTTATTTTTCTCATTGCCTCTCCAATAAGCCCCTGCAACTGATAGTAGCTTAACAGCTTTTACCTTTGAAGTAGAAAGTACATGTGGACCTGCACATAAATCAATAAAGTCACCTTGTTTAAAGAAAGTTAACTCTTCATCTTCTGGTAAATCATTTATAAGTTCCACCTTATAACTTTCACCTTTTTCCTCCATAAGCATTAATGCAACCGCTCTAGATAATACACTCCTTTCAAGTTTTAAGTCTTCCTTAATTATTATCTTCATTTCTTCTTCAATTGCTTTAAGCGAATCTATAGTAAGTGTTTCTTCCATATCAAAATCGTAATAGAATCCACTATCAATTGCTGGACCTATAGTTAGTTTAGCACCTGGATATAAGCGTTTTACCGCTTGAGCTAATATGTGTGCTGCGGTATGCCTTAAAGCCCTTCTTCCTTCTTCTTCATTTGAATCAATAACACTTCCATCTTTTAAAATAACTTTTAACATGATAGTCCTCCTTTTATAAAATTTAGTTTTAATATATATAAAGTCGCTGAAGCGACTTCCTTCAGTGATTTTTTTTTGCGCATCTGTCTTTTTGAATACGTATGAGGAAAATTTGACAGGCTACATATTCTTTTTTTATTCTTTAATTTTTTTGTTTTAAACCTATTACGCATACTTATAGATCTTACTTAGTTATAAATTCCTCAAAAATAAAAAATAAAACCCGTCCCCACAGATAAGGGACGAGTTTAATCGCGATTCCACCCAAATTATAGTAGCTATACTATCAACTACTATCACTCAAAATCCATAACGCAGATTTGCGTAAATTGCCTACTCTTCCTCTTCATTGCTTTTAAATATTCAATTTTAAAATTACTAAAGTGGTAAATTTAAAATTATATTGTTCAATAACTTTTATCTTTTTACTTTATCTCGTAAAAAGCATATAAACCCATTGAAGTATCTACGTTTAACTAGCTTGAAAATTTTATAATTTCCTATACAATAAAAAAACTCATCCCCTATAAGGGACGAGTATATCGCGATTCCACCCAAATTACAGAAGTAAGCAATTAGCTACTTCTATCACTCAACACTTTTAACGCAAGTTTACGGAACTACCTACTATATATTTCAGCAGTCAACTCAGAGGTGGTTTTCAATAATACTTATTTAAGAAACCTTTCAGCCGGTGAGTTTCTCTCTCTTTCAACAGTAAATTATTTACTCTTCCTCTTCATAGTTTTTTGTTAATATTCATTTTATTCCTGAAAAATTATTTTGTCAACACTTTGTTTAATTACTATAAAAAAATATATAACTTTCAATTACCACACTTCACCAATAAAGATTAAATATACTACTTATTTCATTAATTTTTAGTACTACTTTAATTAAATAAAATAATTTAATTATCCTAACTTAAGTTCATTAGAAGCATACCTCACAAAATAGCATCATATTATTTATTATCATTAATTATAAGTAGGTGTAGTGATGACAATTTTTGATAATCTCAGTCCAGAAGATGCTCTTATCCTTACAAATGCAATTGCTATAGCTCTTGCCAAAGATAAAAATGCAGATGAAATAAATGTACTTGGTAACTTTATTGTAGGCGTTGGTTGTCTGTTATTAACATTAGCATCTCAAAAGCAATTCATAGCTACTGATGTAAATCCGACTGGTAACAATAATAATAACCCTGGTGATGATATTTTTGTTGGCTAGTATTAATACTTATATAAATATTAGTACATAATATAAAATTATTGTATGTACACAAAAAGAAGACAGCTCTATGCATCACATCCATAAAGTTGCCTTCTAATACTTGTAAAACACCTTAACTTTTCGCTTCAGTAATCAACTATACAGAGCATTACCGAAGTTTTTTCATATTCTATACTATTTTCTTGCTTTATTTTCTTTTGAAGTAAGATTTAATTATTAATAAAAGAGGATTCTTGAAGTTTACAATTCTTCACTTATACTTTTTTGGCTGTCTGAAACAGTGATATACATCAAAATAATAAGCTTTTCTATTATTAGTTTTTTCTTCTTCTCAATGGAATCACTACTCTCGCATATAAATTCTAATTCTGTTAAATACTTGTCCAGTCTAACCTTATGATAAATCATGAATCTTTCCATATAATTTTTAGATATACCTTCATCTATCCAAATATCTCTAGTAGTCTTTTTAGTAGCTTCCACTAAAGATAATACCTTACATAAAATCAAATCATTGCTATACCCTTCAGCTTCATCTAATTCTTTGTCCAGTATATTTATAAATTTTGTCCACTCATTTATCATTATCAGCATGACTCTTTTAATGTTTTCATCATTTATATTAGGCAAGCAATACTGTTTTATATCAGATATTTCATCATTGTAATTCTTTTTATTTTCGTCCTCAATCACAATTTGCCTTAAAGTATCATTCTTTATATTGGCCAAGATTATTTTTTTAATTCTTAATGGTAATGGTGCTCCTAAAGAATTAAGATTTTCTAGTGCACTAAAACTTTCAGTAAGAATGAGATAAGCTGTAATAAATTCAGTAAGAAGAGTTGTACTAAAAATCTCTTGTACTCCTATTTCTAAAAGTCTTACAACTAAAATACAAATTGAGTAAACTAATATTTTATCTAAGCCTCTTCTTAATCCTCTACTGTTTAATCTTTTAATTCTAGCTGCATAAATACATCCAGTTATTGTATCAATTATTATCATTGCACATAGCACAAGTAAAGCTAATTTAAATGGTGCAAATAAAGTTGTTATTGCAGCAAATATTATTTTTACATACCAAGCATTTTCTAACTTATATAGTTCCTGCATTTAATCACGTGATTTCTCCTTAGCTTAATATTTTTCTCTTCTTCCAATATAGCTTAGGTTACATTGCGCATTATAAAAATGAAAATTCATTTATATTAAATTTTATTCAGAAAATTACTAATTGTGATAGAATAACACTTAAAAGAAATTTCGTAATTATTTATTAAATAAAAGAAGTACTTTGATTAAATTAATTAAGCAAAATTAGCTCCAGCATCTTTTTATCTACTTCATCAAAATCCCCTATATGGCTCTTTAAATCCCAAAGCATAATATCTTCCATCTCATCATTTTCTTTAAAATCATCAATATGGTCTATATCTGCAAAATATGCCGTTCTGTATCGTATCTCTTCCTTTTTTTTATCATATATCTTAAATACTCCTTTAAACTGAAAATCACGTATTTTCTGATTAGTTTCTTCAAATAACTCCCTTACTGCACACTCCCTATAAGTCTCTCCTTCTTCAATCTTACCAGCAGGAAATTCCCACTGATTTCTCCACTTATTATGAGCAACCAAATACTTTCCATAGCATCTTACAAATGCAAATGAACTTGTGACCGGTCTAATTTCAGTACTTTCCAGTAAATCTTTCTCCGTAACTTTTTTGTATTCTAATAACTGTTGACCACTTTTATTCTCTGCTAAAACCTTCATTGAATTCTCCTTAAACAATTGCATTTAGTGCAAATCAATTCTGACTATATATCACTTATCTTCTGTCCACATAATCCAAATTTAAAGCCCTCAAGAAACATTTTAAAGACTTTATTAATTTTATCAGCATTCTCTAATTCATTATTCTTTCTTATTACTTCAATTGCTGCTTCTATAGTGCATAAATTTCCTTCAACAACTCCTCTTCTTAAATTATATTCAGATTTAAAATCCACACTCAGTGAAATTCTCGGAAGTTCCTTTAAATATTCACTTCTCCTAAGTATCTTCTTAGCTTCTTTCCATGTTCCGTCTAAAAGAATAAATGCGGGAATTTTATCTGCATGATTATTCATAACTTCAACACTTTCTACATCTCTGCTTTCTTCTGGAAAAACAAGATATACATCATAAATATCCTGCTTTATGTTTTTGATTAACTCTTCAGGCTTTTTAGTTCTTTCCCATAAATATATATCTGTTGATTCTGGATTTACTAATTTTAAAATTCTTGCAGTATTAGAAGGTCTATAGAATTCTTTCTCTGTGGATAGTATCCATATCTTTGCTTTAGTATTAACTTTCGAAATTGTATTGCAAATACAATTTATATCAGGAAGACCACATTTATCGCAACTTTTATATAGTTTTGTGATTTGTTTAACCTTATAAATCGAATCCATTTTGCCTCCTTATTTAGGGTTACAACTTCAACTACTAAGCTATGCATGTCTACAGGGTATAGGTGCATGATTTTCGAACATGCATAACTTAAGCTCTCGTAATGGAACCCTATATCTAGTTCATCTATTAATATTATATTAAGTTAACGCGACCTACATTATTCTAATCTAGCCTTAAATATTCTTTATAATTAATAAAATTATATACTTTTTTTACACCTATGTCTTCCCGAATGTACATAAGGAAACTTACAGGCGACAAATTCTTATTTTTTATTCTTTAAGTTATATTATGTCATAAGTCTGTTCATATAATTATTCACATATATAATTAAGTTATAAATTCTTAAATAATAAAAAAAAGACTTCACATTTGTGAAGTCTTTTATGTATCGTAAGATACTGATTACCTAGCAACCACCTACTCTCCCACACAGTCGCCCATGCAGTACCATCAGCCGTCTAAGTCTTAACCTTCGTGTTCGGTATGGGTACGGGTGTAACCCTTAGACGCATCATTACTAGATCTTTGAAAGATTATTCTTTCAAAATTGCACTTAAGTTTACTTTGTAATAACATTTATTGGTCAAGCCCTCGACCTATTAGTATCGGTCAGCTGAACATGTTACCATGCTTACACCTCCGACCTATCAACCTCGTGTTCTTCGAGGGGTCTTACTAGCTTACGCTATGGGAAATCTAATCTTGAGGTGGGCTTCACGCTTAGATGCTTTCAGCGTTTATCCCTTCCCGACGTAGCTACCCAGCTATGCTCCTGGCGGAACAACTGGTGCACCAGAGGTCAGTCCATCCCGGTCCTCTCGTACTAAGGACAGCTCCTCTCAAATTTCCTACGCCCGCGACGGATAGGGACCGAACTGTCTCACGACGTTCTGAACCCAGCTCGCGTGCCGCTTTAATGGGCGAACAGCCCAACCCTTGGGACCTACTTCAGCCCCAGGATGCGACGAGCCGACATCGAGGTGCCAAACCTCCCCGTCGATGTGGACTCTTGGGGGAGATCAGCCTGTTATCCCCGAGGTAGCTTTTATCCGTTGAGCGATGGCCCTCCCACGAGGTACCACCGGATCACTAAGCCCGACTTTCGTCCCTGCTCCACTTGTGGGTGTCGCAGTCAGGCTCCCTTCTGCCTTTGCACTCTACGAACGATTTCCGACCGTTCTGAGGGAACCTTTGGGCGCCTCCGTTACTTTTTTGGAGGCGACCGCCCCAGTCAAACTGCCCACCTAACAATGTCCCGTCACCAGCTTCATGGTGCCCGGTTAGAATCCCAGTACTGTCAGGGTGGTATCCCAAGGACGACTCCACATCCCCTAACGAGGATGCTTCCAAGTCTCCCACCTATCCTGTACAGACAATACCGAAACTCAATGCTAAGCTACAGTAAAGCTCTACGGGGTCTTTCCGTCCAATCGCGGGTAGCAAGCATCTTCACTTGCACTACAACTTCGCCGGATTTACAGTTGAGACAGTGCCCAAGTCATTACGCCATTCGTGCGGGTCAGAACTTACCTGACAAGGAATTTCGCTACCTTAGGACCGTTATAGTTACGGCCGCCGTTTACTGGGGCTTAAGTTCACCGCTTCGCGTTACCGCTAACGATTCCCCTTAACCTTCCAGCACCGGGCAGGCGTCAGCCCCTATACATCAGCTTTCGCTTTAGCAGAGACCTGTGTTTTTGCTAAACAGTTGCTTGGGCCTATTCTCTGCGACCTACTCTCGTAGGCACCCCTTCTCCCGAAGTTACGGGGTCAATTTGCCGAGTTCCTTAACTGTAATTCTTCCGCCGGCCTTAGGATTCTCTCCTCACCTACCTGTGTCGGTTTGCGGTACGGGTACTACATTTCTCCCTAGAAGCTTTTCTTGGCAGCGTAGAATCAAGTACTTCAGCCTAAAAGGCCTTCCCCATCACACCTCAGCTAATACAGGCGGATTTGCCTACCTGTATACCTAAGTGCTTAGACTAGCATCCAATAGCTAGCACACTCTATCTTCCTGCGTCACTCCATCGGTAATAACGATTTGCAGTAGTATCGGAATATCAACCGATTGTCCATCACCTACGCCTTTCGGCCTCGGCTTAGGTCCCGACTAACCCTCAGCGGACGAGCCTTCCTGAGGAAACCTTAGGTTTTCGGCCACTAGGATTCTCACCTAGTTCTCGCTACTGATGCCAACATACTCACTCGTAATCAGTCCACCGCTCCTTACGGTACGACTTCAGCCCGATTACGACGCTCCCCTACCCCAGCAGATAAATCTGCTAGCCGTAGCTTCGGTGATAAGTTTGAGCCCCGAACATCTTCGGCGCAGGATCTCTCGACTAGTGAGCTATTACGCACTCTTTTAATGAGTGGCTGCTTCTAAGCCAACATCCTAGTTGTCTTAGAAATCCCACATCCTTTTCCACTTAACTTATACTTTGGGACCTTAGCTGACGATCTGGGCTGTTTCCCTTTTGACTACGGATCTTATCATTCGCAGTCTGACTGCCGGACTAATACTATATGGCATTCGGAGTTTGATAAGGTTCGGTAAGCGATATGCCCCCTAGCCCATTCAGTGCTCTACCTCCATTAGTCATATCCGACGCTAGCCCTAAAGCTATTTCGGGGAGAACCAGCTATCTCCGAGTTCGATTGGAATTTCTCCGCTATCCACAGCTCATCCCATGGTTTTTCAACACCAACGTGGTTCGGTCCTCCACGAAGTTTTACCTTCGCTTCAACCTGGCCATGGATAGGTCACCCGGTTTCGGGTCTACGGCATGCAACTAGTCGCCCTATTCAGACTCGGTTTCCCTTCGGCTCCGTACCTTAAGTACTTAACCTCGCTACATACCGTAACTCGTTGGCTCGTTCTACAAAAAGCACATCATCACACACATATGGTGCTATGATCGGTTGTAGGCACACGGTTTCAGGTTCTATTTCACTCCCCTCCCGGGGTTCTTTTCACCTTTCCCTCACGGTACTTCTTCACTATCGGTCATCAAGTAGTATTTAGCCTTGGGAGGTGGTCCTCCCTGCTTCCCACAAGGTTTCACGTGTCTCGTGGTACTCTGGAGCAGAACTATGGTCTTCTTGTTTCACTTACAGGACTATTACCTTCTACGGTGTATCTTTCCAGATATCTTCAATTACAATAGCCACCAATGTTATGTTCTGTCCGCAACCCCAAAGATAAATCTTTGGTTTGGGCTCTTCCGATTTCGCTCGCCGCTACTGACGGAATCGATTTTTCTTTCTCTTCCTCTAGGTACTTAGATGTTTCAGTTCCCTAGGTTTACCCTCCTATAGCTATGTATTCACTATAAGATACGTAGGGTTACCTACGTGAGTTTCCTCATTCGGAGATCTTTGGATCACAGGCTATTTGCGCCTACCCAAAGCTTATCGCAGCTTGTCACGTCCTTCTTCGGCTCTTGATGCCAAGGCATTCACCATGCGCCCTTTGTAGCTTGACCTAATGTCGTGTCATTATAACCGTCGCATTACTTAGTTATTTTCCTGCTTGGTTCTAATGTCACTCTTAATCTAACGCACAAATTATATTTCTGCACTCAAAAAAAAGTACATTGCATACTGTACGGTTGGACTATAGATACATATTATCTAGTCCGCAGATTATTGACTGTTTTCAATACTAGCGTGTATTTTATTCAGTCCTTTATATTACAAAGAATAGTAAATATCTTTACTTTAACTTATGTGCAATTTTCAAAGAACAATCTGAGATACTTGGTATCTCAAAATTAAACAGAGAGAGATTCTAACCAGAATTCGTATATATTAAGCCTGAAATGCATCAGTACTTAATAATTTCTCCATAGAAAGGAGGTGATCCAGCCGCAGGTTCTCCTACGGCTACCTTGTTACGACTTCACCCCAATCGCTGACCCTACCTTCGGCTGCTGCCTCCCTTACGGGTTAGCTCACAGACTTCGGGTATTGCCAACTCTCATGGTGTGACGGGCGGTGTGTACAAGGCCCGGGAACGTATTCACCGCGACATGCTGATTCGCGATTACTAGCAACTCCGGCTTCATGTAGGCGAGTTTCAGCCTACAATCCGAACTGGGACAAGTTTTTGAGATTTGCTCCACCTCACGGTCTTGCGTCTCTTTGTACTTGCCATTGTAGCACGTGTGTAGCCCTAGACATAAGGGGCATGATGATTTGACGTCATCCCCACCTTCCTCCCGGTTAACCCGGGCAGTCTCGCTAGAGTGCTCAACTAAATGGTAGCAACTAACAATAAGGGTTGCGCTCGTTGCGGGACTTAACCCAACATCTCACGACACGAGCTGACGACAACCATGCACCACCTGTCTTCCTGTCGGTACCAAAGGTACCGACTTCCCCGGTTAAGGGTAATTCAGGAGATGTCAAGTCTAGGTAAGGTTCTTCGCGTTGCTTCGAATTAAACCACATGCTCCGCTGCTTGTGCGGGCCCCCGTCAATTCCTTTGAGTTTTAATCTTGCGACCGTACTCCCCAGGCGGGATACTTATTGTGTTAACGGCGGCACGGAGGTGTTGAAACCCCCACACCTAGTATCCATCGTTTACGGCGTGGACTACCAGGGTATCTAATCCTGTTTGCTCCCCACGCTTTCGAGCCTCAGTGTCAGTTACAGTCCAGAAAGTCGCCTTCGCCACTGGTGTTCTTCCTAATCTCTACGCATTTCACCGCTACACTAGGAATTCCACTTTCCTCTCCTGCACTCTAGATATCCAGTTTGGAATGCAGCACCCAAGTTAAGCTCAGGTATTTCACATCCCACTTAAATATCCACCTACGCTCCCTTTACGCCCAGTAAATCCGGACAACGCTTGCCACCTACGTATTACCGCGGCTGCTGGCACGTAGTTAGCCGTGGCTTCCTCCTTGGGTACCGTCATTATCGTCCCCAAAGACAGAGCTTTACAACCCGAAGGCCTTCATCACTCACGCGGCGTTGCTGCATCAGGGTTTCCCCCATTGTGCAATATTCCCCACTGCTGCCTCCCGTAGGAGTCTGGACCGTATCTCAGTTCCAATGTGGCCGATCACCCTCTCAGGTCGGCTACGCATCGTCGCCTTGGTGAGCCATTACCTCACCAACTAGCTAATGCGCCGCGGGTCCATCTTATAGCGGATTGCTCCTTTGATTTTCATTTCATGCGAAACGAAAATGTTATGCGGTATTAATCTTCCTTTCGGAAGGCTATCCCCCTCTATAAGGCAGGTTACCCACGTGTTACTCACCCGTCCGCCGCTGAGAAAGTTCCGAAGAACTTTCTCCGCTCGACTTGCATGTGTTAGGCACGCCGCCAGCGTTCGTCCTGAGCCAGGATCAAACTCTCAATTTAAAGTTTAATCATAGCTTACTTACTTAGTAAGTCTTTTTTCAAAAGAATTGCTGGTTTAGTTTAAGTCTAGTTTTAGACTTTGTTTATCTTCTCTGTTTAATTTTCAAAGACCAAGTTTTTATTGCCATCTTTCTGACAGCTTATTCATCTTACCACCGTAAGATTTCTTTGTCAACACTGATTTTAAAAATTTATTTTCTTTAAACAAACTCTTAATTTTTGTGTTTTTGTCTCTCTGCATTGCAGCGACATAATTTATAATAACATACGGCTTAATTCTATATATTGTATAAAATACTGTTATACAAGACTACTTGTCCATTGTTTAATATTCCTCCGTATTTCAACATATTCCATGAATTGATACACCTGGAGCTGTTACACTGTAAAATAGACAATAAATTAAATAACCTGTTTAATTTTAATTGAATTATATATTCCTAATGAATAAATAAACAAAAAAGCCTAGATTAGGCTTTTATAAATTATCTTCTATATATCTAATTTTCTGTTCAACGTATTTTTCTAAATCTTCTAAGCTTACTTCTTTCAAGATAGAATATGGAATATTATCTGAATTTGTTGTCAGAAGACATCCCATTGCTTCACTTTCAATTACATTATATAAAGAACTTCGTAATACTATATTCTCCCAATAAAATAAATTGTAGCATTTATTAGAACAAAAATTTCTACTTAAGTTGTATTCTTTATTTATTATTACATTCATTATATCGTAAATATTTTTAGGAGCATCTGAGATATCTTTATAAATATAAAACCCACTCACATCAGTATCAATTATTTTGCCGCACTTTTCACAATGAAATTTTATATTTTTTTTACTCATAGCTTCGATCCCCCTTACCTATTATCAGTATATTCTTATAAGAGATAATCAGTTCATACTCTTTAATGAATTAACTATTTTTATACATGTATACGCTTCATCTATCTATAAAATGTTGATCTTATAATAAATTTTTTCTTACTTCATAATGTTATTAATCAATATAGCAAAGATTTCATAATCAGTTTCTTCATAAGATTACGATACTTAGACACACTTCTTCCACCTACATCTTTCCTATATGTTTATATATTTATATATTTATATATTTATATATTTATATATTTATATATTTATATATCTATATATTTATATATTTAACTATAAAATCATCACTTTAAAACGGATACTTTTTTACGCATTTTATTTTCTAAATGTGCAGGAGAAAGACCTGGCAATCGAATATATTTTATTTTTTTATTTCATAGCTTTTGAAATTTGCAAATCCTTTGAAATATGAGTTTAGATAGGTTGAAAATCTTATATTTTCTAAAGTAAAAAAAGTGAGTGATAAATTATCTTTCTACCACTCACTTTTAATCTAAGTATTACTAACACTGCATGTTCTGCTATGCCATACTACATTAATAACTATCAATCCTCTATTTATAAGGATTTTCTGTCTTGTACAACATTGCCTTAGGTTGGTTAAATCCAATTTCTTTGACTCCTAAATATCTAAATAAATTATATATTGCTTTTCCAAAATGCCCAAAAGCAACTGCTCCATGATGTGGGTATCTTCCTTCAATCAATACATGTCTATAGAATCTTCCCATTTCAGGAATTGCAAACACACCTATAGCTCCAAAAGAACGAGTTGCAACAGGTAGAACCTCGCCCTCTGCTACATAAGCTGTTAGTTCTGCATCAGCATTGCTTTGTAGACGGAAGAAAGTAATATCTCCAGGAATTATATCTCCTTCTAAAGTTCCTCTTGTTATATTTGGTTCTTGATTTGGTTCTAGAGCTCTAGCCATTATCATTTGATTTTTCATAGTTCCGCAAGTTAATTTGCAAGCAGCTGTATTTCCACAATGGAATGCCATAAAGGTATCCTTTAATGTGTAATCAAACTTTCCTTTTATTTCTGATTCATACATATCAGCAGGCACTGTATTGTTTATGTCAAGTAAAGTTACAACGTCTTGGCTTATGCATGTTCCTATATATTCACTTAAAGCTCCATAAATATCAACTTCACAAGATACAGGAATACCCATAGCAGCTAAACGACTGTTTACATAGCATGGTACAAAACCAAATTGAGTTTGGAAGGAAGGCCAGCATTTATTTGCAAATACAACATATTCTCTTGACCCTTTATGTTCTTCCATCCAGTCTAATAATGTAATTTCATATTGAGCTAGCTTTGGAAGGATACCAGGCATTTTATTACCTTCTCCAAGCTCTTTTTCCATACTTGATATAACTTCTGGTATTCTTGAATCATTTGCATGTGCATTGAAGGCAGCAAACAAATCAAGTTCTGAATTTTCTTCTATTTCAACACCTAAATTATATAATTGTTTAATAGGTGCGTTACAAGCTAAGAAATCCTGAGGTCTTGGACCAAATGATATTATCTTTAAGTTACTTAAGCCAAGTAATGTATTAGCAACCGGAACAAATTCAGAAATCATTTCTGCAACTTCTTTTGCAGTCCCAACTGGATATTCAGGGATATATGCTTTTATGTTACGAAGTGCTAAGTTGTAGCTTGCATTTAGCATCCCACAATATGCATCTCCACGTCCACCAACAAGGTTATCTCCACTTTCTTCTGAGGCAGCTGCAAACATAACTGGACCACCAAATTCTTTTGCAAGTAAAGTTTCTGAAGTTTCTGGGCCAAAGTTTCCAAGGAAAACAACTAAAGCATTTACACCTGCTTCTTTAACTTCTGCTAAAGCTTTTCTCATATCTTTTTCATTTTCTACAGTTGTTTCACATTCAAAAATTTCTCCATTAAATGCTTCTACTACTGCCTTTCTTCTATTAGCTGAAAGCTCCATAGGGAAGCAATCTCTACTTACTGCGACAATTCCTAATTTTACTTTTGGTGTATTATTCATTTCTAATTCCTCCATTTATTTAATTTATTATATTGAAGTTTTCTTACTATCATTTTAATTATTGCTTTGAATCTATATCTGACGCCTTTTGTTTGATAAGTCATATTGCTGAATCTTCACAATATAGATGAAGCTCAAAGCTTTTATTTTTTCTTTATTTATATCCATCAGAAAGTATTTCAGCTATTTTATTGAAATGTTCTCTCCAACAAGACCTATAAACGCTCCTTGTTCACCTAAATCAGTGTCTTTGTGTCCGATAAGCCACTTGTTTCTTGCAAATAATAATGCATCTTCATTAACCTTTTCTACCTTATGCTCTAAAGGTAGATTGGTATCTTTCGGCAATACTACAACACATCTGAATCCATCTTCCTTAGCGTTACAAGGTGCGTAATGAAGTGTAGTACCATATACTTCTATAGCGGTTCCTGCTGGAACTAAAAACGCTTCAATTTTAGATGTATCATAAGAGTAATCGTCTTCAATGTCTTGCTGACTTCCAATTAAAAGTATAAGTTCTGTGACTGCTATATTTATTTCTGAGGTGCGGTGGTATTCTACTGCATTTAGCATATAGTTATTACCATTGCAGAAGCCAATTTGTATTGGTAATTCTCCAAACTCTCTTTCTTTTAGTTCTTTTGCTATTGTTAGTTCCTCAAGTTCTTTAACAGAAGGCTCATAGATCACATCTTCTGGAAGTGGAGTGTTTTGCATTTTTGCAAGTATCTCTTTGAAATCATAATTTTTTAATATTTGTCCATATTTCTTAAATTCTTTATCATTTACACTTTTAATGATCATATAGATATTCCTCTCATTTATATATTTATTTAAATTTTAGGCTATATATAAATAACCACTTAATTTCAACACAGTACTTTGACAACACCTAAATTTTTTATTATTTTATATTAAGGTTGAAACTGAGGCACTTCTACAATTAATATTTTGTAAACGGGTAAATTGAGTCACACCTCAATTTCAACAAGGGATCACAATTTTAAGCTTTAAATTGAACTTTTACTCCTTTATTTACGACTTTTACTACCTTATCAACCACATTTTCGACCGTAAATCCAAATTGCTTAAACAAAGTCTCAGCTTTTCCTGATGCTCCAAAAGTGTCTAGAGAAATCATTTCTCCATCTATACCTACGTATTTATGCCATCCAAAAGAAGTTAATGCTTCAACTGCAACTCTAGCTCTAACTGAAATTGGCATAACTGATTCTTTATATACTTCATCTTGAGCTTCAAATACCTCAAAGCTTGGAATACTTATAACTCTTGCATCTATTCCTTTTGTTTCTAATTCTTCTGCCGCTCTAAATATAAGTTCTACTTCTGATCCAGAAGCCATTAAAAGCACATCTGGAATAGCTTTCTTCGAATCCTTAAGTATATATCCACCCTTTAAAGCTCTCTTTGCACAGCCTTCATATAGTGGTAATTTCTGTCTTGTTAATACTAATGCTGTAGGAGTAGTTCCATTAGTTACAGCGTAATACCAAGCAGCAGCGGTTTCTTTTGAGTCTGCTGGTCTAAATACTGTCATGTTTGGCATACTTCTAAGACTTGCTAATTGTTCTATAGGCTGATGAGTCGGTCCATCTTCTCCAACTCCTATGCTGTCATGAGTCAAAACATATGCTATTGGAAGCTTCATCAAAGAAGATAATCTCATAGCTCCCTTCATATAATCACTGAATACAAAGAAGGTTGCACAAAATACCTTAAGTCCACCATGAGCATACATACCATTTACTATAGCTGCCATAGCATGCTCTCTAACTCCAAAGTGAAGGTTTTGTCCGCGTCTATCTTCTGCTGAAAAATCTCCTTTGCCTTCAATATATGTTTTATTTGAAGGTGCAAGATCTGCTGAACCTCCTATGAAATTAGGGATTAACTTTGCTAATCTATTTATAAGAATTCCTGAAGATTCTCTAGTAGCCATCGCTTTATCAAAGCTCCAGAATTCTTCGTTATTTAGCAATTCTTCGTTATCAATATCACCACTAATCCACCTGTTATATTCTTCTGATAATTCTGGATAAGCTACTGAATACACACTGAAAAGTTCATTCCAGCTCGCTTCTTTAGCTATTCCATGCTCTATATGTGTATTCATATTCGAATATACTTCAGTAGGTACATAAAATGGAACTTCTGTATTCCATCCTAAATTTTCTTTCATAGCCAGAACATTTTCAGTTCCTAGAGGTTCTCCATGAGCTGATGCTTTCCCTTGCTTTGCTGGACATCCAAATCCTATTTCATTTTTAACTATTATTATAGATGGCCTTGAAATTTCAGCTTTTGCTATATTAATAGCCTCTTCAATTGCATCAATATCATTACCATCAGTAACCTGTAGTACTTGCCATCCATAAGCTTCATATCTTTTAGTTACGTCTTCTCTAAAGGCTATATCTGTATTTCCTTCAATTGAAATGTTATTTGAATCGTATAGAACTACTAATTTACCAAGGCCTAAAGTACCTGCAAGGGATGATGCCTCTGCTGAAATTCCTTCCATTAGACAACCATCTCCTACAATGGCATAAGTATAATGATCTACAATATTAAATCCAGGTTTATTAAACTTTTCTGCAAGGTGTGCTTCTGCGATAGCCATACCTACCGCATTACATATACCTTGTCCAAGTGGTCCTGTTGTTATTTCAACACCTTTTGTATGACCATACTCTGGATGTCCTGGAGTTAAGCTTCCAACTTGTCTAAAATTTTTAATATCTTCAATTGTTATTTCATATCCAAATAAGTGAAGTAAGGAATATTCTAACATTGAGCCATGCCCTGCTGATAATATAAATCTATCTCTGTTATCCCAGTTTGGGTTCTTCCCATTATGATTCATCTTTGTCCATAAAATAAACGCCATGGTAGCGGCACCTAAAGGAAGCCCTGGATGTCCAGATTTAGACCTTTCTATAGCATCTGCCGAAAGTGCTCTTATTGCATTGATTGATAACTTATCTAATTCTCTATTCATTATGTCCTCCTACTTACCAAAAGCTGATGCCCAATCTGCTTTAAATTTTTCTAACCCTTGATCTGTTAATGGGTGTTTAATCATCTGAAGTACTAAACCATGAGGAACAGTTGCTATATGTGCGCCTGCCTTTGCAGCTTGTATAACATGGATTGGATTTCTAACACTTGCAGCAATTATCTTTGTATCTATACAATGAATATCAAATATTTCTGCTATATCTCTAACAAGTTCCATTCCATCCATCGATATATCATCTATTCTTCCTAGAAATGGGCTTACATAGGTTGCGCCTGCATTTGCTGCAAGTAAAGCTTGAGTTACCGAGAAGATTAAAGTAACATTTGTCTTTATACCTTCACTTGCTAAAATCTTAGTTGCTGCTAAACCTTCTCCAGTCATTGGAATCTTTACTATCATGTTCTTATGAATTGCAGCTATTTCTCTTCCTTCTTTTATCATCCCTTCTGCATCTTCACTAACAACCTCTCCACTTATTGGTCCATCAACTATCTCAGTAATTTCTTTTATTTCCTCATTGAAGTCTCTTCCTTCTTTTGCTATGAGTGATGGATTTGTCGTAACTCCACAAATTACTCCCATCTTGTTTGCTTGCTTAATATGTTCAACATTTGCCGTATCTAAGAAAAACTTCATTATTAATCTCTCCTCTTTATATTCTTGTACGTAAAACTTTTTTAATAACTTTTTAAAATTAGTTTAATAAGTTTTTAAAACACTGGGCTTCTAATAAAATATAATTTATGCATATTGTATAGTCCTGAAATATGGACTAAATACAATACTTATATAAACCTAATTTCTATATAGAAACCCGTTTGTATATCATTACTTTTCAATTATTTAATTTGCAAGAACTCCTCTATTGGCATCATTGCTGCCCCTAAAAGGTAAGATTCTTTATAATTAGCCAATTTAATATTACAATTATTTTCATTAGTAAAAGAATTGTCTTTATATGCACTTTCTCTTAATAAAGCCATTTTATCGTTTAGTAAACTATTTATATCCCCGCCTACCACTATACAGCTAGGATCTAATATCATAATTAAGTTTGATATACCAATTCCTAGAATACCCAAATATTCCTCTAAAACTTTTATTGCAAGTTCATTACCTTGGATATACTTTCCTTCAAACTCATATATGTCAGAAATAGGTGTTTCAGCTATTTCATTATAATTATCAATTAAAGAATTCATTGAAGTATATGCTTCGAGACATCCCTTTGCACCACACTTGCATTTCTTACCGTTAATAGATATCTTAATATGTCCAAGTTCTCCAGATGAATTGTTGTCACCTCTATATATTTTCCCATCAATTACTATACCGAGCCCTAAACCATCTGTTATTGAAACATAAAGTAAATTTTTTAGCATATCTTTTCTATTCAAAAATTCATAATAAGCTGATAGGTTTGCTTCATTATCTACATAAATAGGAACATTTAAATACAAGAAGCTTTCCTTTAAATTGAAATTCTTTGCTTTTAGAAGATACGCATATTTAATTACTCCATTTTCAAAATCTACAGTTCCAGGCACAGAAAATACTATACCTAATAGTTTTTTATCATCCAGCTCATATTTTTTCATAATAAGCTCTAAATTCTCTTTGATTATTACGATAAGTTCTTCCATACCACTGTTTTTATGTCTAATTCTTATATTATCAATGATCTCTCTTTTTAAATTAACTAAAGATATCTTAATGTGGTTTGGTGTTAGTGCGACTCCAATAGAATATCTACAATTTTCATTTAACTTGATTGCAATTGCTTTTCTTCCACCAGTTGACTCTAAAGATCTTACATCTTCAACTATTCCTTCACTTTTTAATTCTGTTATATTTGTAGAAACTGTAGTTATACTTATATCTAATATTCTTGAAATATCAAGTTTTGTGATTTCGTTTCGTTCTAATAATAGTCCAATTATCTTTTTTCTATTTGTCTCTTTAATTTTACTGTGATTAACTTCTATCAAATCTGAAAATACTCCTCTCAAATAACATATAAACAATGGTAGTTTAAGAAAAATAACACTGTTCTACGTTGTTAAATTGTTGCAACTTATGGATTATAAATTCTACTATTCACTTGCTATAATGACTCTACTACTACTTAATTTTTGCCTAAAAATCATCAGAAATCAAGTATTTTAGACATTATAAAACATGCTATTTTAATATAAATGCCAAAAACTAACCTTAAACTTAGTTATATTATTTGAAGATGTCTTCAGTTCTTATGATACGCAAGACAATATTATTCCTTGCGCACTACTTAATAAAGCATAATTATTTACAAATCAAAAATAATATATCTTTAAAAGCCCTTTATTCTAGGGTAAGCAGAATTGTATGCTTGATATACCTTTGAATATACTTCTTTTAAATCTAAATTAGGTTCTACTTTAGAGTTACCCTTTACAATTTTCCTGCATGCATCTTCAACTGAATCGTATATTCCAACTCCAACTCCTGCTAATATTGCTACACCTAAAGCTCCGCCTTCTGATGCTTTTACTGTATTTAGTGAATGTTGGAAGATATCAGCTAATATTTGTCTCCACACACTGCTTTCTGCTCCACCACCACTTACTCTAATCTCATCTATTTTTACATCCATTTCTTCTATTAGATCTAGGCAGTTTTTAAGACTGAAACTTACACCTTCTATTATACTTCTAACAAAATCATCATGATTATTTATAAGTGATACTCCTAAAAAAGCACCCTTTACATTTGGATCTATATGAGGAGTCCTTTCTCCCATAAGATATGGAAGATAAACTATTCCATTAGATCCTGGCTTTGATCTTGATGCCTTTTCAGTTAATAAATCATATATATTGACTCCTGATTTTTCGCTATCTTCTACTTCCTTTGCACAGAAAGTTCTCTTAAACCAGTTTAAGGACAATCCAGCACCTTGAGTAACCCCCATTATATGCCATTTATTAGGTACTGCATGACATAAAGTATGAACTCTTCCTTCTTTATCAAATCTAGGTGAATCTGTTGCTGCAAAAACAACTCCTGATGTTCCTATTGTTGTTGATATTGTCCCCTCGCTTACTATCCCATTTCCTACTGCTCCAGCAGCTTGATCTCCAGCTCCACCAACTACAGGTGTTCCTTGAGCTAAGCTAGTTAACTTGGCTGCCTCTTCAGTAACATGTCCACTTACAACTACTGATTCATATACATCTGCTAATATATTCTTATCTATATTTAAATCCTCAAGAAGCTCTTTACTCCAACTTCTTGTATTAATGTCTAACATTTGCATACCACTTGCATCTGAAACTTCTGTAGCAAATACATTTGTTAGTTTGAATCTTATATAATCTTTAGGAAGAAGAATCTTATATATCTTTTCATAATTATCAGGTTCATTGTTCCTTACCCATAATAACTTGGAAAGTGTAAAGCCAGTTAAAGCTGGATTTCCTGTTATCTTTATTAATCTTTCCTTTCCTATAACTTCTGTCATGTAATCACATTCTTTTTCTGTTCTTTGATCACACCATATTATAGAATTTCTTATAACCTTATTATCCTTATCAACTAAAACAAGTCCATGCATTTGACCGCTTAAGCCAATTCCTTTTATATCATTAGCTTGTACACCACTTTTTTCAATTACATCTCTTATGCCTTTAACACATGCTTCCCACCAGTCTTCAGGATTTTGTTCTGCCCAGCCTACCTGTGGTTGAAATAAATCATATTCATAGGTTGCAGTTTTTATTGTGTTCCCTTCTTCATCAAACAAAGCTGTCTTAGTTCCTGATGTCCCAATGTCCAAGCCTAATAGATATCTCATATTTTACTCCCCCATCTTTTAATAATCATTTATTTCTAAATATCAATTTATTGAATAGATACATCTTAAATAGTTGACTTTCTAAATCATTGTAAAATTCGAATTATATCTTGTTACTCTCATATTTTTATCAGTCGAAATCTTTTTAATTCACATTTAAAATAACTTTTTAAATGTCATTTAATAAGTTTATTTTACTACCCCTTTTCCTCTTAGTCAATATCTTTTTTGTAAACTTTTCCATAAGATTTTATAGAAAATTTTTCTTTTTATTTTAAAATAAAAAAGTCGCTAGAGTGACTTTTTATGCCTCTACATTTCCTAATATTGATGATTTAAATCTCATATTTGATAGCTTTTATTTTTTACTGCATTTTCCTAAAAGCATTGTAAAACCATTAAAATCTCTATGTTTAGCCTTCTTAAAATCTTATACTTTATTTAAATCAAAAAAATTGCTAATCACAATTAAATGTAATTAGCAATTCATATAGACTTTTATAATTAGATTCTATTATGAAGTGGTTTATCTAAAGATGAACCACTTCAATCCGAAATCTATTTTCAAAACTCCTCTGGGTTCTGAGAGGAGAATTTGAAAATGTAAGTTTAATTATGAAGTGGTTCATCTATATATAAATGCACTTTTCTTATTTAATAGATAAGGTCTAAGATATGCTACTGTACTTGATAGAGGTAATACCTCTTCACTTAACTGTATACCCAAAACCATTTTAATATACTTTCTCCTTTTTTCAATTCGCCCCCATAATTCTGGGTATTCCTTCTTAATTGCCTCTCTTAAACTATCATCTGCTAAGGCGATACCATTTTCTGCCCCAACACCGCCATAGCCTTGCATAGAAGGTATTATATCAATTTGCAAAAGCATACCACTTTTCAAAATTTCTTTAGATCTGGGGTAAATCGGTGAAGACATCCATTCTTCATCTGCAGTTAAATGTCCTGGATTAAGTGCCCAATGATATTTTTCTTTTGGTAAAACCCTTTCGATAAGTTCATACATGTCATTTCCACTCATACCTATATGAATACTTTCAAGCCAAGCCACAATAGCAGTAAAATATGGTGCAGCAATTACATCAACATAGTCCTTAACTGCTTCAGGAAGTTGAGAGTTACTGCTTACTGCATATCCTGCTCTGCTAGCTAATCCCCCTTTATATCCAGTTGTAAGCGAAATCTTATCTCCTACCTCTATTTTTTTGTTTAATGGGTATAAATTAGCATTCTCAAAGCGATTTCCTGTTGAACTTATAGCAACTACATTAGTTGGCTGCCCATATACTTTTAAATAGCTTCCTATCTCCATCTCAGTTTTTCCAACTTCCAATGCATTCATTGCATTAAGTATACAGTCTGAAGCTAAGGAAGAACCAAATTCATAATGCGCTATTTCATTGGCATTATTAGTTGCTCTTACTCCATAATCAGCATTGATGAACATATGTGTTGCATTGCATATATGTTGTTCTCCTACAAGGTCTTTAACTGCTTCTACGATAAAGTAAGGCATGTCAAAGAACTTTTTGTTATCATAAAAATTGCTTGTAAAGTTCTTCCACCCAACTAACCCAACTTGTAAACCTACCTTGATACCTGCTTTTTCAAACACTTGTTTCATGCTCATTTCATTTTCCATAGGTTGATTAGGAAGAGAAAAATAAGGCGAATGAATTAATTCTGCTGGTATCCTTGAGTAGTTAACCATCTTAGTATTTTCATTTCCAAGAATTAAGTATGCTTTCCCATCACTATGTAATACTAGAATTCCTTCTTCAAATCTAGTAAGGAACCCAGTTAAGTACTCAAAGTTTGCTCCGTGCTCAAGATCATTGTATATAATAATACAATCTAAGCCTTGTTTTTTCATAATAGAAAGTACTTTATTTTTTCTTTCCTCCATTGTGCTATCAGATAATATTACTGGAATACCATCGTTATCACATCTTGGAATATCTATTTCAGTTAAATGAACATTTGAGTATTTATAAGTTTTCATATCTTCCTCCTAAAACTCGTTAAGTAAATATACTAGTTAAACTACTTGCCTATATAAGATACATTCTTTTATTTCTATGCTCATTATTATATCAGTCTAAAGTTATTATTCATAATAAGATGAGCTGTTTTTTTAAGAAAACTGTATTTAGAACTAGTTTTAGATTGATAAATTTATAGAGTTCCTAACTCAATTATTAATTTATATATTCTCGAAAACTTCCAGAAGCCAAGATTTTCGAACAACTACAAATTAAGTTTCGATATAGGAACTATTTAGTCATAAAATATTACTGAACAAAACTTAAAAAATTGCAGTAAATTTAAAAAAACTTACGTTTCACTAAACTTACCGCAATGATTTCTAATTAATTATTATACCTGCTCTATACTTAAGTACTGTTACCCCAAGTGAAATTAATTTGTTACCCAACGATGCTAAATCACTTAATTTCAACTACATTACTAAATTAATTTATGCCTAAAATTCTAATCCCTTGTATTCTTGCATAAACTCTTTCAGCTTACTCAATATTTTTTCAGTTCCACCAATAGTATCTGCCTCGATATTTAAAGCTAGCACCGGTTCATGCAAGGATAATCTTAATAGAAACCATCCTTTTTCTTTACAACAGTTTATTCTTACACCTTCATAATTTTTCGATTCAAGGCTCCAACCATCTACATTTCTTATAAATTTTTTTAGACCTTCTATGGTAGCGCTTCCATATTCTTTAAAGTTTTCTCTTTTAATTTTTATTCTAATATCCTCACTTTCTAGTGGCTCTTTAAGTTCATCTATTAGAGAACTAATACTTTTTCCTTCTTCCTTCAATTTTGACATTTCTATTAATATTTTAACTATTAGGTATGCTCCATCATCTAAAAAGTAATTTTCTTTTAATGCAGCATGACCAGAGGTTTCAATGGCTAATGGACTTTCTATTCCTTCTGCATTTAGTCTTTTAGCTTCATTAATTACATTCTTATACCCTCTTTTAAATCTATGGTGCACACCACCTAAGCTATCTATAAATTCCGTTAATCCTGTTGAGGTTATAGAATCAGTGACTATAGTAGCTCCTGGTTTTTCTTTAACTATTATAGATGATATCAAAGCTATCAAAGAATTTTTATTTATTTCTTTGCCATCTTTGCTTACTATAGCAGCTCTGTCTACATCTGTATCAAAAATTATGCCAAGATCAGCGTCATTTTTTAGTACAGCCTTTTTTATAGACTCCATAGCTGTTTTGTTTTCAGGATTTGGTATGTGATTTGGAAATCTTCCATCAGGTTCAAGAAATTGACTTCCTTCTGTATCTGCACCTAATTCTTTAAGTATTTTATCAGCAAAAAAACCACCAGCTCCATTACCTGCATCTACAATTATCTTATTTCCTTTTAGAGGTTTATAATAATCAGTTATTGAGTTTACTGATTTTCTTACCTTTTCAATCAATAGTTTTGAATAATCCTCTACCAAATTAATTTTTTCTATCTTTCCTTTTGCTATTACTTCAGAAGATATGTTTGTTTTTATAGCTAAATTTAATATATCGTCTATATCCTTACTTTCGCAGCCTCCTGCAGGTGTAAAAAATTTAAGTCCATTATAATAATATGGTAGATGACTTGCTGTAATCATAACTGCCCCATCACATTTATATTGTTCCATTACTGTTGTCATAAACATAGATGGTGTGGTTGTCATCCCACAATCATATACTGAGCAACCTAAATCAACTAAACTTTCTAATAAAGAAGCTTTTAATTCTGGTCCAGATAATCTTGAATCAGTTCCAACTGCTATTTTAAGGTTATAATTACGTTGATTTTTATTATTTTTAAGCCAGCTTGCAAAACCACACCCTATTGATTTTACTATTGCTGAAGTCAAATTAGCCTTTCCTTCCGAATTCTCTATTGCTATTCCTCTTATGTCTGTACCATTTTTTAGCTTTCTTAAGATTTCTATATTGGTTTTAGTATCTGAGTCAACATAAGTAAATACCATAAACTCCCCTCCATTTATACCAGAATAACATAATGGTTTGGACAATTGAATCCTTATTCAAAATATAATTCAAGTTGATTGCTAAGATAATACTATAGTCCAAATCTATACTATTCGATGCTTATTGTAGAAATAGTTAAATTGTTCTAAAATTCACTTTACAACTTTATTCTTTCTAGTATTATCTATAATTTCTCGTATTTTCTTTGCATTTTCACTAATTTGTAGCTTCGAGCCTTTTGTTAGAAGACCTCCAATACCAACAGAATCAACACCTTCGCTTATCCATTGTGCTAAATTATCCAAAGTGATTCCTCCTGAGGCCAGTATTGGCATTTGTGGAATTGGTGTCTTTATAACAGACACAAGAGAAGGCCCATAGAAATTTGATATAGGAAAGGCTTTAATAAATGATGCCCCAGCTTCTAATGCTTCTACCATCTCAGTTACAGTAGAGCAACCTGGAGCATATGGAATTTGATAACGATTGGTTACTTTAGCAACTTCCTTACTGAAATTTGGAGCTATAATAAACTTGGCACCAGCTAGTATGGCAAGTCTTGCTGTTTCCCCATCTAAAACCGTTCCTGCACCTATCAATACTTTGTCACCTATGCTTTCGTTAAGAGCTTTTATTACCTCTCCAGCATTTGGCAGTGTATAGCTGATTTCTAAAACATCCACCCCACCTTCTAGGCATCCTTCGGCTATCTCTATACCTCTTTCTATTGTTTCTGTTCTTACAATTGCCATGACACCTGTTGCTTCAATCCTATTAACTATATCTGCTCTAAACATATTATCCTCCATTCCTTGAGATATAATTTCCTAAAGAATAAAATAATTACATGGTTCTGTTATGAATTATTTACAAAGTTATTTTTAAGATTGATCTACGCTTCATATGCTTTTATATAATCCATAATTTCATCAGCACTTTCGGCTTTATCTAAAATACTATAAAAATCTTCTTCCCCAAGTAGCTCTGCTAATTCAGACATAGCCTGAAGATGTGTATTTTGATCTACAGCACTTAAACTAAATACATATTTAACTGGATCATTACTGGAATTGCCAAATTCTATTGGTGGATCAAGAGTGGCAATACCGATTGCAATTTCTTTAGCCCCAGCTTCTGGTCTCGCATGAGGAAGTGCAACATGCTTTGTTATAACTATATACGGACCTACTTCTTTAGCTGTATCTATCATTGCATCAATATAAGGAGCTGTTATTTTACCATTTTCAAGTAAAGCTGAGGCTGATTTTCTAACTGCGTCCTCCCAATCATTTGCCGATATCTTAAGACGAATAAGATTTTCATTAATAATATTACTTAGCATTTATCTTCATCCTTTCAATTGTTGCATTCTTTGCTAGTTAAAATAGATTAATTAATCAAAACCATTTTTGTTAAGACTAAATTTTATTTGTTACATTGTATTGCTTAAAGTATCTAAATTTTCTTTTTCTCTTCATTAACGTACTCTATACTTGTTATTTTAAGTGTTCATCTACTTACTTTCAATCTTATTATAGTCCAAATTTTGTAAAAAGTTTTTACATAACTTATCCTTTAATACTAATACTTGTACTATAGGGCTATTTCACAGTTACATAGTTTTTAATTTACTAGTATTATAAAAATATTAGTTAAGATAAACTACTTCAATCCTTAAACGCGAAATAAAGATTTCTATAGTTCTACGAATCTTTATTTGGATAAATTTCAATCAGAAGCAATTTATCTATATGTTTAACTATATGTTGAAATATCAAATATATAAATTATCAAAATCCTCTACAGATTTTGCAAATCCCTCTCTTATTATATCTACATCAATTTTACTGATCAAAAAGTTTATTTGATTTTTGTATCTTTCTATCAATTCTAATTTTCCAATTATTCCAAAGCCCTTCTTGTACTTTTCACAGGCACACGCAACTTTATCTATTGCTTGGATTTCAATTTCGTTAAAATAATCTCCCGGGATTCCTAAAGAAATTGCTAGATCTGCTGGGCCAACAATTACTGCATCCACTCCTTCTACTGTGAGTATTTCTTCAATATTTTGTACCCCAAGTTCTGTTTCAATTTGTGCAATTGATATTACTGACTTATTTAATTCAGCCATATTATTCTTGTGATTGCCTGATGGTTTATAATCGGTATTGGCACCTCCTGAGTATCCTCTTTTTCCAACAGGAGGATATTTTGACCACTGAACAAGTAATTCAGCTTGCTTTCTATCTTCAATCATTGGAACCATAACTCCTGTTGCTCCACAGTCTAGTGACTTCGAGATGTCACCTTTTGATAATTGGGGCACTCTTACAAATGCTGGTACTCCAACAGAGTTTCCCATTAATATTAAGCTATGAAGTTTCTCATAAGTATACATTCCATGCTCACAATCATAAAACATAAAATCTAATTTGGCCTCTTTAGCTAAAATGTTAATAGCAGGATTATCTATAATTTTCATAAAGACCCCATACAACTTTTCCTTAAATATCCGTTCTTTTAATGTCATTAATTCCACCACCCTTATTTCTTATAAAAAAGTCGCTGAAGCGATCTTCTTCAGTGAACTTTTTTTTGCGCATCTGCCTTTCCGAATACATATGAGGAAAATTTGGCAGGCGACATAAATTTTATTTTTTACTGTATAACCACAAAAAACTTCTAAAAATATTGAAATCTCTAGGTTTAGCTAGTTTAAAAATTTTATAGTTTCCTTTACAGTGAAAAAAGTAGCTGAAGCGATCTTATTAAATTTGGATAAGATCCAGGTTATACAAAAATTTAGGTTCACTATATTTTCCTATATATTAACAAAGAGCCACTTTAGGGCTCTTTGTTTAAAATGTATATAGATGAACCACTTCTTTATTGAGGTTATGAAATCAAATTATAACTAGTGGATAATTGATTGAATAAACTGAGTAACTTTATATAGTACTGTTCCTATAATATTGTAGTCAACATTAGGGAATGAAGCTCCTACTATTCCAAGTTGAGCAAATACAGGATAAAGCATAAGTGGTAAGCTTACTAATAGTATACCTGCTACGAAGGAGCCTGCTATACAGCCTTTCCAACCACCTGTTGAATTACCAAACACCCCTGCAGTACCACCTGAGAAGAAGGCTATACTTGCTGATGGAATCATAATTATTGAACTCTTTACTAAAATCATAACTGCCATTGCAACAAGCCCTGCTGAGTATGCACTTATAAATCCAAGAATAACTGCTGTTGGTGCGAATGGGAATACTGAAGGACAATCAACTGCTGGACGAGAATTAGGAATATATTTTTCTGATATAACAACGAATGCTGCTGTAATTTCTGAAATAAACATACGAACACCTGTTATTAAAACTGACATACCAGCTGCAAAAGTCAATCCTTGGATTAATGGGAATACAAGCCAGTGAGTGCTTCCAGCTAGTTTCTGAGTAGTTGCTTCTCCTGCTGCTATAGCTGCAACATAGAATATTATAACCATAACAACTGCTACACACATTATGAAATCTCTAAAAAGTGATAACCATTTTGGAAACTTGAATTTCTCTGTACTTTGTTCTGGGTTACCTACAACTCCACCTAAAAATCCTGAAAAAGCATATGCAAGGTGATTATAATGTCCAATAGCTATAGAATCATTTCCTGTAATTTTCCTCATATATCTTTGACATAATTGTGGTAAGCTAGCTGCACTAAATCCTAAAAGAATACCACCAACTATTATTATTACTACATCATTTACGTTGCATGCTTTTAAAACTAATGTTAAGACGCAAGCAAAATATAAGCTATGTTGTCCAGTTAAGAATATATTTTTGAATCTAGTAAATTTTGCGAAGAATAAGTTCATTGCAAATCCAATTATCATAACTATAGCAACTACTGTTCCAAACTTTCCTTGTGCAAGGGCAGTTGCAGCTTCAACCTGTGTAACTACTCCAGTTATACCAAAACCTTTTTGGAATAATGTATTAAAGTTACCGAGAGCCCCACTCAAAGTAGAACTACCAATACCAAATATTAAGAATCCTATGATTGTTTTTGCAGTTCCTTTAATAACATCGTCAGCAGATTTCTTTTGTAGGATAAGACCAACCATTGAAATAAGACCTACTAAAATTCCGGCATTACTTAATAAACTAATGATAATTTTCATTTATATTAATCCCCCTTATTTATTTTTTGCTTCTAAATTCTAAAAATCCTTCAATCCCCTTTTTTATCTCTTGCTTATCCATCAAGTTCTGTATTGCTATACAATATGGAACTTTATTTTTTACATCATCAGTTATATCAGCCATTGTTACAATAAAGTCCCAATTGCCACCTTCTATTGCATCTAAATTTGAATGTTCAACACTAATGTCGTATCCATTTTCCTTAACCACTTGATCAACCTTAATTTTAAGAAGCATACTAGATCCCATACCTGTCCTACAAGCTACTAATGCATTATACATAAAATCTCCCTCTTTCTTTTACATTTTGATATATTTAATCAAACACTTTCTCTGGCTGATTGCTTTTAATAAATTCTTTAATAAAATCTACAACTATCTTGAATAAGTAAAGTATTATAATAAAATTTAGTTACATATTATTGTTAAACTTAATGCCATATTTTTAAAAATATAATATAACTAGTCTATTGATTCGAATTACATGAAATTCCATAGTAATTTAGCATTTCTTTTATCTTTTCAACTACTTCTGGATTTGGTTCGGTTACCGGAAGTCTTGCAGGACCTACTGGGATTCCTGAAAGTTCTACTGATTTTTTTAAAATAGATGGAACTGTTCCTAATTTTAGAGTCGTTCTCAATACCTCAAGATCCTTCTGAGCTTTTTCTGCAGTATCCATATCACCAGTTAAAAAATTCTTATAGATAGAAACATCAAGTTCTGTAAGTAGATTAGATGTAGCTGCTATTGCACCAGTTGCCCCGAGCTGTAAGGATTTTAAGATTAAGGAATCAGATCCTGACAACACACAAAAATCCTGGTCTTTAGTAGCTTCAATATAATTTTTGATATTCTCAAGTTTTCCACTGCTGTCTTTTATTCCGTTAATATTCTTAACCTTTGCCAGCTCAGCCACTGTGGAAACTTCTAAGTTCATCCCAGTATTCTTTGGAATATTGTAAAGAATGATTGGGATTTTCACAGATTCAGCAACTGATTTATAGTGAATTATAACTTCTTCTTGCGTTGGTACTAAAAAATATGGGGTTATTACTGATAATGCATCTGCTCCAATGGCTTCCATCTTTTTTGACAGTGCTATAACCTCACAAGTGCTATTTCCTCCTGTTCCAACATATACAGGAACACGTTTATCAACTTCATCAATAACTATTTTTGCAAAAGCTACTTTTTCATCCTCTGACAACATATGAAATTCACCATTTGTTCCTAATATGAATATTCCATCAACTCCACTACTTATTAATTTATTTATCAACTGTTTTGTGGCTTTGCTATTGATCTCCTGATTTTCATCAAAAGGAGTAACCATTGCCGTAATAATTCCTTTTATCTTCATGCCCTTCCTCCAACTTATCTATTTCCAATATTTAACCTAAAATTTTTGTTGAAACAAACATACTTGTAAACTGCACTAAAATACTTCTCTAATTGATTTCCCTAAAGCTCCACCAGGATGCCAGTTACCATACTGTTCTAAGGTTAACCCCTTAGTGTTTTGTAGTAATATACTCAAACTTTGTAAAACTATTATTTCTGCAATTATTGATGAACGAGGCGCTTTATTTAACTCTCCACCTTCGTTTTCGACACCGGCAAACAGTAGTACATCTCCTTCTTTAGCAAGCCAGGATTCTTTATTTCCTGTTACAGAAATAATTTTAGCTCCATTTTTCTTTAAGGTTGTAACAGTTGCTTTCAGCTCTTCAGTTTCACCGCTGTTAGAAATGGCAATTACCACATCACCGGGAACTACTTGTCCTGCAGAACCATGTACAGCTTCTGTGCCATGGAGAGTATAAGAAGGTGTTCCTGTTGACGATAATAAAGATGCAATATATGCTGATGCATGCGCAGGTTTTCCAATTCCTGTTACATGAACTCTATTATTGTCCTTCTCTGCTTCTAAAATTAACTGTTCAGCTTTAGCCAGTGCTTCAAAGTTTATGCTATTTATAAATTTACTTGTTTCTATTGAAAGAACATCTAGATATTTATCTAGAATTTCTTTTTTCTTTTCACTATATGGCACCGTATCACTTCCTTTAACAATTTTTGAAGTCTAAACCTAATATATATTGCATCTTTGAATCTTTATAAGATTTTTGTAATCGTTTGAACTTCATGCTTTAATTGTAAGTTACATTTTTTTCCTTTTCAATGATATTTAAGTCTAACTTTTGTTTTGAACAACAACATACAATACACTTAAATAAGAATCATCTTAGTTTCCCTGTGTAACATAATGCTGATATTCTATATTTTTCTATGAGTTTTATATATGTATCAGAGAAGCTTTTTTTCAATTTCAACACTATTCTTTAAAAGCGCAAAAATAAAAAATGACATGATTTTATAGAAATTACTGAAAACCAATGGTTTTTCAGCGACCTCTACTTTATACCATGTCCATTTTTTAAGTTCTTTCAAAGTACTACTTTGGAAGCTATATTTTCATTAATTTATTATTCAAAAATTAAGTCTTCAAAACTACTATTTTATTAAAACTATCTTACACTTCTCATCATTCCATAGCTTTAATATAGTTCATAATTTCACTTGGATCTTTTGCGTTGTCTAAAATATGATAAAACTCTTCTTTTTCTAATAGCTCTAAAAACTCAGCCATAGCTTGAAGATGTTTTTCATGGTCTACAGCACTTAGACAAAATACATATTTTACTGGGTCATTCCCCTTATTCCCAAATTCAATAGGAGACTGTAAAACAGCTATTCCCATTGCAGTTTCCTTAGCTCCAGCCTCTGGTTTTGCATGTGGAAGAGCTACATGCTTCGTTATAACTATATAAGGCCCCGATTCTTTTGCTGTGGTAATCATGGCATCAATATAGGGAGCTGTAATTTTATCGTTTTTCAGCAGAACTGAGGCTGATTTTCTTATAGCGTCCTCCCAATCTTTTGCAGCAACTCCTAGCCGTATAAGATTTTCACTTATAATATCGCTAAGAACGAACTCTCCTTGCTCTTTTATTGAAAAATTCTCCATACGTGAGAAATATGCTTGAAGCTCATTATAAAGCACATCTTCGGAAATAATCTTAGTATTTTTTCTAACAATTTCAATAACTTCTTCCACTCTAGGCTGCCTCAAAAATGTATTTCCTAAAAGCATGTATACTTCACGCTTAACCTGAGATTTTTCTTTTAAGGTCATAACTGGACTTACTTTTATTAATGGATTCTCTATTTCCATAAGTTCTGCGCTATAGTTAGATGTAAATATTATGTCTATAGGCTCACATATATCATTTAATTTAGATAATTCAATAGGCAAAAGAAAATGTAATTCTGGGAATAAATTTTTTAACTCTGTATATAAAATTGCTGAACTACCTATACCTCCTGAACAAACTATAAGAGCCTTCTTTTTAGGAGGTATAATAGATTCATTTCCATTAAATAATATTGCGCCAAAGTGTATAGTCAGATACGCTAGCTCATCCTCAGGTATATCTTGATCAAAAAGTTCACTAAAAGGTTTCATTGTCTCGCTTACTAATTTATATAATTCTTTATACTCTGTTTTAACCTTTTCACAAAGAGTATTGTAAATTGGCAGCTTAAAAAGAAGTCTATAATATGCTGGCCTAAAATGTGAATATAATTGTTCAAAAATTCCATCACGATTCATGTAGTGAAATCCGCTTAATGATTCAAACCTAGTCATTATTCTTATTACTATCTTAGAAATTATTGAAATATCCTCTGTTTTGTCTTTTGTACTTCCTACTGAAATACCAATAATCCAAGCACTTATGTAATTGGCATCAAAAGATTGAATCATATTACCATTTTCAAAGCTGTATAATAAATCCTCTGTGAAATTATATTCTTTCATTAACTTTATTACAGAAATATTAGGTATCTTAGATACTTCATATTCACTTTTTTTCTTTGAAATCATCCTAGCTTTCAAGAAAGTGAAGATATAAATAAACTCAAGAAGCCTGTCTTCTACAAATTTAATATTATGCTTTAACGCTAGATTAGATATTATCTCTTTTGATTTCTGAAAGTTATCCAATTTATATTCTTTAATAAATAGATTAAAAATCTTGCAATCTCTGTTTATAGATAATGTATTTATAACAATTTTTATCATAAGTCTTCTTATTTCCATCTCAGAACCTATTAAATAATATCCATTAGTTCGATTATTTTTAATATACACTCCATTTTCTTTTAAGATCTCACCTAAATCTTTAAAATCCATAAGTATGCTTGATCTACTTACTTTCATTGCATCAATAAAATGATTTAATGAAAGGTATTCTAAATTTATAAATAGAGTTAAATACATAAAAGCAAGTCTCTCATCTTTTTTTAGATAGAAAGCTTTTTCCGAATCATGTTGCTGAATTATTTCAAGGATTGCATCTCTTGTTTCTGATTTAAGTATCAAATCCTTGTTATATCTTAAAGAGATAGGAGGTACTTTCTGAGACTTTAATAAATCATTAATTTTACTGATTCTATATGTGATTTGTCTTATAGATAAGCCTGTCTCATCCATTAATTCTTTAGTAGTAATTAAAGTTCTTTCAAGTAAAAGTTTAAGAATTATTACAATTTCCTTATCCATAGTAATGAACCTCCATTACTTTTTAATGATTATTTATATTATTGCTAACATCTTAATATACTGAATACGCTTACAATTCTAATTCACGGTTATCTTATTTTCAACAACAATTCAGTGTAAGTTCTGTAATTATCTTTACTAATTTCTGGACTATATATTTTTATTATATTATTTTTAATGTTAGTTTTCTTATTATTTATTAAATTTTCATATCTAGAAAAAATTATAAACTCTTAAAAACAGGCTATGTTTAAGAAATTATTTGCGTAAGTAATTAAAGCATAGTATATATAACCACTTGATTTCAATAATGTGCTTTAGCAGATATTAAAAATACATTCATCAATGGAGCTTATTGATTTAAAAATAAAGAACCAGCAGAGGCTTAACAAGTCTAACAACTGGTCCATAGATTTATAATCAATTTATTTATGTAAAGAATCTTTATTTACAGTAAAAAATCGAACCGAGCTTAAATGCTTTTAACATCTTTGCTCGGTTCATCATGTTAATTTAATATCTCGATCTTTTTACTCCCTGTAATTTCATATAATGTTTTATTTAATTTTAAAACAATTAAAGATTTACCTTCACTTATTATCTCTGTTTTGTCTTTTTTCATATAAACTTTAATATGATTACCCTTATATGAAAATCCAAAACTTAGCTCATTCCAAATCTCAGGTAACTTTGGGGATAATGAAATATAATCTTCTTTTATTCTTAATCCAGCAAACCCATACACTATAGCCATCCAGGTTCCCCCCATATTGGCAGTGTGTATACCATCTTTTGTATTTCCATGTGTATCATCTAAATCTAGTCTTGCAGTTTCAATAAAATATTTATATGCTAAGTTTTGGTATCCTACTTTAGAAGCCATAATACTGTAAGCTGCACAAGATAAGGATGAATCATGAGTTGTAATTTTTTCATAATAATCATATGAGTTTTTGATTGTATTAAAGTCGGCTTCATCTTCTATTAGAAAATGAGCTAACACTGTATCTGCCTGCTTTAAAACTTGATACCTATAGATTGTTAGTGGATGATAGTTTAGAAGCAATGGATAGTTTTCCTTTGGTGTATTTTCAAAATCCCATACTGCCTTACTTAAAAAAGTGTCGTCTTGAGCATTTATTTTTAACTCTTCATTATATGGTAAATACATATTTGTATAAGCATCTTCAAAGTTTTTAACTTCCTCTTCTGTAATTCCTATCTTGTCACTTAAAATTTCAAGTGTCTTCTGATCTTTGCATCTTAATTCATTATAAAACTTTACAGCCCATTTCAAGTTGTATTTAGCCATAACATTTGTATAGTAATTATTATTTACTATGGCTGTATACTCATCAGGCCCAGTAACCGCATCGATTTTAAATAAGCCTTTATCAAAATGACCAATTTCAAGCCAAATCCTTGCTGTCTCAAAAATTACTTCTGCACCAAATTCTTTTATAAAATCAAAATCTCCTGTTGCTAAATAGTACTGCACATAGGAATAAGCTATATCTCCGTTAATGTGATACTGGGCTGTTCCAGCTGGAAAGTAAGAAGAACACTCCTTACCTATAATAGTTCTCCAAGGATAGGCAGCTCCTTTTTTATGCCCCATTTCAAGAGCTCTTTCTCTGGCTCCATCCAAAATATTATAACGATATCTTAGTAACCCCTTAGCAAGTTCAGGATAACATAAGGTGAAAAACGGAAGAATATATATTTCAGTATCCCAGAAATAATGGCCTTCATACCCTTCTCCACTTAAGCCTTTAGCTGTAATATTACTTTTTTCATCTTTCCCTACTGCTTGCAATAGCTGATACAAATTATATTTAAGTCCTTGGTGAAGTTTCTCATCACCAACAATATCTATATCTGCTAAACTCCAGAATTTATTTAGATACTCTTCTTGTTTCTCACGTAAGCTTTCAAAAGATATTGAACTTAGTTTTCCAGCTATTTCAAAGCCGCATTTTTCTACATTTTCATGACGCCTCGAGTCAGTATATACATTATACTTTGTAAAATTTATTAATCTGCTTTCAGTACCAATTTTAATAATTGCTTTAACGCTTTTATCTGTTTTTTCAACAGTTACTTCATGCTCAGCATCACATTTATGTTTAGTAGTCATTGCAACAATATTCTTTGAATTTTCTGTTTCAGATACTATTTGCATAACTTCTTTTTCTGCTGTAATTGATTTTACAGACAGTATCTTTGCATGATCAGTGCCTACTCTTGGGTCATTTTCGTCGGTAAAGTTAGCGACATCACCATTTATCGATGATTCTATAATAATATCTTCATCAAAGTTTACTTTTTCAATTTCGTAATTAATAACAAATAGTTCTAGATACTTTAAGGATGCCATTCTTGTTATTTTAATCTTAAGTTCTTTTCCTAGTGGTGAAACCCATTGTATTTCCCTTATGTAACATCCTTTTTTTATATCTACATATCTATTGAAATCTTTAATAGTTCCTTGGAATACAGAAAACTTTTCACCGTTTATTATTATATCAATATCCTGAGAATCAGTGACATTTACAATCTTTTGCATTGTCTCAGGAAAAGCATACGCCTTCTCACCATACTGAATAGGAGCATCTTCATAAAATGCATTTATATAAGTTCCTCTTATGGTTTTATAATTTTCAGGGTACTTTTCTTCAAAGTTACCTCTAACCCCTAAGTAGCCATTTGATACGTTGAAAAGACTTTCATTCTTTAAAAGATCTTTTTCTTCTAAACTATTGTCACTTATAATCCATTCATTGTCCATGTTTAATACTCTCTTTCTGTTTTAGTTGTTTTATTTAAAAATGTACATCTATACTTAAAATTAAAATTTAACTGTACACTATTAGCTACATGTGTTATTTTACGGCACCAGCCATAACTCCCTTAATGATGTGTTTTTGAGATACCAGATAAAATATAACTACTGGAATTACTGTAAGAACAAGTCCAGCCATAGCTAAATTCCATTGAATTGTGAATTCTCCAAAGAAATAGAAGGTTGATAAAGGAATTGTCCTAAGCTCTGGATCTCTTAATACTAATGATGGCAGTAAATAATCGTTCCATAAGCTAATTACATTCAAAATAGCCACGGTTACCGTAATTGGCTTTAAAGTTGGAAAAACAATTCTCCAGAATAACTGAAATTTATTGCAGCCATCTATCATCGCAGCTTCTTCTAAAGCTAGTGGAACACCTTTTATAAAACCATGATATAGAAAAACCGCTAGACTTGTTCCGAAGCCAATATTCATAAAGATTAAACCATAAAAGGTGTTTATCATTGAAAATTGGATAGAAGGAATTTCCCACTTACTCATGTATTGCATTAATGGAATCATAACTGATTGAAATGGTATAAGCATTGTAACTACAAAAACTAAAAGTATAATATTTGCAATCTTTGACTTACTACGAACTAAAACCCATGCTGTCATAGATGATAAAGCTATGATTAATACTGTACTGATTACGGTTACCAGTAAAGAATTGAATAGTGCATGTAGAAAATTCATTTTATCAATTGCTTGTAGATAATATGAAAAATCAAAAGTTTTAGGTAAACCAAGTGTATCAGTAAATATTTGATCTCTTCCTTTAAAGGAATTGACTATCATAATATAAATAGGAAATAAAGTCATGATTGTTATAATAATTCCAAGTACAAGTATGATCTTAGATGTTGTAGATTTTGACTTCATCACATTTCAACCTCTTTCTTTTTAGTAATAGAAATCTGTATAACAGTAATCACCATTATAACTAAGAAAAACATTATAGATTTAGCTTGTGCTTGAGCATACTTGTTGTAGCCAAAAGCTGTTGAAAATATATTCATACTGATAAGTTCGGTGGTTCCATAAGGTCCCCCGTTTGTTAAAGATAAATTTGTATCGTATTGCTTAAAGGAATTTGCTAAGGTAACAAACAAACTTATTGTGAAGGCTGGAGCTATTAAAGGAAGAACTACTTTCCTAAATTTATGCCAAGGGCCTGCACCATCAATATCTGCTGCTTCTAAGACTTCATCAGATATACTCTCAATAGAAGCAATATATATTATCATCACATATCCAGCCATTTGCCATACTCCTACAACTACCAGAGCCCAAAAGGCTGCTGTAGGATTATCAAGCCAGTTAAAAAAAACTTTAGAGGTATGAGTCATCTGTCCTATACTTTCAAATAATTTTGTAAATACAAACTTCCATATAAAACCTAATATTAACCCTCCGATTAAGTTAGGCATAAAGTATACAGCTCTGAAGAAATTTTTAAATTTAACCTTTGAGGTTACTAACATTGCCAATGCAAGTCCTACTATGTTAACAAGGATAGTCATAGCAATAACATATTTAGTTGTTAACCAAAATGATGCAGCGAATTTACCATCATCAAATGCTGCAACATAGTTTTTTATCCCTACAAAACTAGCACCAGTAAAAGCAAATCCATCCCAGTTAGTAAATGAATATATTATACCCATTATAAAAGGGATAACAACAACATTGGCAAATATGAATAATGACGGTAGAACAAATAATGCTGTGGTTATTTTGCCCTTAAACTTTCTATTCATTGTTTTCGCTCCATTTCGTATTATTATTTTATATAAAACCCTTTAATGAATGTATTTTCTTCTTTAAGTTTCCTCTAAAAATCCACAAGAGGAATAAAAACAAATTTTTAATAAAATCTCTATATATATCATCACTAACAAATTATACATGCCCGAAAATCTTTAGCTTCCACGACTTTCGAGCAAGTACAATTTAATTTCTCATATTGATTATATCTAAAAGCCTTTATCAGATACTTTTAGCTTTATTTATATTATTTCTTTGCAGCATTTGTCCAAACTTTTTGTATTTCATCTAATAATTGATCAGAGTTTATTTGACCAGCATAGAATTTTTCCATTGCACTTGTACAATCTTTATCAACACCTGCAGGGTAAAGATTGAATGTCCATGGTATAGTTTTTCCTGCATCAGAGTATTTTGAAACTTCTTTAGATAGAACACTTAAATTACTTGTGTCAAAGCCAGTATAAGCAGGTATTACCTTAAACTTGTCTGTAACAATTTTCTGTCCATCTTTAGTAGTAAATAGCCAATCTAGGAACTTAATTGCTCCATCTTGCTGTTCTTTTGTTGCTGCATTATTTACATGGAAAAAGTTAGTATTTCCTACAGCTAGGGAAGTATTTCCGTTTGCTGGCATTGGCATCATTCCATAATCAAAACTAACTTTGTATTGATCTATTATTGATTGTGACCAGTTACCTTGATGGATAATTGCATATTTACCTTGTGAAAAACCAGCAACTTGATCATCATAACTATCTTTTGCAAGATTTGTGTATGGTTTTAACTTTTCTAAATCTTGTGCATATTTCTTAACTTCTGGAATATCCTTAAGATTTAATTGTCCAGCAGATACCTTTGTGATAGCATCTTTGTAATTATTCATTGTTGCAAAAGGCCAGTTAAATGGATGCATAAATTGGAAATAAGTTTCCTTAGCAAATGCAAGTGGCTTTACAACACCCTTAACTTTTGAAATTTTTTCACAAGCAGCAGTTAAATCATCCATAGTCTTGATGCTCGCAGCATCAACGCCTGCATCTTTAAATATTTGCTTATTATATACTAGTCCAATACCTTCAACTGCTAATGGAAGTCCATAAAGCTTGCCATCTTTCATTGTATCTTCAGCCTGTCCTTTAGCTATGATCTTTGCTGATGCAGCTGAATCCATTGGTGCCATATACTTGAAGAACTTTTCAAACTCGCTTCCACTTCCACAAGTAAAGATTGTAGGTGCTTTTGCAGGGCTTGATGCAAACTGTGATTGTAATGTAGTAACTAAATTATCTCCAGCAGATCCTAAAATCTTTACTTCAACGTCCTTTTGAGATTCATTAAATTGTTTTGCTGCAGCTTCAAGCTCTGTTTGAATTTCAACCTTGTTTTGAATTAAGGTAACTTCTGCCTTACCTGATTTTGCACTTGTAGCTGTAGAATTTGATCCACACCCAACCATTGTTGATAAAGCAACTGCCATCACACATAGAACACTTAATAATTTTTTTGTTTTCATACTTTTTCCCCCTATTTTCTAATTTAATTTCTATTAGTTTAGAAGTTTTATAGTAACTATATTAATTATTATTTAGACATCGGTTTTGAGCTATAGGCTTCTTATAAACGTTTACAATAGAAGCCGTATAAACTAATATTTTTCAATACAAATCTAGTTTTAAAATTTCTTATAATGATCTTTATAGATTTATATATAAAGCCATAACAATTTTATGTTTAAGAACCAAGGAATCCTTTACATATATCAGCGCTGTTTCTTCCTTAATCTGTTAATGATTATATTGACATTATATACAAGAAAAACTATAATTTTTTATACAATGTTAATAAAATTTACACTTTATTAAGATTACTTTTTGAGGTGATACAGAAAATGCAGAGCATATACAAAAAAATTGAATATACAATGGCGAAAAATAGATATGCCTCTTATATTCATCCGCCTTATGAACTTGAATCAAAACTCGTACAAAGTATTCAACAATTGGATACCGATGCCGCAACTAATATCTTAAAAAAAATTAATTCGCTTGAAAGGGCACAATTATCCAAACACCCATTGACGTCTCTTAAATATTCCATTATAGGATCTTGCACAATCTTCACTAGAGCCGTAATTGAAGCAGGATTGGATACCGAAACAGCATTTATATTAAGTGATCACTATATCAATCTAATTGATGCTGCTTCTAATATAAATGCTTTACAAGAATTAGAGTACTTTATGTTAAACGATTTTATTAATGTTTCAAAAAGGTACAAACAGTACTTCTACAATCCTCTTATAAATCGTGTGATTGAATACATTAAAAAGAATATTGAAAATCCTTTAACTCTTCAAGAAATTTCTTCTATAGTGAACGTACATCCAAATTATCTTTCAGCGGCTTTTAAAAAAGAAGTTGGTAAAACCTTATCTGAGTATATTAGCGAAGTTAAGATCTCAGCTATACAGCTTTATTTAAATAATACTAACTTGAGCGTAACAGAGATAAGTCATATATTTAATTTTAGCCACATAACTTATTTTTCTCGTTTTTGTAAAAAACATATGGGAGTAACTCCTAAAGATTATAGAAGACAATCATTAATTTCTAAGGTTAGCTTATAAATTTTAAAATTCATAACCAAATACTTATAAAGATGAACCAGTTCTATCTAATAAAACTAAGTGATATTTCTGCTAACTATTAATGGTAATAGGATTATCAAATATAGATTGTATTTGGAACTGGTTTATCTATATAATAAAGTAAGGCTGAAGATATCTTAACTCTTCAGCCTTATTAATTTGAGCTTTGTTAAAGTACCTTACTGGAAAATATTGATGGTTGCTGTAATAAGTTTCACTCTTTAAGCTTAACTATATACAGTTAATTAAGGGGATGGTTATTATAAAGAGATTTGCTTACATACTTTTAATGGTTACGTTGGGCACAATGACATTGCTTAGTTGTAGAAATAAAACTGAATCATCAAAGAAAGTTGAAGTAAATAAGCCAAAGCAACTTCAAACTAATAAATCAGATAGCTCTAACAATCTATCTAATGATTCTAGTGTACAAGCTTTATCAGATAAAGAAAATCAAGAATTAACTGACAATAGCAAGGTTCAAGAAATGATTAATCCTGTAATTGCAGGTTTTATTGAAGGGTTTTATAATTGTACACCGTCAACTGTAGATCAAGTTTTTGATAAACTAAGTACATACTCAGGTTTCGATAATGGTGCAGCCTTTGGAGATAGAACTGACAATTTTAAAAATTCTATGAAAAATTACAACGAAAAACTTATAAACTATCATATTTCTAAATCTGATATTGGAATTTTCGTTACTTCAAAAGATGGTTCTAAAACCTATTATGGTAGCAATCAAACCATAATTGTAAACTATACTGAAAATGGAGTTAATAAAATTGATAAAGTAAAATTAACTCTTGCACATAATGTTAAAGGAGACAAAACTTTTAAGATTACAGATATAGATATACAAGAGCAACAAAATATAAAGTAGAAATTAAAAAAATAATAGGACGGTAGGTAGATTTACATTAAACCAAATCTACCTGCTGTCCTATTTATTAATTATTGTAAAATTATTAGAACTAAATCCTATCTTTTTGCATTATGCGTAAGTTAGATATTTGAATTAAACATAAGCTATCATTCTTGCTTTATCACCTTTATTTATACCAAAATCCATCTATCCACAAAGGCTTTTTCAACAAACTCTTTTTTCGCTATATATTCTCTTAAGGTTTCTCTTAAATATTCATGATTATATTTTTCGTTCTTATAATTACTTAACGAGCTATACCCAGTTCCTCTTTGAAGATAATCGCATGAAGCAACGGTATATAACCTATCATCCTCAAGTTTTTCTCCATTAATAAATACTTCAATTATAGTTCTACCGTTGTGTTTTATAATAGCATTAGATACATGTAGTCTGCCTACATATTTCCCTCTAAAGCCTGGCCCCATACCATTTGCATAACAATAGTCCGTATCTAAAGAGTTTTGTAAAGCTTCACGCAGATACTTTCCTTCAATTTGAAAACTGGTTGGATTTAATGGTGAAGGGCATATCTCTAGAAGTTTCTTAAGTGTGACCTTTCCTTTTCTAATCCCACCGTTTATCACTCCACTGTTTATGATACCTACGTCACACTTTAGTACGTCTACTAAAGCGTCAACTAGTAAGTTAGTCATTGGATTTTCCTCAACTACATCATGCCAAAGGTCACGCTCAAGATCGTAAAGAGGTTCACTTAATTTGTCTATTGCCTTTTCCTTATTTTCCTTTAGAACCTTAATAATATCATCACATTTTTCGCAATTACTAATATTAATATTTTTACCTTCGATAATTTCAGCTTTGTTATTATTTACTTCTAGTCTTAATACCCCAAGGTTTTCCCCATAACACCCAGATGTAAATATAATTGTACCATTCACTATTTCAGGCTTCTCCATCAATATATGAAAGTGTCCACCTATTATCACATCAACTTCATCAACTTTTTCTGCAATTTCTTTATCTTTTTTCATTCCTAGGTGGGAAAGTACTAAACATAAATCGTATTTGCCGTAATTAAGGGCTATTTCTTCTTTTATTACTTCAATATAATCTTTAAGTTTATATCCACCGAGCTCATTAAATGGACCTATATCAGGAGATGTTCCAATAAGTAAAATTCTCAATCCATTTTTATTTAATATATAGCTTCTTCTTACCCCTTTTATTGCATTTAATTTCAAATCAAATAAATTACAGCTTAAAAAAGGAATTTTAGAGTTAGAAGCCATATTTATTAAGGTTTCTATCCCGTTAAAGGTTTCATTATTTCCTACAGCTATTGCATCATACCCTGCGCTTTCTAATAATTCTAATGCAGCAATCCCGTTTGTCCCTTGCAATTCCATACTCCTAAAATCTGCAAAATCTCCAGCATCTAGTACTATCGTATTTTCATCTTTAAGCTCTTTTATCTTATTTGCTATCTTTGAAAAGTTCTCAAAATTACTATGAATATCGTTAGTATGTAAAATATTTAATCTCATAAAAAACTCCTTAATGCTGAATTTTAATCATTACTTGCTATTTCATTATATTCGTCATAATCATCCTCTAAACTTTTTTTATCTGATTTTTTTTCTATAAATTTAAGCCAATACATTAATGTGGCACCAAACAGCATTAAAGCTGATACTATGATCCAAGCATACTGAAAATTAACAAAGGTAAGTACACTTCCCATTACTAACGGTCCAGTTGCAAAACCAGCCCCCATGAAAAGAAAAAACATTGAGTTCACTCTACCAAGGTACTGTTTAGGCGTACGCTGTGCTATATAATTATTTGAATTTATAGTGATTAAAATTTCACCAACTGTCATTATAATTATGGCTGCAACGAAAATTAATATATATCTATTAATAGCAAACATTCCAAATGCAATAAAGTATAGGATGCCACCTACAAACATACTTTTCAATGGATATGTTTTGGCTGTGATTGATGTTAGTATCGGTGTTAGAACTATTACAGTTATTGCATTGATACTAAATAAAGAAGAAAATACACTTACTCCAGCCTTACCAAATACCTCTACTGTTTGTAAAGGAAGTAAGAAGTTCCACTGAACATAGCAAAAATAATATACTAACATAATTAGTGAAAATGCAATTATTACTGGATTCTTAACAATGAATGAAAAAATAGACTCACTACTCTCAGCTTTTGTACCTGAAGTTTCACCTTTTGCCAATGATATGCTAAGTTTAGCCTTACCTCTAACAAAAAAGAAAACCATCATTGTTGATATTATTGTAGTAGTTGCATCTAATATAAATAGAAGGTTTAAGTAGTTTTTACTAAATAGAATACCACCTATCATTGGTCCTATAGCTAAACCTAAATTTGATCCTAGGTACATCAAGGAATAAGCATTTTTCATTAATGCTTTTGGGGTAATTGATGGTACCATAGCATTAAATGCAGGCGTTGCCAGTGCATACAGGTTTGAAGCTATTACAATAAGCACTGCAACTGCAACTGTAGGTTTCATAAATCCACAAGTTAAGTAAAGAAGCGATCCTAAAGATTGAAATATTACGATTATTCTTTTGCTACCAAATCTATCTACTAAACTACCGCCTACTACTAAAAATGGAGCTTGCGATAATATTGCTATTGTGGTGAATAGTCCAGCTTCATACTTTGAAAACCCTATTTTTTCAGTTAAAATCAAAGTCATTAATGGCACTATGAAGCTACCCATTTTATTTATTACTGTTGAAATGAAAAGTACATATATATCCCTAGGTAATCCTTTGTATACTGACAAATGTCTTCTTATATCCAAAAAACCGTCCTCCTTTTGTTGATTAACATGCAATTTAATTATACACTAAACTCATTATCTTTACACTTTTTGTTATTTTATAATGGAAAGTCAGCCAGCTTATAATATCAAAGCTGACTTACTTCTACAATTATTGAAATCCCTAGTTTTAGCAATGTTAAAATTTTATATTTTCTTTACAGTAAAAATAGACTCATCTCTTCAAACACAATCCTTAGCTTTGATACTCTGGATTACTATGAAAAGGTGAGCCCTAATTAGCATTTCTTTAAAGAAATCACTTATTAATTATTATTTAGTTGTTCTCTGCTCAATTGCCTTCTTTATTTCTTCTGGTGTCAATCCACTTGCATTAATAACTGGTACATTTGTTGAGGTTTCACTAAATCCCATCATATCTGTATTTAAGTCTGATGTAACTATTGCATCAAAGCTTTCACACTTAGATGCATTACTCCTAAGATCTCCGCCTAAAATCTCTACAGAAAAACCTTGACCACTTAAATAATCAGCAACCATAGATAAACCTTGTTCTACACCAATCTTTTTCATATACTCTCACCTCTTTTTTATTTTTCTTATTCATTTTCCCCTCTAAAAGATGTGAGTATACATGTTTATTTTGGTAAATATAGATAAACAACTTATTTCAACAACTTCATTCATGACTCGATATTTGCCAGTGCTTTTTTTATATACTCATAAAGCTCACCACTCATCCCACTTCCTTTTGCTGCCTGTGGATTATCCATATAATAGCGCTCTGCGGAGTTTATAATTTCGGAGTCTCCTCCAGTAAAAAGATTAATTCCTTCTTGCCACTGCTTTGCAAGTTTAATTACCTTTAAATCATCAATTGGTGTGCCGTTCTCCATCTCAGCTTGAAAAGAACTTATAATATTACTCCAACTGTTCAAAATGTCGCTACTATTATTTTGATTTAGCTTATCATATTGTTTCTTAAGCTTAATCTGTTGTTCTTTAGTAAAATATTTCTTTTGATTTCTAATTAATTCTATTGAATTTATGAATTGATCTAAGGAAGGTCTCTGCCAGGAGTTAAATACCTCTAATAATTCATTAAGATCACTTCTTAGCTGCTTTTTAAGACTTATTTCCTCATCTAATCTTTTAAGCTGCATCTCTATTACATCAATTGGATTATACTTCGGATTTTCTAGAAAAGCTTTAATTTCATCCAAAGAAAACTCTAATTGTTTAAGTGACATAATTTGATGTAGCTTTATTATATCTCCTTCTGAATAAAAACGATGTCCAGCATCATTACGAAAGCTAGGGCAAAGTAATCCAATTTCATCATAATGGTGGAGAGTTCTAATAGTAAGACCAGTAAGTTTAGATAAATCTCCTACCTTCCAATTTTTATTCTGCATTTTCATCACTTCTCTTTCTTTTTTAAACATAAAATTGTGAAACTTATTATATTAAATCAAAGTCTTTAACTCATCAGAGTTAAAGCTGTATTTCTTGCCACAGACATTGCATACTATCTCCATGGATTTATCTTGATTAACTGCATCTATAATTTCTTTCTTATCTAATGAATATAGCATTGGATAGAACATTTCCTTACAGCATCCACAAAAGAACCTAACTTCACTTGCTTCCATAACTTCAATGTCATCAAATAATAGCAGTGGGATTTTATTTAGAGTTACGTCCTTTTCTACTAGAACCTGCTCATTTTCTTCTATAATTTCTTTTATTTCATCAATAATTCCTTCTGAAGCACCAGGAAGAAGCTGCGCCATTATGCCTCTGGATAAAATGATTTCATTATTTTCATTATATAATAAATTTACTGAAAAAAATGTATCAGTTTGCTCACTTTGATTAAAGTAGTAGGAAAAATCATCTACGATATTTCCATAAGGCATATCAGTTATACCAGTAAATATGCTATTCATGCCTAAATCCTTAAGTACCTGAATGCATCCCTTATCTCCTATTAATTGTTCAATAGACTTGTCATCATCTTTGTATAAATACTTGTTTAGCAATTGATCATTAATAAAGCCACGGACATTTCCAAAAGAATCACAATCAGCAAAAATCTTATACTCTCTATTACTTAAATTAATTTTTATACTTATTCTTTGATTGCCTTTTAAAATTCCTGATATTAAGGATGTAATTGTTAGAGTTTTTCCTAGTGCAGTTTTTAACACATTACTAGTAATTTTATTGTTACAGACTTCTTGTACCATGTTAGTATTATCTATAAATAGAATTCTAACTTGCTTGTTATATGCTAATGTCTTTACAATGTATTCTTTCATTTGTAATAAATCCTTTCTCAACTTATTTATTTTAAATTTACTAAAACTTTCTATCCTTACGTAAGGTCTTAATAGCTGTTAAACAAACTATACAACCTAACGTAGGGTGAGGTGCAAGAGTTTTTTTAAGCAAAAAAGCTACCACCCATCATGTGAGTAGTAGCTTAAAGCTATCATTCTTTTTTATATATAATCTTTTTAATGCTGCTATCAGAAAGGTAAAATTCTTCAGCCAAACTACTTATAGTCTGACCTTCCATATACTTTCTGCATATATCAGCGTTTCTGTTCTTTAGGTAATCTCTGTTATTAGATTTCTCTCCCCACTTTTTTCTGCTTTCTGGGCAGGATGGAATGTATATATATTCACCTTGGATATATTTTTGAATCTCCTTAATTAAATCCTCCGGCAAAACACTATCAACTCTTACATATTTCATATCGCTCAGCTCCTTAAATTTAGTATCAAACTTAGGAAGCAAAGCCTGCGTATGCATTAATTTATTTTATAGAAGCGACTTAAAATTATCTCTGTGCAAATCGTCGCTAAAAGCCATACTAACAGACTTTGCACAGAGGATTTTGAGTAATTCTTTATACATTATATTATAATTCATAGTAACACCTCTCATTAAAATTAATCTGCTTTATTCAATAAATTACTGGCTCATTAAGAGCGGTAAACAAGGATTTATTACTTACAATTATAACATATTTATCTATTTACTACCTGTTTTTTTATTTCTTGCCTTATCTTTTGGTTACCTTTTTGTCTGCTAAATTTAAGCTATTTACCATTTTGAATATCAACAATATTGTTAAACATAGCGAAAATTTAAAATAAATGATAAGCCATTAACATTGTAGATACACACAGTTATGGTATAATATGTAATTAACAAATAGTATAACATTATGATGATGCATAGGAGGTCAAAGATGAGTGTTAGAAGTACTGCAAAAGCAATTATTATTAACAATAATAAGGTGTTATTGAACAGATGTTTTGATGAATATAACGGAGAATATTACTCTTTACCTGGTGGAGGGCAACATACATATGAGACACTACATGAAGCAGTGATTAGAGAATGTCTTGAAGAGACTGGCTATTCTGTCATTCCAAAAAGATTTACAGCATTATGTGAAGAGATCTGCGAAAATCCTATAACAAGAAAATTATATCCAGAATATATTCATAAGATGTATCACATCTTTCTATGTGAATTAGCTGATACTTCTGCAAAAGAACCAACAGAAGTTGATGATATGCAGATAAGCAGTGAGTGGGTTGAGATAGACCATTTATGTAAAATTCGTCTATTGCCTACTGTATTGAATAACAATATTGAAAAAATGATTAAAAGTGAAATTCCTCTCTTTTTAGGTGCAGAACGTATTAAATATAACCATGGCTAATGCCGTTATATTAAATATATCTACATATTAAATTATAAAATTGTATTTAATAAAGCAGATAGCTCAATTTTAGACTACCTGCTTTAATATTTTTCTATCTCAAACAAATTGAATAATTCATAATTAATCATGATATATCAAAGAAGCTTAAGTACTATAGATTTAATTCTAACCATGAATCATTTTCTTTAAATCCAAACCTTTTATATACTGGTCTGCCTAACTTTGAAGCACCGAGCCATAATTTCATAACTCCAGCCATTTTAGACTCTTCTACTAACTTATTGAGTAAAGTAGTTGCAATTCCTCTACCTCGATAATTATCTTTAGTATATACATTTGTAACATATCCCTTTTTACCACTCTTGTTTGTATATGTAGGTGGAAACTCATAAAATACAATGGCAGCTGTAGCTATGATTTCATCATGATCTTCTACCACCCACTGAATTAAAGAACCATCATTTAATTTGTTATGAAAAAAAACTTTTAATTCTTCATCAATATCTATATTAGGCTCTATCCCTTCGTCAATTAGTTGTTGCTTTCTCAACTCACTTAATTGTTCTATTTCACTTATATTTGCTTTACGATATATCATTTTATCCTCCAAGCATATATGATTTACAAGTTTTCAATTTAATTAACCACTTTAAATAAACTTTTATATTACATTTTAGTAGGCTTTTGTTCTACAGTCAGTGGAGATATATTATCATGTCTATGACTTATTTCTTTATCATCATCTGACAGACCAATAATATCAAATTGTGAACCTTGAAAGTTCTCCATATTAATAAGCCATAGTCTATAACCATTTGCATCTACAATTTTAGCTTCTGCTTCAATATTTCTTTTCTTTTCAATAATTTTTACTCTTTTAATCTCTGGGTTTCCTACTATCCCATAAAACATTGGAGGCGTTATTTTGTTTATGTTAGGGAAATATGATTCAGTCAAACCAACTTTATCTATTGTAATCTTAATATCTCCTTGAGCCACCCAATAAGCAAGTCTATATCCAAACATATTCTCTTTCACAGCAGCGGTAAATAACCCTTCAACTCCTGATGAAATACAAAATACCATACTTCCTTTACTGCCCTTTTGTTCGTAAATTATATTTACTGGTACTGAACCTGGTCTATTTACTGCATGATTTATGTCTCTTGCAGTGCTACTAAAGTTTAATATACAAAAAGCTGATATAATAACAAGTATAAGAACTAAAGTGAATAAAATCATCTTTTTCTTCATTAAATTTTTCTCCATTTCTAATTTACTAAGCTTAAATAATTTGATTATAGCTTTTCCACTAGTGTATTCCACGTAAGTTCAAGAACACCTGTCATGTTTTCAGGTTCATTAGAGGTGTACGCAACAACTGCATTCTTATCTGGAATCATTACAACATACTGTCCAAACAAACCATCCATACGATATGAATTAGGGTATGAGTTCATCCACATTTGATATCCATATCCTTGATGATGATCTGCTGTAGCAAAGAACTCATTAAAATCATCTGTTTTAATCTGAACAGAAGTAGCTTGTTCTATATAACTTGACGGAATAAGTTGTTCACCTCTCCAAACACCTTTATTAAGAATTAGTTGCCCAAATCTTGATATTTGTTCTGCATTTAAATACAAACCAGTGCATCCAAGCGGAATTCCTTTTGGACATGTATCCCATTTTGGCTTAGGTATATCTAGATATTTAAATATTTTCTCATTTAAAAAGTAATCTAATTTTACTCCAGTGGTGATGCTAATAATTTTTGAAAGCATATACGTTGCTGCATTATCATAGGTAAAATGAGTACCTGGTTCAAATACAAATGGTTCTTCAAAGAATAATTCACAAATATCATTTATAACTCTACCATCTCTTTCTGCCTTGGATATTGGACATTCTCTATGTCCAGCTCCCATACAAAGTAGATCATGTACTGTCAATTTTTTAAGATTTTCACTCAAGTACTTAGAAGGCACATCAGGAAAGAAGTCTAAAACTTTGTCTTTTATTTTAAAGTATCCCTCATGGATTGCTATGCCTACAGCCATAGAAGTAAAAGTTTTACTTACAGACCATAAGAGAATTGGTTTTTCTTCTGCAAAATCATGCTTTGCAATTACTTCTCCATTTTGTCTAACCACCACATTAAGTACCTGAAGATTTTGTTTCTTTACGCAGCCTATGAGGTCATCTAATAAATTATTGATCATCTTATTCACCTACTTAATTTCTCTATATACATAATGATTTTTACTTCATATTTCACTCTTTACTAATAAGCCTTGTTTGATTTCATGTAAAGCAAGGTCGTTTAGCTAGACACTTACCACAATTTTTAATAATCAGAATATTACTTAAGCAAAGTGATAAGTCTTTAACCATGTTAATCTTCATTCTAAAGTCTGGATTTTCTTTTAGTTCTCTACTTCATCTATCTTTTTATATGATCTTGAATATACAATCCCCAATCCAATAATGAACATAAAGATAGAAATAAACTGAGAAGTAGATAAACTTCCAACACTTCCACGTACTAAATCTCCTCTATAAAATTCAAGAATAAACCTTCCAGCACTATAAAAAACCAAATAACATCCTACTACTATTCCATCAGCTTTTTTGTATTTTGCTATAAAAATTAGAACAGCAAAGTTAAGAAAGTCTAATCCACTTGATATTAATTGCGTAGGAACTAATCTCACGTTGTTTGGAGCAAAATTAGAGTGCTTGAAAATCACATTAATTTTGCTTGTAGTTTCTTCACCATAGCAACATCCAGCTAAGAAGCATCCAATTCTACCAAAGCCTTGAGCTAAAGCTACCGAAGGTATTATTAAATCAAAATATTTTAAGAAATTCATCTTAGATTTTTTGCAGTATATAAATGCTGATAAAATCCCTCCAATTATACCTCCATAAACTACAAATCCATCAGATATATTAAGAAGGAGCTTAGGGGCAGATATAATTTGATTTATTATAGTCACGTAATATAAGAGTTTTGCTCCAAGTATTCCTCCTATCACACCCCAAATAGCTATATTAAAGATTGGTTCTCTATCTACATTTATTTTCTTAGCTCTATAATCAGTTACAATATATGCTGCTAAAATCCCAATCCCTATCATCAAACCATATCCATAAATTGTGATTGGTCCAAATTTTATTAACTCGTTGTACATAACTTTTCTCCCTCCATATTTTTCTCATTATTAATGTGTAGTGAATTTTATGTAATAACATTGATGAAAAACTTCATAGTTGATATTTTACTTTACGATAATAAACCATGTGAAATAAAACAAAAGCACACATAATTAAGTTATTTCATATGATTATACCATAATTTTCTATTATGTACTTTATTAGTAAGCTTCATACTTTTGTTTATTTCTAGAGATATAAAAATTCGCTGAAGTAATCTACTTCAGCGAATTTTTTTCTGCATCTGCTTTCTAAATGTATACGATGAAACTAACAGGTGTATATCATAAAAAAAGTAATAATTTATCCATTTTATTATATACCTCATCAATCAATAACATATCCCAAATCAGCTAATACGCTAATAGGTAATTCCATTCTCACAGTTTTATTAGGATTAACCTTCTGACAAACCACTAGATTGCCGCAAAGACTCAAAAGTATGCCAGCATCATAAGCGTTCATGCCAGTTTCTTTTATTAGAAACTCTAACATCATTTCAGTAGCTTCATCAGCAGCCTCATCTAAAGTTTTACAAGAAGCAATTGTAATCCACTTTCCATCAACATATACTGATGGTGCTACACTTTTTTTATCAGAGAGTACACTAACTCGAACAACTACAGTTCCTTCAATCTCAAGACCACATCCACCAATTTCACCATCTCCCATAAGTGCATGAAGATCTCCTATTGCAAGAAGAGCGCCTTCTGCAAGTACAGGTAAATATAAAACTGCGCCTTTTCTAATTTGCCTACAATCCATATTACCGCCATGGGTTCCTGGAATGATTGTTGAGATTTCTTCTCCTGCTGGAGCTACACCAATTACCCCAATCATTGGATCAATAGGCATAGATAAACAGTCATTAAACTTTGCTATGCCATTTTCAACAGGAATTCTCTTAGTTTCATATTTAGTAAGCTTATGTTTTAAACCTCCACTAAAAGGTCCAATAACATTTACTCCCAAAGCTCCAACTAAAATATCTATAATTTCAACCTTCAAAGTATCTCCTGGCATTGCACCATTTATATACAGTGGACCAGTTGCTGGATTGCCCAAAGATTTGTTGTCTACACCATATTTTGCTTCCTTAGATAGTAGTTCGTTATTAAAACAATCCAGTGTTTGAAACTCAACTACATCCCCTGATTGACAATAAGCTACTGGATCATTTTTATCTGACATTTTATATACTACATTTTCACTCTCAATTGTAATCATAATATTCTCCTCTTGAAGTCACTAAAAGACATATTTTTAAAGTTTACGTTTCTTCTTTTAAGACCTTAAACTACGCCAGATTCAAGTATACTAAATTCTTTTTTATCACAATCGATCTGTGCCATTGCGCCGTAAGGCAAGCACATCATTGGTTCATTATGTCCAAAAGACATATTATAAACAATTGGTAAATCACGGAGGTCTAATTCTGAAATTATTTTAATTATTGAAGCCTTGTATTCATTATAATATTTTTCTTGATATGGCTTACCAAAGATAATTCCCTTAACCTTCTGAAATATGCCTTGGCTACCATAGTTTCTTAGCCAGTATCCAAAATAAGATGGATCAGGCATATCTTCTGAAGTTTCAAAGAATAAAATACTATCTTCAAACATTTCAAGAGGTGGCCATAAAGTAGTACCTTTCATCATTTCCATAACTTCAATACAGCCTCCAATTAATCTTCCTTGGGTCACTCCTGTACCTTGTAAAAACTCATAACCATGATTCTTAAACATCTTCTTTTCAACCTTGGAGTTGCTTTCAAGCCATCTCACTCTTTCTCCTGTCCATTCACTAGCAGGTGATATTAAACCAATGGCAGAAGCATCAAAAAGAACCTTCTCTAACCAGTAGGCAGTATAATCAAATATCTTGATATTCTCAGCTAACTCTGCAAGAACAGATACACCATAGAAACTTGATAGATTTGCTTTAAGACACATAAAATGAGTGATAGTTGAATCAGAATATCCAATAAATATTTTAGGGTTATCTCTTATAATATCAAAATCGATATATGGTAACAATCGTATACTTTCTTCTCCACCGATACAGGAGAAAATCGCTTTTATTGAAGAGTCAGAGAAAGCCATCATTAAATCTTCTGCACGCTTTTCTGGATGATTGTATAAATAATCTGACCCTTTTAAAGTGTTTGGCATTTCTACAACTTCTAAGCCAAAATGTTCTTGTAGTCTCCTTTTACCTAGATTGTATCTCCAAAGTAAATCTTCATCACCAGCACCACCCCAAGATAGGCTCACTGTAGCTACTTTATCTCCACGTTTTAACCTTTTTGGTTTCATCAAATTCATAATATTACCTCACATAATATAAAACTTCTTTTAATACGTCCTAATATGTAAAAATATATAAAATTATATCACAATAACCATATCAGTAAATATCAAAACTTTATCTTTAGAGGATATTACCATAAACGTTTTTGATTACTTTACCTATAAATGAACTTCTATCTATTATTTCTCCCATTATCAATCAAACTAATACCTGAATACATAAGTTTTATAGTAAGCTCGACTATGCCAACAATGCAGTCTCTTCTACTATTTTCTGCTAAAAAAATTTCAGGGATTATATTATTGGCAATATACTTTTTACTATTCTCTATTATTAAACTCGTAAGATTACTTCTAAAGTCTTCTCCACCTATAACTACTATATCTGGGTTTATAACACAGTTTACGGTTGCAATTAATCTAGAAATAGCATCTACATATTTAACTTCTTCTGGGTTGCTTTCAATTAGTGATTGAAGATATTGTCCATCATTACCTATAGGAATAAATCCTAATTCACCAGCAAAATTATTACCACCGTGCACAAGTTCACCATTTACGATAATTCCAGATCCTACACCTGCATTGGTGAAATGTATATATATCATATTTAAGATATCTAAATCATCTACATGAAGTTTATCAATAAGCTGAACTCCATACCCATATGCTATTGCATTCAAGTCATTTTCAAGTACTACAGGAATATTATATTTATCCTCAATATATTCTCCAATATTACTTTCCTCCCAGCCTGATAGTTTCTTCCCATAAAAATACTTTCGCTTATCTAAATCTACTACTCCAGGCACAGCAATTCCAATTGCCTTAATAGCTATACCTTCATTTATAATGTTCTCGATAATTTTTTCGATCTCAAAAAGATAATTATTACTTTCTATCTCGATGTATTCATCTTTTATAATTTCGCGAGATGTATTTGATACAACGTAGTCAATATGTTTATCTCGAATATAAAAAGATAATACTAAACTTTCATCTAAATTTAAGGCGTATCTTTCAGCTCTTCTTCCTCCACTGGATTTATCTAATCCCAGTTTAATTACTTCATTACTATCAAGTAATTCTTCTAATAATGATCTCACTGTAGTTTGACTTATTCCAGTACTTTCTGATAGCTCGGCTCTAGTTGCTGCTCCTGTTTTTTTAAGAGCTTTCTTAATTAATCCTATATTAATTTCTTTCATTGTAGTTGGCTTACCTGAAATATTCCCCATAAATTCATCTCCATTACACTTATATCAGATACTTATAAAAGTATCTGATATAAGTGTAAACCTTTTTCTATTCTATTTCAATTAGCTTTAATAATATTGTTTTAAATTTATGTGGTAAGAATTTTTATAAAAAGATCGCTGAAATTACTTTCTTCAACGCAAAAAAATACCGTAGCCTCCATTTCTGGGTGGCTCGGTATTAAGTATTAGCTTTCAGTTTTTAAATTTATGATTCATGTGTATATTAATTAATAACCCTGGAAAAAGATCCAGTGTATGTCTTTCCCTTATAAACAGCAGTTATATCACCACTTAAAATCTGATTCTTAGTCAAACCAGCTATATCTGATGGAATTAAATGAAAATCATTTGATGATACATCACTAACTTTAAAATCACCTTTTGGCAGATGAAAAGTTATTTGATATTTTACATTGTTTCCTAGAAAATTGTAGTATATACCTCCAGGTTGTGAGCCAGCTTGAATAACCTGAATTCCAAAACCTTCAGGAGTTGCAACCCCTGAATTTAAATGTACTCTAAACCAACTGTCATTATATGTTACAGTATATCCTGACTTATCTGTTGCAGTTGTAGTGTTATTGGTTGGTTTTGAGGTAGCGGTATTATTAGCATTACTGCTTGATGAACTTTTATTTGAAGCTGTAGAATTAACCGAACTGCTTTTCGTGCCATTGCTTTCTTTTGTACTACCTTGCTGTATTTGTGAAGCCTGATCTATAGCTTGTTTACTAGCTTCTACTTCTTTTATACTTTGAAGTTCTTTGTTATAAGTAACTTTTAAATTATTTGCTACTTCATTTTTCTGGTCAAACTTTAATACTGTATCAAGAAATGCAATAGCACTTTCATAATGCTTGTTATCTGCTTCTGCTTTAGCTTTAGCTATATTGTCCGTTATGTAAAGATTAGTGACTTCTTTAATTTTTTCTTGCGCTTTATCATATCTACTTTTATCTATTTGTTTTACATTTTTTAAGCTATTAATAGCTTCTATATACTTATTTTCATCTAAAAGCTTTTCAGCAGAGTTAAAAACCTCTTTTGATTGTTTTAATTCTGAAATTAATTTAACCTTTGTATCAATAAGTGAAGCATCGCGATTAGAGAATTTACTTGCTTTTAAATTTAGAAAAGCTTTCGCTGACTCATCATATTTTTCATCAGCTAATAATGTCTCTGCATTTTTTAAATTTACATCATAGGAATGATAACTGTATCCGTATACAGAAGTAGGAATAGCTAAAGCTAATAGGATCAGTGAAGCTACAATAATTTTAATCTTCTTCTTTTTCATGAAGTTCTCCCTGTTCATCATATTTAAGAATAATCTACATTTTATCTACTTAAATTTTTTAGGTTCTAATACTTTCATTGACAAAACATGTCCACAATCAGTACACATTATTACAATTATCTCAGAGCCCATTGTGAAAATTTTTCCTATAGGCATAACTCTTGCACCTACATCATTTCCTCCTAATATCCCTTTACCAATTTCCTTGCTACCACAAACAGGACATTCGTTTCTATCGCTCATATGATTCTTCCTCCAATTTTGTACGTAGTGGTAATAAAACTTTTCATTTTCATTACTATTGTATTATATATTTTTTTCTTTTTATAGTCTTGTTTTCACAGAATAGCATTATATCTTAATAAACACATTCCTCATAAACTATAAATAACTTTATTATATCAAGTTATTATATTAACTCTTCAATTAAAAAATCGTTGAAGTAACATTTAAATAATATGTTCTATATACTATAAATATAATATTTGTTTAAGGAGTATAAAAATGTATCATACCCATTTTTACTCAGGAATGACATCTATTAATGACGGCCATAGCCATGATTATAAGGGAGAAACTTCACCAGCTCCAACTGGAGTACCTCATGTGCATCATATAGCTGGATACACAGCTTATGAAGATGGGCATAGGCACTACTACATCATTGAAACAAGCCCAGCTTATCAAGTTCCTGGAGGACATATTCATTATATTTCTGGAATAACGTATATCTCTGAAGAACATTATCATTCCATTAGTGACACAACAAGTAAATATCCATACTAAAATGTTTGCCCCCCTTAAATATAACTATTATTCTAATCAACTAGACTATATCAAAACAATAATACAAAAATTTCAATTTCCTAATTACTTATAACATCTAATAATTTATATGGAAATCGAAAATTCCAGGAATGATAATGTACAACAAAACACCGCAAAATTCAAATTTGAAAAGTGCGGTGTTTTAAATCTTTAATTACTTCTATTGTTATTGCACTGAATTCCAAGATCATTCTTATAGTTATTTCTAAATATAAATTCTGAACAAATTAACCTAAGGCTTTTTCCCATTAAAAAAATACAAATATAATTCCAACTAAAATGAGAGATATTAACAAGTGTAATCTACGCAGCTATTTAAAGTGACCCATGGAGGTTTAAGTACACGCTTAATCTACCACAATCCCCATATATATTAAATCATGAAGGGTTCCATTGCACATCATTTCCCCCTTTAAAATACCTTCTTCCATGAATCCTAATGTTTTATACAAATGTATTGCATTTTTATTATCCGCTCTTACCCTTAAACTTATTTTATAAATCGTTTCATTTTTTTTTGCCCAATTTATCAAGCATTGTACAAGTTCTTTCCCAATTCCTAAGTTCCAATAATCCTTCAACACTTGTACACCAAATTCACCAACATGCTGAAACTTCTTTGAAGTACCAGCTCTAAAAGATAAATTTCCTACAATTTTATCATTTAAGGTTGCGACAAGTAAGATTGCATTATCTGCTTGAATAAACATATTTATCGTATGTTCTTGTTGTTCATCAGTAATATGAAACTCGTCAACTTCATAACCGAAATGATCAGTTTCTAAAATTATGTTTCTGTAAAATTCATTTAACTCTACTGCATCTTCAGTAAGTGCTCTTCTAATCACAAGGTTTTGATTTTCTTTTAAAGGCTCTGACAATATTACCCCTCCAATACATACCATGTACTACTGTATTACTACATGGCACTTTATATTCCTATTTGTTGCTTACAATTATATCACTTCATACCAATAATTTCCATAAACTTGATATCCTTATATCTATTTTCATATAATTTTCTAAATCATGATTGAGTTTTCAACTATCATTTATAGATAAACTACTTTTTATTGAAACTTATCAAAATAAAGATTCGTAGAATCATCGAAATCTTTATTTTGAGTCTAAGGATTGAAGTAGTTTATGTGCTTAAGCGGAATAGATATTCCTGTTCTACTATACAAATTTATTTGCTTATACTGTTAACTCTAAATTACTTAGTTTGATCTTATTTAGAGCTGATCTATCTAGGGTCCAACTTCAACTATTAAGTTATGCATGTCTATAGAATATAGGTGCATGTTTTTCGAACATGCATAACTTAAGTTTTCGTAATGGAACCCTATAGTACAAGTAGTTTAAATAGTAACTTTACAATAATTTTATTGTCTAAGTACTTTTGTCTTTCAACATAAAAAATACTGTAAGATTCATCTCTGAACCTTACAGTATCTGTTCATAATATTAATTTCCTATTTATCGCTGCACAAATTTTTTTTCAAATTAAATTTGCTTAGTCTTCGACCTTAATAAAACTCGAACTAATTACATAACCTAAAATCACTTGAAAAATTGAAAAGAAATTAATATTATCCTGCAAAAAGAATTGTATTGGGTAAGATAAAACTTGTGGGATTAAAGATGAATAGTATATAAGTACGCCTAAAGAAAGATAAAGAAATGGTATACCCAAAAAAATAAGTTTAGGCAAATTAATTTTCCAATTTCCGTCTTTTTTCCTTTCTAATATAAGCTTTTCTAATCCAAGTAATAAACCTAATAGGATAAAAATAAACATCGACCATAAAATTAATGGCATGATTTGAAACGTCATTTGCTTCTCTTTATTAAAAGATATTAATAACTTATTGCTTAGTACAATGTAGCAAAAAAATACTACTGCATACAAAAAATATGCTCCCCAATTATTCTTTTTCATTCTTAGCCCCTCTTTTATTTATAGTTATGTTCTGAATACTCAATCACTACTATATTTTTTTAGTTATTATTTAGCCTCATTATATTTCTTCTACTTTGAAGGTTACATTTTTTAAATGACGATAATAATTACCCGACTCAGTTGTAAAGCACAACACTGTATAATCAGGATCATCTATACCTAGTGGATAGTAAATTTCGCAACCATCGTTCCATAACAATTCTTTATATTTTCTATCCTCTACTATCTCGATATTACCTATTAACATTAATCCTGCGAACTTATTTTCATCTACAAAATATAAGCAAGCTTTACCATCTTCTTTTAAAAGCTTAACTCTTTTTGTTGATGTATTTGTACTGAGCCAAAATTTCTTTAAACCATCATGTTCTAGCCTCATCATAGCCTTTATATTTGGATAAGCACTTTCCCCATTAGTTCCAACCATTACAATTTTCGAGTTATCAACTAATTCTTTACTTTCAAAGATAACCTGCTCATCTATCATTACCAAATCTCCTTTTAATCCATGTATTTTTACCAAGGCTTCTTTCCATTAAGCCAACCTTTTTTTATCCAATACTCTTTATCAGTAGCATTCCAATCATTTGACTTTTGGCTCAGCTTCATTATTCTAAACATGGCCTTTGTCTTAATTCCTGGCCTTACATTGCAAACTTCTCGTGATATCTTTTCAACTAACTTTGTTACTTCACTTTCTATTTGTCTCTTTTTTTCTGGTTTTACAGTTTCCCAGCTCGAAGCGCCAACGTTATTGGCATAACAATAGGTCTTAGGTACTCCCCAATAAAATAGATTATTTTTTAGATCTTTTGTAACCTTCTTTGCACCGGCACCTGCTGCTGTTGAAATAACCAGTCCAATTTTACTAAACATTTTTTCATGTGGACGGTGAGGCATCCATCGATATCCCATATGGTCTAAGAAAGTTTTAAGTTGACCACTCATCCCAAATACATAACAAGGTGATTCTAAAATTATCAAATCTGCTTCTTCCATTATCTTTACAACAGGTTGTACCTTGTCAGCATGAGGGCATGCATCCTCACCTTTGGTAAAACAATTAAAACAACCTACGCAGAAGCCTGGTGTATGTTTTGGCATAAAAAATTCTGTTATCTCAGGGTTCTTATCAGAAAATTTGTCTAAAAAAAGTTTTGTGATGTTATACGTGCTGCCTTTGTGCATCTGCCCGTGCAAAACTACAATCTTCATAATACTATCCCCTACTTTTATTTTATTTTGTATGTATTTCTATCTTATCTAAGGGATTTATATAAAGATGAACCAGTTCGATCCGAAGTCTATTATTAAAACTCTCATGGGTTTTGGTGAGAGAATTAAAAAATATAAATTCTATTACGAAGTGGTTTATCTATAAAGTTTTTATACTATAACTAATTTTAGTTTATATTATTTTATAAACTTCTTTCAGAATACCACTGTATTATGTGGTAATTTAACAATCTTAATACCATAATGGATCTGGGACTAAATCTGCCTCAAGTTTTAACTCAAAACTTTCATTTTCACAAAAACATCTCACTAAAACACCACCTAAAATTAAAAGCTAACATAATGCTCTGATATAATATATAAGAATTATAACACACCAACCATAGGAATATTCACCATATTATTGAAATAATTATCAATTTATGTTTAAAAAGTTTAAAGTAACTAACTTAGATATATAATTAGTCATTTCATCATTCATTTGTAGTTAATTTTGCTAATCTAATATTATAATTAAGACTAACATCTATTTAAGCTTTAATTTACTCAACAATCTTCAAACCTGCATTTTTCCTATAAATTTTTATATTTATTTAATTATAAAAAGTTTTAATTATAAAAAATTATAATTACTGTCTGTGTTCGATCATATTATTTAAATTAAGTGGTTATTAAGTGATGCAGCGTATAGATAATCTAGTAATTTTTTTCACATTTCAATGCATCATTTTTATTTAAAACAATTTAGTTTTTTAGAAAGGTAGTAGAGATGAAGAAGACACAAGTTAATCAAAATTTGAGTATTGTCATAAAATCATTAGTACTTACAATTATAGCTATAATCGCTTTACAGCTAGTGCTATCATCAATGAGAAGTATTGGCTTAAATATACTTAATGATAGTTTATTAGGAAATGTACTTTTAGAAGCTACAATCTTCATTGTTCAGCTTATAATTATTAGAAAGCATAGTAAAGGTACTCTCTTTAGTTCAATAGGGCTCAATAAAGATAAAGCTATTGGTAAATCTATTTTTAAAGGAGTAACCATAGGATTTATTGGAACTTTACTAATTTACTTATGGATATTTTTAAGTAGAATTGCATTTTTTCAGGGCACCAGTTTCAAATACTATGATTCAAAAATAGTTTTATTTTTCGTAGTAAGCATGTTTATTAGAGCATTCTTTGCCTCAGTATGCGAAGAAGTGCTTTTCAGAGGAGTTTTACTTAATTATCTAGGAAGATATAAGGGAAAAATGTTCGGTCTTATAGTAAGTTCTTTAATCTTCATGGTTTTTCATTGCACTAGGTATAACAGCCTTTACCAATTGTCTTCTGTACTTCTTGGAGGTATTACTTTAGGGTATCTTTATATAAAAACCAAATCCTTATATATGTCAATTGGGCTACACTTTGCAACTGACTTTTTTATGAATCTTATAGGTCCAAAAAGTCAGCCCAGTGTTTTTACTTTCGAAATCAGTTCAAAATTTAGTATAGATTATTTAACACAATACCTTTTTATATTAGTTTCAATAACATACTCACTATTACTTCTTATTTTATTTCTTAAAGACAGAAAGCATTCTAAAAAATCTTCGAAATTACGCCATTTTTAATTTCAATAACGTGCTTAAACGCAACCCAGAATTTTAATATATCTTAGTTTATTTACTACTACTTGCTGATATATTCTTACACTCACTACCTTTATTAAATATTGGCAACATCTTTTTTCCCCACTGATTTATAATTGTTAAAGCAGGTAAAAGTTCATAGCAGGCTTCCGTTAAGGAGTATTCTACGTGTGGGGGGATTTTGTTATATTCCACTCTTTTTACCAACCCATATTCTTCTAAAGCTTGCAATGAACGAGTGAGCATAATATTTGTGATTCCAGGTATTTTTCGCTTAAGCTCATTATATCTAATACTTTTTTCAGCAGAAATCATCCATATTATAGGTAATCTCCATTTTCCCCCTATGATTTCAAGTGCTTGAATAACTGGACATTCCTCATGATCTGTAACTGATACTTCTTTAAAACAATTCTTCATAGTTATCCCTCCAGGCTTAAGGCACAAAAATGTGCGTACTTGTTATTTTGTTCCTTAGTAAATTATAATAGTAGCATATCAAATAATATATTAACAGTAAATGAATAGTTAAATAGGAGTGTTGATTAATGACTAAGTTATTCTCAGAGTTTAGTATTAAGGACGTAAAACTAAAGAATCGTATTGCTGTTCCTCCAATGGTTATTGGACTAGCAGAAGATGGATATGTAACATCAGGAAATATAGAGCGCTATAGAGAATTAGCTAAAGGTGGCGCAGGATTAATAATTCAAGAAGCTACTTGTGTCAACATAGATGGAAGACTAATGGAAAAACAACTTGGAATATGGAAAGATGAGCAAATTGAAGGACTAAAAGAAATTGTTAATGCAGTTCATGAAGAAGGAAGTAAAATATTTATCCAAATTCATCATGCAGGAGTTACTTCAATATCAGAAAACCCAATTTGTCCAAGTGCTTATGAATATAAGGGACCTTTTAGAACTGTTATTGGCCGTGAAATGACTATAGAAGATATAAAATCTATTCAAAAGGATTTTATTGAAGCTGCTGCAAGAGCTTATAAAGCTGGATACGATGGTATCGAACTTCATGGTTGTCATGGCTATTTAATAAGCCAATTCTTAAATAAAAATGTAAATAAGAGAACTGATGAATATGGCATCAATCCTGAAAAATTTGTACTAGAAATTATAAATGGAATTAGAAAGGTTACTCCACATGAATTTGTTGTTGGAATTCGTTTAGCCGGTTTCGAACCAGCTCTAGAAGATGGACTACATTACGCTAAAATTCTAGATGCTAACGGAATAGACTTCCTTGATGTTTCTTTTGGTTTTGCAAGCGAGCAGATTGTAAATATAGCTGAAGGATATAAATACGCTCATACTGTATTTGCCGCAGAAAAAATAAAAGAAGTGGTTGCAGTTCCAGTATTCGCAGTTAACAGCATTAAATCTCCTGCCATAGCTGAAGCAATATTAAATGAAACAAAGGTAGACATAATAGATATCGGTAGAGGTGTCCTTATAAACCCTAATTGGGCAAATGATGCTAAAGAAGGAAAAGATACTGGAGCTTGTTTAAGCTGTGCAAAATGCAAGTATTTTGGCCAATCTCAAGTTTGTCCTGGAAAAGTTTTATTCGATAGAAATAAAGAACAAAGCTCTTAATAGTTGAAAAAATCCACCTGTCTTCACGAATACTTGACAGGTGGATTTTAATATATAAATTTATTCTTAAGGGCTTTTTGTTATCAACTATATTGATTTCCTCTTAACCTTTAATCACCAAAGGTATGCAAAAGCTATTAACAGTCAACCATTGTCTTTCCTTCACCGCATAACCCTTCAAAGTCTTTTGTAAATGCAGCTACTGCAGCAGTCACAGAGTCTAATTTTACTAAGCCTTCAATAACATCTGGTGCAACTGTTGCTGCTCCAACTCCATATCTTGCAAGTTCTAAAACTTGTTGAGAATTTTTGAAGCTTGCTGCAAGAACTTCTGTCTTTAAGCCATTTTTCTTAAATATATCATGAATATCTTTTGCAACCTTTACTCCATCTGCACCTAAGTTATCAATTCTGTTTACATAAGGAGCAGCGTAGTGAGCACCTGCTTTACCTGCAAGGTAAGCCTGCATTTGTGTGTAGATAGCTGTTGCTGTTATATTAGCTCCTTCAACTGCAAGAGCTTTTATTGCCTTTAAGCCTTCTCTTGATACTGGTATCTTTACATAAGTGTTAGCACCTAATTCTTTTTGAATTCTATGTGCCTCTTCAATCATTCCTTCTGCATTTAAAGAAACTACTTGAACATGTAGCTCTGCCTCTGTTCCAATAAATTCTCTAATTGCCTTTAATACTTCGTAAGGATTTTTGCCTTCCTTTGCTAATATTGAAGGATTAGTTGTAACCCCTTCTAATGGATAATACTCATACATTTCCTTAATTTGATCTAAGTTTGCAAAGTCTATTATGAATTTCATATTCTTATTCCTCCGTTAAATTTATTTGATGTTACTTAAATATTTTAAGTGAATATTTTCCGAAATTAAGGTGTTTGTTCAGGAGGTACTTATTTGAGCGAGTAAGCTAGAATTAAATGATTTTCGGAAATGGAATAGCGTTAATAAACTGTATTGTTCGAACGTAGTGAGTTATACAGTTTTAGCTATGGAATTGGAGAAAATCATATTAATTCTTTACGTAGCTCATCAAAGTACCGGATGTATAAACACCTTAATTTTAAATTGCATCAAAATTTTTGTTCTGTCCTACTTATTATATCATCTTGAGTAGTTGGGTCCAAGGTTACAAATTGTGCACAATATCCGGCTACTCTTACAATGATATCTCTATATTCTTCTGGGTTTTCTTTAGCTTTCTTTAAGGTTTCAACAGAGATTATATTAAACTGTATATGCCAGCCTTTTATGGCTATAAAACTCTTTATTAACATAACGAATTTTTGGAAGCCTACTTCGTTATTTATTAAATCTGGCGAGAACTTTACATTTAATAATTGTCCACCAGTCATTAATATATTAGGAAGCTTTGATACAGTCTTTAGTACTGCAGTTGGTCCCTTAAAGTCTGTGCCTTGAACTGGAGAACATCCTTCTGCTGCTGGTGTCCATGCTTTTCTTCCATCTGGAGTTGCTCCTGTTACACATCCCATTGGAACATTTGATGAAATTCCTGAAGTTGATAATCCATAATTACCACCTATTGGTCCTTTACCAAATCTAGTATTTTTGTACTTAGTAATTTCTTTAATATAAGTATTATACACATCTACAGCTATATTATCTGTATAATCTTCATCATTACCATACTTAGCTATATTCTCTAAAAGCCTTCTGATTCTTTCTCCTTCTTCACCTTCGAAGTCGTTATCTAACACTTCAATAATCTGTTCTAGTGTAAGAAGCTTATCTTCATAAACTGCCTTTTTCAAAGCTGCAAAACTGTTAGCTGCATTTGCAAGTCCAACTTGAAGACCAGCTACTATATCATAAACAGCTCCACCCTCTTTTGCTGTTTTGCACCTCTCAATACAATCATCAATTAAAGATGAACATAGTATATCAGGGAATTCTAGAAGATTAGTATCTGCAACTTTATCTGAAACAATAGATAACTTTGTATAGTATTCAATATTTTTCTCCCATGCTTTCCATAAGTCCTCATAAGTCTTAAAATCTTTTAATGATCCATTACCAGAAAGCATAGTATGTCCAGTTCTCTTATCATGGCCATCATTTAAAGTAAGCTCAAAGGCTTTAATTAAATTTAAGAAGGTCATTCCAGTACATCTATAGCCCCATTTTCCTGGTACAGCTACTTCCACGCATCCAACCATTGTATAGTTAAAGGCATCCTTGTACTCTACACCTTTTGCAAGAAGTGCCGGAATTATTATCTCATCGTTATGAAGAGCAGGCATACCAAAACCAGTAGCAACAACTTCCGCACATTGTCTTATGAATTTTTCAGAAGTATTATTGTGAACTCTTGCTGAAAGGTTTGGCTGAGTAAGCTTTGCTTCCCCAACACTTTCAAGAATTAAAAAGCTTAAATCATTTACTGCATCAGAATAATCAGCATTTGAGCCACCTATAGTAACGTTTTGGTAGGTCGGATAGCCAGCACCATAACCTGAGTGTGAAGTTGATCTTATCTTTAATATAGAATAAAGCTTTATCCATAAACATTGTAATAATTCTTTAGCAAAATCTCTTGTAATAGTTCCATCAGCTATATCATTTTTATAGAAAGCATAAAGATACTGATCAGTTCTCCCTAAGGATGCAGAATGTCCATTACTTTCTATCTGAATAGCCAAATGAACAAACCATACCATTTGAACCGCTTCATAGAAATTTGTTGGAGGCTCAGCAGGTACTCTTTCACATACTTCAGCAATTTTTAAAAGCTCTGCCTTTCTGCTTTCATTTTCCTCTGTTAAGCTTAACTGTTTTGCAAGCTCAGCATATCTTTTTCCAAAGGCTATTACACTTTTATTTGTTATAATTATAGATTCAAGAAATGCTTTTTCTCTTAAAGCATCATTTTCACTTATATCTATTCTCTTTAGTCTTTCTTCTGCTTCTTTTATAATTCCATTAAGACCAAGCTTAATAGCTTTTTCAAAGTCTGGAACAATGTGTCCATCACCTGAAGTCATATTTCCTTCTCCATGTATAACCTTAACTTCAAAACCAGTCTTAACCTCTTCAGGTACTACTGCCATACATTTATCTTTTAAAGTCTTGCCCTTCCAGTACTTTGTTATTTCTAAAAGTTCGTCTTTATGCTTTTCTGGAAGATAGAAGTTGTCCCCATCTCTTTTATTAAAATTACCTTTTTCTAAAAGCTCCTTTTCTATCCAATCTACTGCATACTCTGGAAATACAGGAGCAGTTCTTTCTTCACAAGCCTGATTTCCTACTACAAGCTCACCAGCTTTAATATAAATGCTCATGTTTTCTAAAATCTTTTCTACTGCTTTAGCTCTCTTTATATAAACAGGCTGTGCCTCGTTTTCCTTATATGCTTCAGTTATATACCTTGCTCTTTCTATACATACACTTGGTGTTTGAGAAAGTACTGATTCTCTAAGCTTCTTAATTCTTTCACTTTGAACTACAAAATTTTTCATAAATGTTATCCCCCTATAATACATTTTATTGATGAATTTTCTACAAGCTTCTTTAAACTTTCTAAATACCCAGGTTCATGCTTTTTTATAGCAGTTAATTTATAGTCTTTTTTAAGTTTTCTATATTTATCTAATCCTAAGGTGTGATATGGAAGAATATGAATTTCCTTAATGCCGTTAGCTTTAGCTATGTTAATAGTATTTTTAATATTGTCCTCATCATCATTAAGCCCTGGAATTAAAGGTATTCTAATTATGATTTCTTTCCCCTGCTTTGATAATTTACTTAAGTTTTCTTGTATTAAAGCATTTCCAACTCCCGTAAGCTCTTTATGAATTTCGTCATTTGCATGTTTTACATCAAATAGAATAAGATCAGTGTAGTCACTTAATTCCTTAAGTTTTTCAAAGCTTCCATAACCGGTAGTTTCTATAGCAGTGTGTATACATTCATCTTTGCAAAGCTTAAACAGCTCAATTGCAAAATCAGCATTCATGAGAACTTCTCCACCAGACACTGTTACGCCTCCACCAGATTGTCTATAAAACAAAACATCCTTTGATACTTCCTTAAACACTTCTTCTACTTCCATGTTTTTCCCCACAAGTCTAAGAGAATTTGTAGGACACGCATCTGTACACTTTCCACAAGCTATACATTTATTCCTATCAATTACTATGCCTTGATCATTAGAACTTAAAGCATTATATTCACAGGCATGTATACATTTTTTACACAAAGCACAAGTTGAATTATTATAGTAAAGTTCATTTTCTCTTCTTTGAGTCTCAGGATTGCTGCACCACAAGCATTTCAGTGGACATCCTTTTAAAAACACAACAGTTCTAATTCCTGGGCCATCATGAACTGCATAATGTTCGATTTCACACACGGTTGTTTTTATCATAGTAGTAAGTCCCCCTCTCACTGATCTTTTGGTAAAAACATAGTTAACCACACTGTCTTAAAATTATTTCTCCAACTAGTTATTAATCTATTATCATTTATTATTATTTGTTATTGTTTGATTTTATTTTATATCATTACAATATAATAGTCAATAATACTTTTCTAAAGAATTTACTTTACAGTGATTATTAATCGTTTTCTTTACTAATATAACTCTATATATTTATCAATTCATTATTATTTGTTATTACTTAGCGTTACTTATTATAATATGATAAATCCATTTGTTTAAAAATATCAGTATATAAATAAAAAAATAAACCATCATAATTGACAAATCATGATGGTTTATTATAATTATTTTGCATGTATAACTTAAAAATTGATGTAAGAATGTTAAATCTCATTCTTACCTCCACTAAATTAACTAACGATCTATTCTACTTATTCCCTTGTCCATTAATCCTTCTATATCTATCCTTGAGACCAGATTGGCATCACCATGTATGCTATGTTTCAAAACTGAAGCACAGGTAGCAAATTCTGCTGTATACTCTGGTGTTTTATTATTTAATATGCAGTAAAGCATACCAGCAGTTAATGCATCTCCACCACCAACTCTATCTACTATATCATCTATAGAATACACTTTTGATGAATTAAGCATTTTATTAGTATAGTAATTGCATTGTAATGTATTAACTGACACCGACTTCATTTCTCTAACTGAAGAGAAGATATGTTTTATATTTGTATATCTCTCAGTTATTTCATCATAGTAGTACTTTAATTTTTCATATTTATCTTTGTATTCACAGTTCATTTTCAAAATATTTTCTGCATCTAATATTCCAGCAGACAATATATTTACATAAGGCAATACCTCAAAGGTTGCTTTACTAGCTTCTTCTAAACTCCAAAGCTTAGCCCTATAATTAGAATCATAGCTTACTAATATATTATTTTCCTTGCAGTGTTTTAGTATTTCCATGGTTAACTTTCTTATTTCTTCTGAAAGAGCTAAGGTTATCCCTGAAAAATGAAATACATCCACATCTTTTAATGCTGCTTTAATATCTATTTCTCCAAACTTTATATTACTAAAAGCTGAATTACTACGATCATATATAACCTTTGAGCTTCTGTTTCCACTTCCTACTTCTAAAAAATATATACCTGTTCTATCTTTTCCCTTAGAAACAAAATTCGTTTCAACTCTATGACTATTTAGATAATTTATGATAGCATCACCTATAGAATCATCTGAAACTTTAGATATATATCTTGAATCTACACCAAGTTTAGAAAGTGAAATTAGTACATTTGCTTCTCCTCCACCGTAATGAGCATTGAAGGAACTAGAATTTGTAATCATCATACCCTTATTTGTAGATAATCTCAGCATTATCTCTCCAAAACCAGCTACTCTCATAAGACTACCCTCTCACCTCATTAAACTTTTCAACATATCTACTGCAAAGCTCTGTTATTTCATCAAACTTACCGTCTTCACCAAGCTTGTTTAACTCTCCACCGATACCAACTAAATCAACACCGGCTTTCTTCCATACATCTATGTTTTCTAAATTTACTCCACCAGTTACCATGATGTTTGCATATGGAAGTGGTCCTTTTATAGCGCCTATATATGATGGTCCAAAGGCATTACCAGGGAATACCTTTACTACATCCACACCAATTTCATGAGCTTTAACTATTTCATTTATTGTCATAACTCCTGGTATATATGGTACCTTATATCTGTTGCAAAGTCTTGCTGTTTCTTCACTAAAGGATGGAGACACAATGTATTTTGCTCCTGATAAAATTGCAAGTCTAGCTGTTTCTGGATCTAAAACCGTTCCAGCACCTACTACTACTTCATCATCATTTTCATACTTATCCGATAACTCTTTTATGATATCATTAGCAAATTTATTGGTATACGTTACTTCTATAGCTTTAACGTTTCCTTTTATACAAGCTTCCGATATATTTACTCCAACTTCTTTCGTATTTCCTCGAACAACTGCAACAACTCCACACTTCTCTAATGCTTTTAATACTTTTATCTTAATCATATCTTCAACTCCAACTTATATTAAGTATTTTTACTGTATATATAGATAAACTGCTTCATATTAGAATTTATCCAAATAAAGATTCGTAGAACCATCGAAATCTTTATTTGGAGTTTAATGACTGAAGTAGTTTATCAGTTCAGCGGAATAGATAATCCAGTTCTATCTAATAAAACTAAGTGATATTTCTGCTAACTATTAATGGTAATAGGATTATCAAATATAGATTGTATTTGGAACTGGTTTATCTATAGATGAACCACTTCGTAATAGAATTTAAAAATAGATTTCTGTTCGAATTGGTACATCTTTACTTCATGTATCCACCCTTCATTGGTGAAACTGCATTATCTGAAAATACTTTTAATATTCCTGATTCATATTTTGATTTTCTAGGTATCCAGTTCTTTCTACGTTCTTCAAGTACTTTTTCAACTTCTTCTTCGCTGCATCTTGTACCTTTAATACCAACAATTTGCAAAAGTCTCTTAGGAATGCTTATTTCTATTAAATCATCCTCTTCAACTAAGGCAATAGGTCCTCCAACAGCTGCTTCTGGAGAAACATGTCCTATAGCAGGTCCTTTAGATGCACCGGAGAATCTACCATCAGTAATTAAAGCTACACTTGCAGATAACTCTTCATCTGAGGAAATAGCCTCTGTTGTATAGAACATCTCTGGCATTCCACTTCCCTTTGGCCCCTCATATCTTATGAAAACCGCATCCCCTGGACGAATCACTTTCTTTAAAATTGCATCTATAGCTTCTTCTTCACTATCAAAAGGTTTTGCCTTTAATACAGCTTCATGCATTACCTTTGGAACTGCAGAATGTTTTACTACCGCTCCTTCAGGAGCTATGTTTCCTTTTAATATTGATACTGAACCATTTGTGCTGAATGGATTATTGAATGGTCTTATGACATCTTCCTTTTTAACTCCAACCTTTTCAAGATAAGCATTGCATTTTTCGTAATAACCATTAGTTTTTAGTTCTTCTAAGTTTTCACCTAAAGTTTTACCTGTAACCGTCATTACATCTAAATGAAGCAAATGTTTTAATTCTTCCATTATTGCAGGCACTCCACCAGCATAGTAGAAGTATTGTGCTGGCCATTTTCCGGCTGGACGTATATTTAATAGATAATGTGCATTTTTATGAATTCTATCAAAGGTTTCTTCATCTATATATATTCCAAATTCATGAGCTATGGCAGGTAAGTGTAACAATGAGTTTGTTGAACCTGATATAGCTGCATGTACTAATATTGCGTTTTCAAAGGACTTAATTGTTACGATATCCTTTGGTTTAAGGTTTAGTTTTGCTAATTCAACAGCTTGTCTTCCTGCTTTTAAAGCAACCTCCTTTAAATCCTCACAGGTAGCTGGCATTAATGAACTTCCTGGAAGCATTAACCCCAAAGCTTCTGCCATAACTTGCATAGTAGCAGCAGTTCCCATGAAAGAGCAAGCTCCACAGGATGGGCATGCATGTTCCTTATAGTAAGTTAGTTTTTCTTCTGTTATCTCACCACGCTTACACATTGCACTGTAGGCACCTATTTGCTCTAAAGTCAATAAATCTGGACCAGCCTCCATTACACCGCCAGTGACAATAATAGAAGGAATATTTATTCTTCCTATTGACATAAGATGTGCAGGAACTGCTTTATCACAGCTTGATATAAAAACTCCAGCATCAAATGGAGTTGCATTTGCATGAATTTCTATTAGTGCTGTAAGTGTATCTCTAGAGGCTAAGGAATAATTTATACCGTCATGCCCTTGAGCCATACCATCACAGATATCTGTAGCAAAGTATCTAGCAGGCTTACCTCCAAGCTCAGACACACCTTGAGCAGCTTTGCTAACAAAATCAAAAAGATGTGCACTACCAGGATGACTATCACCAAAAGTACTTTCTATTATAATTTGAGGTTTTTCTAAATCTTCTGTTGTCCAACCCATTCCTCTACGAAGAGGATCCATTTCTGGAGCAATTTTTCTTATATCTTGACTAATCATACTAAGTCTCCCCTTAATATTTTTTTTGAAACCGTATAAATACATCTGATGTATTTATAGTAACACATCTAATAAATTTGTCAATATTGCATTATAAATCTTCTTCACTGCGATCAACAACCATTATTAGTCCATATTCGTCTGATGTCTTGTAAAAACACAAAATAAAAAGACATCTGACCTCACTAAAGATCATATGTCTTATCTATCATATTAATTATTCATTTTTCTGTTTTTCAATAATATTTCTGATGTTTCTACGATTATATACAAGATGTAATAGCATAGCATCATGTGCATCGTTAGAATTATGAGCTTTAATTGCATTTAAAACCTCTCTATGGGTTTCAATAGTTTCAGTTCTCAGCTTTTGATTCGTAACATCAATAGACATCATAATTGATCTATTTATGATAGGAATAAGGTTTCCTATCACTTGATTCTTACTACTTTTAGCTATTGCAGTATGGAACTCTACATCTAAATCTAAATATGGTTCATTTTTCATTATAAGCTTTTCTATTTCGTCGCATAAAAAAGACATGCGTTCTATTTCTTCATCTGTAGCTTTTACTGCTGCAATTGATGCTATAGATGGCTCTATCATAAATCTTACTTCTAGTAAATCTAAAGACAGCTTAAATTTATCTTTTACAAAAGTTAAACCAAGTGGATCATCGGCTACACCACTCTTTTGAGAAATAAAGGTTCCTGCACCTCTTCGAATCTCTAGTACATTCCTTGAAACCAAAGCTTTTATAGCTTCTCTTATTGTACTTCTCCCTACACTGAGCATATCGGCAAGCTCATACTCATTGGGTAGTTTATCTCCAATTTGCCAATCATTATTTATAATTAATTCAACAATTCTTTCGGATGTTTGTTCTCCTAAAGACTTTGATGATGTATTTGCATTATTATTCAAATCTTTACTATCTGCCATTTTTCCTCCTAGATGTTTACATTAACAACTATTTTTTTTATTAACAACCATGATTATATCATTAAATAATTACACTGTTAAAGAACTGGTTTGAGATTAAATATATCCTAAATAATAAATGTCAAAATATATGTTTTATCTATTCCTTAATTCACCTACTTTTATTATATAAAATTCAGCAGTTTTTCGTAAGATTTATTTTTATGTTATAGAGTTCCTAACTCAACTATTAATTTATACATGCCCGAAAATCCCCAGAAGCCGAGATTTTCGAACAAGTATAAATTAAGTTTCGATACAGGAACTCTCTAATAGCCATACTATAAATGAAAGAAGGTGATATCATTAAAAAAGCATCAATATGCATCTTCATATTATTAGTTTTGACAACTTTAGAACCATCAAGAGTTGTATTTTCTAAGAATTTAATTTCCCCTTTAACTTGTGAAGACAAATTGAGGACGATGGAGCCTATTGTACCAAAGACTATATATGAATATCAATTACTTGGTGACAGAGATATGAACAAATTTAAAGGAAACCTTGAGCCTATTTCATCAGTATTGAAAGATGGCATTGATATAGCTTTCGTATCAGTATATAAAGATTTAGATTTTCAACGACCTGCGTATGCTCCGCAGTGGCATAGTTCATATTGGAGATGGAGTTATATGCCAGTAAATCTAGCTAATCAGCAGCATAAACTTTTTACCTATTCCGGAGGATTATCTGTTTGGTTTGATCTACCAAATGAATTAGTTTTACCAGGAAAATTAAGTAACGCTTCACCTATAAATAAAAAAGTTTTTACTACTATTTATCCCTATGTTGTTAGACTTATTGTTTTTGATTTCAATATTATTTCTATAAAATACTATAAGAATCAAATTTGCGTAATCGGAGAACCATTGAGAAAAGGACTTACCGTAGCTGATATAGATATAAAGAACATTCCAGATTCTCAAAAATTAATACAGCTAATAACACCTGATAGATATGAATTGGATTACTCTATATTGTATTAACTTAAATTTACTCACCTTAAGTTTATAGTAATCATTTGTTATCACAAATAAAAGATAGTAGCCTTCAAATATTTGAAAGCTACTATCTTTTTCCTAATTACCTCTTCTTCGTTCTTTAATTGGATTTAATATCTGATGGAGATTGCTCGGAATCCTATTTAACACATTTATTATATCTATCTCTTTTACTAAATTTCTATTGTATACTAACCTATATAGTAATGGTTCTAAGATCTCTTCTGTTTCTGGATGCTCCTTAATCAATTTAATCACAGGTTTAACGTCCATTAAAAGTTCCTCAGCAGTTGTTTCATCAACTATGTCTGAATAAAAATATTTAAATCCATCTTCATCTATCTCAAGAACTCTAACAACTAAATGTAAGGTACTACTTAGAAACAAGCTACATCTATAGCTACCATCTAATACTTCTTTTTCATCAGGTGGCAACTGGTCTTTTATAAAAGTTTGATTTTTCGTAAAGTCATATGTATCAGCTGTACTTGTTCTAGAAAACACATAATAAATCCTACTCCAAAATAAATTACATTCCTCCTGCATAACCTCATCCAAGGGTAATTTGAAAGAGAACCAATCCAAGTTATCAATTAGCCCCCATAAACTCGAATTACCTTCATATGTACTTATTCTTGGTAAGACGTTTGATATTAACGAGCACATATACTTTATTTCAGGACTATTAAATATCTGTGGTTGTTTTTTCAAATCTAAAAGAAGTTTCTGCCCCTGTTCTTTTAAGATAGTCTGTCTCTCGGTAGAATTATAAAATATTATTAAGTTCCACTTAAAAATTAAATCTTTGATTACAGGTTTATAAATCCAGATCCTACTATCATCTGACTTACTTTTAACTTTTTCTAATATGTCTTTTTTAGTTGGTGAAAAACTTAATATTAAATCTATAAATTCCTTTTCTGTATCTTTTAATTCTTTGATATTTAACTTATAAAACTTCTTTGCTTCCTCTTCTTCATCATTCATTATAAGCGCTAAAATATATGGAAATATGGCAACACTACCATTTTCACATTGATAATCAAACATCTCTAGAGCTTCATGATACCATCTATTTTGTAGATAGGCGATAGCTAGATTTCCTTCAACCATATTGATATAATTTCCTGTTGCAAATTGATTAGCTTCTTGAAAATACTTTATTGCAGTTTCTGAGTCATGTTCATACAATGCCGCTAGCCCCATTAAATTATTTTTTTCATATTCTTTATTTTGTTTACTTGCCATTTTTCTGTATCTATTAGCTATTTCATCATAAGAACCACTTTCTTTTAACTTTTCAAGCCACGCAACCTTCTTTCTTCTTATTACAGAAGAAAGTTTCTTGTCAAGTCGATGCGCTAATAACCTTATTGCTATACCAGCAATTACTATTAATATAGCTGCAATTGAATTTTTTAAAATATAAACCACCTCATATTCCGCTTGTACAGCCACTTTGTCGAATATACTGAAAGTATTTTAGGTTAAAATGTTCACTTCTAAACATTATTTGTAGCTTTAAATACGTCATCATTATTCGTCTTTGAAACAGTATACCATGTTTACTTTTATTATTTAAATTGTATATTTCCATGTAAATCTACAGAAACTGCTCACTTCATATATATAATCTTCATAATTCGAGCTAATTAAATTAATTTGATACTAATTTAAATAAAAAGTTTGTGAAAACTATATGTTAAAATTTGTATATAAATGTTGAAACACTTTATTCCCTTTTAGCATATATTACATTACATATATAAACTAAACTTAGCAAGTAGGAGGTGAAAAGCCATGCTTGCACCATTTTTAATATGCTTAAGAGAAGGAATTGAAATCTTCTTGGTTATTATCCCTCTAGCAATCTACTTTAACAAAAACAAAATGTATGAAATGAGTAAGAGCGTATATCAAGGTGGAGCTGTTGGAGCTATTCTAGCAACTATACTTGGCTCAATAATATTTTCTCAAGCTGCCTTATTAGAAGGCTCTGCCGGAGAGTTATTTGACGGTATACTAGGTATAATATTAGCAGTATTAGTATTATACAGTGTGGTGCTTTTAAGAAAAAACAAATCATTAACTACTACTCCAGATCAACGATTTATTTCTTTAAGTAAGAAAGGCGTTTTCATTGTTGCAGCTATAACATTTTTCAGAGAATTCTTAGAATCTGTTCTATTTATTCTAACTAGTTCAACAGATTCTCCGTTATTAGTTTCTGGGTCCGCTCTTTTAGGTTTAGTGTGCGCAGCCTTAATCGTTTATGTAGTAGCTAAAGGTTTCTCTAAGCTAAATATAAATGTAGTATTTTATATACTAAATCTATTTTTAGTGGGACTTGGCGCCTACTACTTCGGTGATGGACTAAAGGTATTATTTAGCACTTATGTACCTCAGATTTTCATAATAGGTATATTGTTATATGCAATACCTAGCTACTTCTTAATGCTAAAGAATGATTTGAAAAGGTATTTAAATTCTAATAAAATCAAATAAATTTTATCCCGTATTTTTATATTTTAATTTTGGTTAAAAAGGTTAGAAATACGGGACTTTTTAATTGTACACCTTACTTGGTATATATTGATTGAATCGAAATTTCCTATATTAAGTCAATATATAAAAGCACTCTAGACTGTTGAATATTAATTATGCTTCAAGCCTTACTATTAAAACTCTATCTTCTTAGGTTGTTTTCGTGAAAAATCTGATATTGTTGCAGTTTCATGTTCCATATAAAATACTTTGAATATAGGATTATCTGCAGATTTATAACCGAGTTTTACAGGTTCATATATATTTAGAACTTTTTCTTTTGTTGCTATGTCATCACTGAACTCTATCTCTCCACTTATTCTTACAGTTACCATATCCTTTGTAGTAACAGCATACTCAATATACGGAACCTTAATTAATTGTTTATAAACTTCTTTCAAACTGTTAGTGCAAAAATAGAACCTTCCTTCTTCCTCTAAGATAAAGCCGAAAGGTCTAACTCTAGGCTTTCCGTTATCTACTGTTGCGAGAACTCCATTTGGATTTTCTTTTAATAGCTTTAATAATTCTTCCACTTTTATTACCTCGTTGATTTGATTATTTATTATAAGTATAATAATAAGGTGCAATTAAGCATCATACAAGTACGCATTTTTATATTACATAGTCATGTGTAAGTGACTATTGAAAGGATAAAATTTCTATGGATAACTCTTCGCAACTTTGTCCTGTTAATGTTACTCAAAATGTGTTAATGGGAAAATGGAAGCTATCTATTTTATGGATTCTTCATAATAAAACTCGCAGGTTTAATGAGCTTCAAAGACTAATGCCATCTATTTCACGCGGAGTTCTCACTCAACAATTAAGAGAACTTGAACATGATGGACTTGTAAATAGAGAAGTATATAGGGAGGTACCTCCAAAGGTTGAGTATTCTTTGACCGAAATTGGAGTAAGCTTTATCCCAGTAATGTCTCAAATTATGGAATGGGGTGTTGGCTATATCAAAAAAACCTCTTCCTGTGACATTGATGTATGCCTAAAAAATAATTTTCCTTGCAGCAAATGCCATGAAATGCTTAAAACAGATTAACTATACCACTCAACATATTGGTTGATTAAACTTTTTAACTTCACAACAATAAATAAATGCTTAGAACCAATCGATTCTAAGCATTTATTTGACCACGTTTAATATTATTATCTAAGCTAATATGCAGTTTTATATATATTGTAAGAATAAACACTCGAAACTAATTATTTGCGTCTATTATTTCCTTTAAAGTAATATTTTCATTTTTAAATCTAGTTCTACTCTTTTCATTTTTAAGTCTTATCGCATTCTTAGGACAGTTCTGCGTACAAGCTAAACAACTTTGACAGTTATTCATAAAGGTTGGATTTTTATCTACCTTTATGTTATTTACAGGGCATACCTTTTCACAGGTCTTGCAGCCATTACAACTGTTTTCTACAATAAAGTTCTCTTGAAAATTTTCATGAGAAAAGAACTTTTCCCCTAGTACTCTGATACCACTAGAAATAAAAGAGTGCTTCTTTAAATACCTTTTACTTCCTTTAATATCCTTTACTATTGAAATTAAATTTTCTTCTATTTTCTTCTTAGGTAATTTTTCTAACTGTTTATCCATATCAAAGCCTGGAAGAAAATTATCTACCATAACTATTTCATTAACGTAAGAAAATTCAATTCCATTTCTTTTTCCTATTTCTACAAGATGCTTTGTAGTAGCTCCTGCATACATTCCATAAGTTACTATACCAAAAATATATTTACTATTAAGCTTTACTTTATCTAAAAATTCCTCAACTAACTTCGGAACTCCAGTGTTATAACTTGGAAATACTATCCCTATCTTTTCATCTTCAAAATCAAACTTACCTTCTTTAATTAGCTTAGGGATGGAATACTGTTCTCCGCCAAAGCTCTTTGCAATATATAAGCTGTTTCCTGTTGCCGTAAAATATAATACTTTCATAATATCCCCCTCTATTCAGATGTTTCATTTGTAACATCTAGATAAATAAAGTATAATGTAAGTAAAATATGATTTCAATAGAATAAAGGCTAGACGTTACAAAAGAGAGGATAATGTTTATGGCGAATAAATATAATGATTCACAAAATCAACTTACAAAAGAAAGCATTTTTACTGCACTTATGTTCTTAATGGAGCAAAAGAATTTTAAAGATATTTCAATCACCGAGATAACCTCAAAAGCTGGTGTATCAAGGATGGCGTTTTATAGAAATTATAATTTCAAAGAGGATATAATTATTACCTACATCGATGAACTTCTGATGAATTACTCTAATGAAATATTAAATAGAGGAAAAGAAGATCTTTATGAAAATATGCGTCTGTATTTTTCTTACTTCAGAGAACATGAAAAATTAATCTCTAATCTTATCCGATCCGATTTGATTAACATGCTTCTAGAAAAGTGTATTGAGTTCCTTCATGCATTATCCAAATCTGTTAACTGCAATAAGGACTATCCAGAAGAGAAGCAGAAGTTCTGGATTGAATATATGGCAGGTGGGCTATTTAATGTGTTAATTAGATGGACGAAAGATGGAATGAAGCAAAGTGATGAGGATATGGCTAAGATTGTGACTGAGTTTATAAATGATTGAGCTTAACAATCTTAAATCTTTAAAAAACTTTCAGAGATACATACTTATGCAAAAAAGTCTGCAGAACCATCATTGCTTCTACAGACTTTTTTTACATATTATAATTTATTACTATGAATATATACATTGTTAAGTCACCGTGTTAAACATAGTATAAATCTAGGATATTTAAACTTGTCTTTCCTCATATAACCTTAAACTTTTTTTATACCCGAATTTATATAGCAGTGCTACTCCAAGCGTCGTTAGCACTAGATCATAAATTATTACACTATATCCTTTTGCCCCGTTACCGATTATCAAATTAAATAAATATATTATATTAAAATTAATTATAGTATTTAATGATAATGCTGAAAAAAACACACCTGTTAATATTACATAAAAGGTAGGTACTATATATGCTGCTAATCTACTTTCAGTAGCAGTTGCAATCCCAAAGATGAAAGTAGAGAACGCTACTGATGATAAAGATACTATTAGCAGTATTACAACAATATATAGGATCTTTGAATGATCATAAAGACTTGTAAATGCTCCACTATTTAATCTTTCGGCTGATGGAGCCTTTACTCCATGCATTATAATAAGCCACACTATCATAAACCCGTGACATACCGCAAATACAATAAAGGTTACCAAACTATTCACTGCTACTTTGACCTTGTAATATGTTTTTAGATCTATAATTTCCATAAGCTTATTTATAAAACCTTTATCTTTATCTCTGATTATAGAGGTTGAATAAATTAACGCTGTTACTACAGGTCCTATATAACCTATATATGAAAAGTAGGATATTCTTATATAATAATCTACTCCATCTAAACCTGGATAAGGAAACCTTAGTTCTTCCAAAAATGGTATAGCTAAACTTGTTAGAACTATTAGTATCGAAAGCATAGTTCTCCACGAAAATATTGCTTTTTTTAGTTCAAGTTTGAAATATGTTTTCACCGATATCCCCCCTTTAATATTTATCTGCAACGGCCCCTAAAGTAGCCGCTTTTATATAATTTTGATTTTTCAACTTCTTTAGAGAATCTATATCTCCACTTACAACTACTCCTATTATCTTTAGATCATCTTTTTTAACCTCGCCTTTACCTTGGCTCAATTTGTTAAATATATTTTTATATATTGACGCGACCATTTTATCTTTACTTCCCATAGTAATTGCACCAATGAACATTTCTTCTGGATTGTCAATCTTATTTCCTAGTAAGTCTAAAGCTTTTATACCATACACATAATTTTCTTCAAAAACTACGCTATCTTTATTGCTCTTTTCATTTTTATCAGACATACCTGTCATACTTAGATCCTTTTCATTATAAGTATCTACCCAATACCAATTTAAAGTAATTTCCTTAGGAAGCATTTGTCTTACTTCGTCTATGGTATATGCTTTATCAAAAGATAATGACATCTCTGCTAGCTTATTTGCACCAATCTTATCGATAACATCTAAATTATTTATATAATTATCATATTTTACAGAAGGATGATAAAATTTCATAATGCGCTTTCCAGCTTTGTTATAACTTGTCATTTCATTTATATTACTACCACCAAACAAGGTAAATCCTAAATCACCATATATTCCATTAATTAAAGGAAATCCATATCCCTCCTTATAGCTTCCATCGGTTATAGGTTTATTACCTAAGAATCTATATCTTACAAAATCTATTTCCCCTGTAAAAATCCTATCATCAAACTGAATATTCCCTATATAAGCATTCGGCATACTTATATTATACCAAGTGCTCAAATCCATCTGTTTCTGTTCTCCCATATTATTCAAAATTTTTGCGTTAGATATCAGTACTACAAAACTTAAAATAATTACTATCATTAGACTCAATATAATTGTTCTTAATACAGAAAAAATTTTAGCCTTTTTTATAACTTTACTAAAAACAGGCTTTTCTTTTTCTCCAAATAACTCTTTTAATTTTTCATCATCACTTTTCAAATCTATCCCTCCAAACCTTTTTAAACTGCTCTCTGGCTCTAAACAAATAAGTCTTAACAGTATTCTCATTTATGTCCAAAAGCTCTGCGATTTCTCTATAAGATAATCCCATTTCATACTTAAACACCAATAGATTTTTATGAATATCACTAATAGAATTTAAAGCTTTAAGAATTTCTTCCTTTTGTTCTAAATCTAATATAAAGTCCTCAACTAGTTTGCTGTCATGTAAGGTTTCTTTAAAAATATCTTCGTCTATGCTCATATGAATATGTCTATTGTTCTTCCTACACAAATCATAATATTTATTAATTGCAACCTTAAAAAGCCATGAAGACATCTTATCAGATTGTATTCCATCAATGTACTTTAGTGCTTTATAGAAGGTATCTTGTACTATATCTTCAGCATTGTCTTGGCTGCAACCCAGCTTTATCAAATACTTATGAATGAGCTTCATTTTTTGCTCAAACATCTCGTTAATTAATCCATAGCTCATTCTTTCCTCCCTCTATAAAGTAAATATTTTCGGTAAAATTTAAAATTATCACCCTGTCTAAATATAGCCATAATTTTATTTCCTTTAATTTGAAGCGCTTCATTAAGTAATACTTATACCCAAATACAAACAATAATCTTATAAAAAGTTAGATTTTTACAACTCACCCTTATGGTTTTAATTTAGGTATCTATTACTAAGACGTTCTATGTTCAAATATGTATACAATTATTTTACATGAAAAATTTGCTGAAGCGAACTTTTATCAGCGAGTTTTTTTGTGCATCTGCCTTTCTGAATGTATATGAGGAAAATAGGCAGGCGAATAAGTTTTATTTTTTTTACTGTATAGCCATAAAAAGCTCCTAAAAACATTGAAACTCCCCATTTTTGCTAGCTTGAAAATTCTATATTTTCTTATACCGAAAAAAGGATAATAAAGAAATAAAAATTATATTTCCTTATTATCCTTCTAATTTAATTGATTTTCGCTCACTATTTCCTGGAAAATATATCCATACATTGAGGATTATATACACTTTTCCTTAAACAGCAACTCTTTATTTATTAATAAGCTTACAAACAAGCCAAAGTTATATCAATTCCTTCAATTCCTTCGCAGCTAAAGTTATTTCATCTTTACCTAAAATATCCGATATTACAGCTACCCCTTCGATATTTGCAGGTTTAAGAAGTGCTACATTTTTTGATGAAATACCTCCAATAGCTACAACCGGAATAGATACACTTTCCTTTATTGCTTTAAGTAATTCTATAGATACTGACTTTGCATCATCCTTTGAACTTGTTGGAAATACAGCTCCTACACCTATGTAATCAGCTCCATCTTTTTCCGCCTTTTTAGCTTCTTCAATAGTTGAAGTAGACACACCAACTATCTTATCCTTTCCAACTATTTTTCTCACTACTTCACAAGGCATATCACTTTGTCCTACATGAATTCCTTCAGCGTCAACTGCTAATGCAATATCGATTCTATCATTTATTATAAGAGGGACCCCGTAACTGCTTGTAACTTCTTTAACCTTTAAGGCTACCTTATAAAAATCAGAAGTAGTTATATCTTTCTCTCTAAGCTGAACTAGAGTTGCGCCACCCCTTATTGCATCTTCAACAGCAACAGCTATATCTCTTCCTTTTAATATTCCTCTATCCGTAACTAGATAAAGCTTGTAATCTATATTACTCTTCATTTATTCTTCCTCTTTCAATTATTACATCCTCATTTAGATTGTATATGCCATCTATTATTCTTGATTTTAATGTACCCGTACTTTCATTATTCTTATCTAGATTTTCGTATGCTACTTCTCCTGCAATGCTCATAGAAGTAATACCTGCAAGAGCTGCTATAAGAGCACTGTCTGTTGCCCCCAAGTATGAACCAATTAGTGACGTACACATACAACCAGTCCCTGTAATTTTAGCCATAATCTTATGTCCATTATGTGCTGTATATAGTGTATTTCCATCTGTTATGATATCCACTGCTCCAGTTATTGCAACTACTGTATTTAACTTCTTTGCAAAGTTTTTCGCCACTTCTTTTGCTATTGTAAACTCATCAGCATTTTCGTCTATAGTTTCTCCTGAGTCTACTCCTTTAGTTTGAGTTTCTATACCGTATAAAGTCTTTATTTCTGAAAGGTTTCCTCTTACAACTGATAACTTTACTTCATTTAATATTCTCTTTGCTACTTCTGTTCTATAAGCTGTTGCACCAGCACCAACTGGATCTAAGACAACAGGAATATTTAACTCGTTAGCTCTTTTTCCGCCTTCAAGCATTGCTTCCACAGTTCTGCTATTTAAAGTTCCAATATTTATAACGAAAGCTGAAGCAAGTGATACCATGTCACGTACTTCGTTGATATCATCAGCCATTACTGGTGATCCACCTATTGCTAAAGTTATATTAGCACAATCATTTACAGTTACATAGTTTGTTATATGATGTACTAAAGGAGTTTTCTCCCTTACGTTGTTTAATGCTTCTGAAACCTTTTTATTTATTCCCATTTGTTAATCTACCTCCAGGTTAATATTATTTTATTTAGCAATTATTCATCTAGGACTTCTTTACATTAGCCCTTATACTTGTCCAAAATCAATGCATTTACAGTTTCTTATGCATCTGCCTTCCAGAATATATATGAGAAAAACCTGGCAGACGAATAAGTTTTAATTTTTATTGTATAGCCATAAAAAATTACAAGATCATTGAAAGCTATAGGTTTAGCTAGCTTTAAGGTTCTATAATTTCCTATACAGTAAAAAAGCACAAACCCATAGGATTTGTGCTTAAATTAACATTTCAAATAAACAACTTCCTACGCTGGCATTACCCAGTTCAGGTTTTAGGGTCAAAGAATTGCGGTTCTTAATCTCAGTTGGCCAAATCCAACACCCCTGTGTTAAGGATGTACTACTTCAATCGGAAAATCATTTTCAAAGCACGTAGTTTTATGTCATACTCTTTCAAAAATTAAACTCCAATGAAAGTAATATATCTCTAAGTATTTATTAAGTTTTATAAAATCATCATAACATATCAATATATTTCCTTCAAGTAATTGATGAAAACATTAAGATTATTATTACTAATTAACGTTTCTTTGCTTCAGCAGCTTCTGCATTTGCTTTTGTAACATGAACAGTGCCATGTGGATGTTGAGGAGGTGCATAAATGGAATATAGTTTAAGAGGTACATTCCCTGTATTAATTACATTATGCCATGTACCAGCTGGAACCATGATTGCAAATTCATCTGCCACATTTGCTTGAAAATCCATTTTCTCTTTAGTTTTTCCCATCCTAACAATCCCTTGTCCTTGTTCAATTCTTAAAAATTGATCAACATTAGGGTGAATTTCAAGTCCTATACTATCTCCGATATCAATGCTCATTAAAGTAACTTGAAGATGTCTACCTGTCCACAGAGCAGTACGGAAAGTATTATTCTGTTTTGTGGCTTCATTAATATTAACAGTATAAGGTTGTGGACCATAGTCTTTTAGGGTAACTGGACTTCCACCGCCAACAGCAGTTGGTTGTGGTGCATCAGCTCTAAATCCATATACCTCTTCATCATTGAAAGGAACATAATATGAATCAAAATCTCTATTCTCCTGATTATGGTATGGATTATGGTACTGATTTTGGTATTGATTATAATGTTGATGATGATACATTGGTGTATTATAGAGATGATTAAAAGGATAAATGTAATAGCCATAGTACATATTGTATGGATTATACATGGCCATGTTATTAAAATAAGGATTTGGGTAACCCCAATAATTATTATACATGTTATTCCTTCTTTATATAATTTTACAGAATTATATTATGTTATAATTCTGAATATGTGCATGTATACACTTCAAATAAAAGTTTTTATAAAACCTTTAATAGGCTTTATTATACTTAAAATTAATAAATTTTGTTGTCACTAAAATTCTATCCTATGTAATAAAAAGAAGAACCCAAACGTCGTAGGATTCTTCTTATTTTATAATTCAACTATTCTATTACTAAAATTTCCAAGCTCTTTTTAAAAAGCATAATTATCCTCAAACAAATCGCTAAGGCCATCAATTTCTTCTTTGTTTTCTTCACTATCTGTATCCAAATCAATGATAACACTTCTTTTTCTATTTCTTGTAAGTTTTCTTTTGTTCTTATCTTCTAAAGCCATCTTTATTAATTTTATTGATTCTGTTGGAGTTTCACAGCCTCCAAGTACTATTATGTTATTCTTGTTATTGTACGTTATATATGTGCTTCTGTAAACTTCAAATAATTTAGAAACTTCATACGGATCGTATCCGTCAATTTTCAGGTTGATTCCTAGGTAATCACAGTCATACGTATCTGGTTGAACAAATACGCTATTTTGTATAGCTAAATCAACAGCAGTTTTAGCATCCTTCAAACCATCATATAGTTTTAATACTAACCCAGATCCCTCTGCAGTATTTATCCTAAAGGAATCTTTGTTGTCTATACTTCCATCAGCATGAATACCTATTATGTTGTATGATAAATCTAAACTTTCAATAACTTCATTATTAATTTCTTTATATGTATTTCTCTTATTGTTATCTACAAACTTAACGTCATTTATCAAATCCATTATACTATTTATGTCATTCCAACATTCTATAGTGTTTTTAAATGCTAACTCATCTTCCTTTAAGCTAGGTAAGATTGCTACTACATTCACTTTAGCATTTGGTAATACCTTTTTCGCTATTTGTATAAAGGTTTTTATTGCACCAGAACCTGTTCCCCCAGCCATTGTAGTAAATACTACAACTACTTCTGTCAGAGGATACTTACTTAGTAGTGTTCCTATTGGATTAATATTATCTTTAATCATTTCCTTTGATTTATTTCTATCTCTTCCTGAACCATCGGTTCCTGGATAAACATATACGTTCTTTGCCATATCAGCATTTTTTAATGGCTTAACATCAAACAAGCTGCTATTTAAAAACAATCCATTATATCTAGAATTCCTACTTAACAATCCATCAACTATATTTCCTGCACCTTGTCCTAATGACACTAATAACATTTTTCCTTTTTCCATAATAACTCTCCCTTACCATGTTCTATACATATATTATCGGAGAAAATCACTCCAACATTACATATTTAATTATTTTTTTAAAATAATTATAATTTTCACTTAAGCTTATCAGTCATGTGCTCGAAAAATAATAAGGGGGATTGATTATTATGGATAATAAAGATAAATATATAGATGGACAAAAAATTGATTATAAAATTCAAAATAAAAAAAGAGGCGAAATATTATACTATTCTATTGATCAGGTTGCTGATTTGTTAAAAGAAGACATTAGCAATATTAAATATTATACAAATATATTTGATGATCTTCTTAAAATAGAAATAGTTCATAAAGAATTACGCTATACCAATAAAGATGTTGACAAATTAGAGCTACTCATAAAACTTAAGAATAGAGGTATGACTCTTAAAGAAATTGAAGATTATTATAGTAAGCTACCTTTAGATGAAACTGAAGTTGAGTATTCAGAAAGTAATCTCTTATCAGTAGAAGATCTTATTGTATCAATTAAGCAAGAGCAACAAATTCAACTTGATAATTTTAAGACTGAATTCATTAAAGATATACAAAATGCCAATTCACTAATACTTCAAAATATTACTTCATCAATCATCGAGGCCCAAAATAAAAGTCTTAATGAATTTAAACAAACCCTTCAAACGCAGATTGAACAATATCTTCACTCAAAACTCGAAGATTTTAATGAAATTAACAAAGGGTTACACGACAATCTTCTGACAAATATTTCAGATGTTATTTCTGAAAAAATTCACCTTAAAAATAATGAGTTAAAACTTCATTTGCAAAGCAACTTTGATAAATTCTCCAAGTCCTCTTCGGATGGTAATGAGAGTTTAATAAAAGAAGTAAAAGATTTCAAACGAGTAATGCAAGATGCCTACTATACTCAATATGAAATTGAAATGAGTACTAATAATGAAACTGGTTTTTTAGGAAAATTACTTCAATCAATTAAAGCTAAATGAAATCTTAAAAAATAATTTAATACTCATGTTTAAAAAATATAAGCTTAACAAAATTAGAATTAGCTACTACTAAAGAGTTCATATATCGAAACTTAATTTATACTTGTTTGAAAATCCCGGCTTCTGGGGATTTTTGGGCATGTATAAATTAATAGTTGAGTTAGGAACTCTTTAATATCTTTAGTAGGAGCTAATTTGATGGTTGCACCGTAAATCTTATATTTACTTTTCATCGTTTTTCTATTTTTGTCCTATGGAACTTATTAATTTATAAAGTTCCTGCTTATTTCTAGGTATGTCTTCGGTAGAATTCACCTGTCCTGTCTTGCATAAATTTTGATAAATTTCGAAAATCATTGGCTTTTCCAAATAACATTCATCAATTAAATTATCATCTGAGAAAATCTCAGTTGGATTGCCTTCTTTGACTATCTCTCCATCCTTCATTACAAAAATATAATCTGACCAAGTATATGCAAGTTCCACATCATGAGTAGATAAAATAACTGTTATTCCTCTTTCGTTTAATTCATCAAATATTTTCACAATCTGTTTTGAATGTTTAGGGTCAAGGCTTGAAGTTGGTTCATCAAAAACTATTATTTCTGGCTCCATCACAAGTATATCTGCAATGGATACCCTTTTTTTCTGCCCATAGCTTAGAAAATGAACAGCCTTATCCTTATAACTATACAGCTCAACATTTTTTAGAGCTTTATCCACTCTACTCTTTACTTCTACTGTATCAAGTTTTAAGTTCATAGCGCCAAAGGAAACTTCTTGATATACATTTGCTGAAAAAAGTTGATTCTCAGGATCTTGAAACACAATTCCTACATTTTTTCTTAGTTCCATCAAGGAATTTCTGTTATATTTAACCTCTTTTTTGTCGTATATTAACTTTCCTTCCGTGGGCTTTAATACACCATTAAAATTCAAAAACAATGTGGACTTACCTGAACCATTGACACCTAGAAAAGATATTTTCTTTCCTTTTTCTATTTTTAAATTTATATTATTCAAAGCCTTAGTCCCATCCTGATATTTAAAGCTTAAATTTTTAGTTTCAAGTATGTATTCACTCACTATATTTCCTCCAATAATTTAAATGTAATCCTAAGTTAAAGTGTTAAACCTTATATCTTCCCCCTGATAAGATATTCACTAAAAGCTATAATTAATAAGGCTGCTTCCGTAAAAGCAATTAGTAAGATATTTTTAAATAAACTTGGATAGTTTTCTTCAAGCAAGTCTATATCACCGTCATAGCATCTTGATTCCATAGCTGTGTAAATGTCCTGTGATCGCTTATAGGAACTTATAAATAAGGATGAGATTAATTTAGCTAATGAATTGTAGCTAAGTCTAAGTGTTGAATACCCAAGCCTTGAATTTTGAGATGTATATATCATATTTACCGTGTCTAACAATACAAAAATAAATCTATATATAAGCCCCATTAATTCAACAAATAATTTTGGTACTCTTAGTTTTTTTAGTACAGATAAAACCTCAAACAATGGCGTACTCAGTGTTAGAAAGTATAAGCATGAAACTGATGCCAAAGACTTAAAAAACAGACTCGTAGCTGTCTCAAAACTCTCTGAAGTACACCCTAGCTTAATGTTTAATATATTAAATCCAAATATTAAGTTATCAGCACTATGAACTATATTTATCGCTATAGTGATTATTCCAACTATCAAGAATGATAGTGGTAATGACATTAATTTCACGTAAGTTCCTAAGGGAATTTTTCCTTTAAAAACAGTTATTCCTGACATGAGAAGTAATACTATCACTGAAATTACAGTACTATTTAAAGCAATACAAATAAACATAGTAAAGATAGCAAAAATAAATTTTTCCGTTGGATTTACCCTTCTTAGTTCAGATATATATGCTAATTTATCAATCGAAAACATATTTATTTCTCTGCCTTTCTAGACTTTCCCTTTTGGTATCCAAAATAATAACATACAATACCTGTCCCTATTGCAGCTTGTAATGCAAAAAGTAAGCTTTCTATTTCCCCACTAGGTGGTTGCCATATAGGTGAAAACCAAGGTTTATATTCCTTATTTATGTCTGTTATAGCCTTTTTTGCTTGATCATCAGAACCAGAAAATTCACCATTTTTAATAAATACAAGTGGAGCCACAGCTATTATTATAACTAGCAAAGCTAATATAAAATTTTTTATTAGAAGACTCTTATTTTTCAACTTCACAGCTATTATTCCTCCTTCGATATTACTTTAAGTTCTATTAATTCCTGCTTATTATAGTTCTTTAACAAATTAAATATAATTACTGTTAATATCCCTTCACTTATTGCAAGAGGAATTTGAGTAACCGCAAAGATTCCTAAAAACTTAGCTGCAGAAGCTAAAACTCCACCACTTTGATCCGGAAAAGCCAATGAAAGCTGTATTGCTGTTATAACATATGTCATTAAATCTCCAATCATTGCAGATAAAAATACAGATATGCTTTGTGAAACTTTAAGTGTCTTCAAAATCTTGTACAAAAAATATGAAACAAAAGGTCCTGCTATAGCCATAGAAAAAGTATTAGCACCTAAGGTTGTAATTCCTCCATGCGCTAAAAGCAAAGCCTGAAATATTAACACAATTACTCCTAAAGCACTCATTATAGTTGGTCCAAAAAGTATGGCGCCTAGTCCCACACCTGTAGGATGTGAACAACTCCCAGTAACTGAAGGTATTTTTAACGCTGACAATACAAAGGCAAAAGCTCCTACCATAGCTATAAGCATTTTAGTTCTAGGATTTTCATTTACTTTTTCTCTTATTGTAAAAAAGCCAACCACTACAAATGGAATTGCTAAAACTCCCCAAGCAATACACCATTTTGCTGGTAAGAATCCCTCCATTATATGCATTGCATATGCTGTTCTAGGGATAAATAATAACGCAATAAAAATACCTAATGCAATTTGATATTTCTTTTTCATATAAACACTCCTATTTTATAGACTTTAATGTTTGTTTAAAACCACTTTGTTCTTGTACTAAAATTCTATAGTCTTCTAAACAGTAAAAAAGTCCTCTTAACTAAAATGTTAAAAGGACATAGTAACAAAACATACTTAATCATATAAAATAAGTAAGCAATTTTTCATTCTACCGCCCCTCTCTATCACTCGTAGAGTTAATGATGTGCCACTTCGTAATAAAATTTATATTTTGAAATTCTCCTCTCAGAACCCAGAGGAGTTTTGAAAATAGGTTTCGGTACGAAGTGGTACATCTATAATTGGTGCAAAAATATAGGCAGGTCTTCTGACTCAAGACTCATCATTTAAATACGCCTTCCCTGTTTCCAAGTGACATTTATGTATTTAAACTCCTCTAATACAGCTACGGGATAGTTCAGGATTCTTACCTGATTCCCTTTTAATTAATCAATACGATTAAACCTATATTTCATTATTCAATTCATATTTATATTTTCAAATTCTCCTCTTAGAACCCAGAAGAGTTTTAAAAATAGCTTTCCTACGGAAATGTTACATCTTTAAGTATACTGTCATATACCTTTATTGTAAACTTCAAATATTTTTTGCACATTCATACATATTACTTTAATGGAATTAAACTCTTCTAACATTCCATTTTATATACCACACTACTGCAATGCTAAATATAAAAGTCAGTATCAGTATATTGAACATACCTAAATTAAAATCAATTAATTGTCCATATATTATCTGCCCAGGGGCAACACTTGCGGTAGCAACTGCTGTAGAAAAAGCACTAACTTTCCCTAGCATATCTTCTCTCACTTCTTGTTGGATATATGTTAAGGAAATAATATTAGATAATGCTAGTGACAGCATTATTCCAAGACCTCCTATGGAATAAAGCCCTAGTGTTACAAACTTGTTTTCTCCACTTATAACAGTAGAGACTGCCATAATAAACATAGCTAGTATCATTGGATACATTGTTTTATGTAATATATTTATTTTAAACAAGTTAGGTTTCAAGGTAATTAGCATACCTCCTATTATCATTCCTAAAACAAATATTGCTTCAATATATCCATAAATGCTTGAAGGCATACTTAGTTTTACGTTAATAAAGTATGGAGACACAACACTTAACACCGGAACTACAAAGATATTAGTGAGTGCATATGAAAATATAATTCCTAATACTATCTTCTTTTTTTCTTTCAAATACATAAAGCTCTTTTTCATTTCGCCAATAGATTGTATCAGAGGATTTTTAAACCTTTCTTTTACTTCTAAATCAGGAATATCTAGAAACAGCTCTAGTATTGCTGCAACAAGGAAACTAACTGAGTTTAATATCACTACCATTTTCATTCCCAAAAAACTATATAACAGTCCCGCAACTATTGGTCCAGCTAAATTAACTACATACCCAACCTGCTGAATTACTCCATTGGCAGAAGCTAAGCTTTCTTTCTCAACAATTTGTGGAATACTGGATGTGACAGAAGGACTATATAAAGTATAAATTGTAGAAAGCATAAACATTACAACCGCTACTATTATGGTATTATCCTTACCACTTAATATTATGATTGAATATACTCCCATTAACGCTGTACTAATGAAATCAAGATAAATCATGATCTTTTTCCTGTTTACCGTGTCTGCTAAAAAACCCGCAATTGGTGCGAACAGTATATATGGAATAGTTGAAATTGCTAGTATTGTTGAAAATATCCCGGCACTTCCTGTTAAATTTAATATATATAGCGACATACAAAATCTTTGAATAGAATTTCCAAACAAAGAAATTATTTGTCCAATAACTACTATAATAAAGTTTTTATTTTTCATTTCTTCTCTTACCTTTTCAATAATATTATGTTTTATATGATATCAATTCTCAACAAAGGTAAGTATACATAAAATTAATCTCTATTTCAACTATTACACCACATTTAACTACTTTTATACATAATATGATTATTTCCAGATATAATTTGCAATAATGTGATTTATATAAATATTAATAAACATACTAATGAAGGTGACATCAAGTGAAGAATTTAAGGCTACTGTTCTAAAAAGATTTACGGAAAAACTCCATTAAAATCCAGAAAAACAAAATAGAGGCTTTTTAAAAGCCTCTATCATTCTTATAGCTTATAAGGATTTTCATTCATCAGATAAGCTAATAACATAGATTTATTTTCACTTTCATCTATCCATTTTTTTGTCTGCTTTAGTCTTTCATAATCCTCAGCACCAAACTTATTTGTATAATGCTTTTCTAAGAATTCTCTACTTTCATCTTCTCTAATCTTTTTTTGCCATGCTTCAGTAAAAAAGTTTTGAATTTTATGATGTAAATCAATGCTCTTAATTGACTCCCATTCATTCTTATCAAACCAGATTCCATTACAGGAACCACAATGCTCTAGCATAAAACTAAGTTTACTTGATACTTTATACGGAGTAAGTATAGTTTCACAATCAGGACAAAACTTAGGATTTGTGGAATCTTTAACAGATATGTATTTATCCTCTGTTACAGTTTCACTCTGATTTTTATTGCTATTGTGCCAGGTGAAATAGTCTCCAAAGCGCATCCATTTCCCTTCACACTCCTTACAAGTATAAACCCTTAAACCATTTTCTAAATACTGCTCTTCTAATTCGTTTGTTTTACATACTAAGCATCTCATATTTTTCTCCCCTTACAAGCTATATTAATTCATAACTAAAGATGAAATACTTCAATCCGAAACCTATTTTCAAAACTCCTCTGGATTCTGAGAGGAAAGTTTGAAAATATAAATTTAAGTATGAAGTTGTTCATCTAAAACTTAATATAATTATAATATTACTACCATATTTTGTATACAAACATTGATATTCGAAAAATTTTTTATATCTATATTATGCTTTGTTCCTTTAATATTAATGTACTTAAACTTTTCAGCTATAATAATCTTAAAAAGAATCAAAAATAAAAACAGACAAGTTTTCACCTGCCTGCTTAACTTTTAGCCTTTTAGCCCATTGGCTTGTCGTTCCATATTTTCTATAACAACATCATGAATATCACCTAAAGAAGCACAATACTCAAGAACCTTCCATGGAGTATTCGTATGAAAATGTATTTTTATAAGTTCATCATCTCCAACTGCAAGTAAGCAATCGCCTTCAATGTTTTGTGTTATATATTCATTTATTTCATCCTCTGAAAGATTTTCTCCCTCGATTAATAACTGTGTGTCAAATTTGTATTCAATCATAATTACTCTCCTTTATACTTTACAAATTCCTGTTTATATTATAATAATGTTTAAATAACAAAGTAGTGTTTTTTCTCATTATAATTCAAGCTTTTTGTAAAAGCAACAGAAGCACATACCCTTATTAGATTGTTAGATATACTATTTATTTATAATTAAGGACAGCTATCCCCTTATAATTTTCAATATTTTCTTTATTCAATTCTAGATCTTTATATGTTTGAGCCTTAATTCCTGAAGCTTCTATAAACTTATCAACTTTAGCAAAGGCTAATCCCATTGGGCCTAATGCTTTTGTCCTGTAGTGCATAGGTATAATAACTGTAGGTTTCAACTGCTTTACTACTTCTACAGCATCTGTAGCGTCAATTGTGTATCCTCCTCCTACAGGTACAAGGAGCACATCTACCTTTCCTATTTCTTCTACTTGTTTTGTATCAAGTATATGTCCAAGATCACCACAATGGCAAACATTTATATCATCAACTTTAAAATTGTATATAGTATTTCTTCCCTTTTTATCCCCTGAGAACTTATCATGAAAGGTATCAACACCTCTTATATCTATTCCATGTTCTGAAAATATGCCTAATCCATTTATGTGAACAAAATTTCCTTTAACCGCATCTATATTATTATGATCCTTGTGTTCATGACTAGTAGCCACTATTTCAGCTTCAATTTCTGGCAGCTTATATCCTAGCATATTTATATAAGGATCCATTAATATTTTAGTTCCTTGTTTAGAGGTTATCATAAAGCACGAATGTCCAAACCATTTAATTTTCATTATAATTCTCCAATCTTTTTAATATTTATATATACTGTATCTCGCAATATTATATCCTTTCAAGTTTTTTATAAACTTTAAAATATACCCACACAGCATTTAGCATCAATAATCCACTTGTAATGAAAAACACATAACTTATACCAAACCTTCCAGCTATTTGTCCACCTAAAACAGACCCTCCAAAAATACCCAAATACCCAGCAGATATTGTAAACCCAAAGACTCTGCCTGTAATAGAATTTGGAGTAATCTTTTTAACTAATGTATTCACAGATGGATTTAATCCACCAAAGGTAAGTCCTAATAAAAAACGCAATCCCATTAATTGCCATGGATTTTTTACAAAGGCTTGAGGCACATAAATAAGTCCTGCTATTAAAAGTGCCCACAATATAACTTTATGTGCACCTATCTTATCGGATAGTTTTCCTAATCTTGGAGCAGCAATTACGTTTGCCAGTCCAGAGGCTGAAAAAGCTAAGCCTGACACTAAAGCAACATGACTAGTATCCCTACTTAATTGTGTAACATAAACTGTTATAATGGGTTCAATAGTGTATAATGCTAAAGTTATAATAAAAAAGGTTAACGATAAAGTTATGGTTAGACTTTTCTCAGGCACACTATCCCATATTTCTTTTGAACTTAGTGCCTTTTTATCACTACGTACAAAATCTTCCTTAACAAATAAAAGCGTGGCTATAAATGCAACTAAAATCAACGCTCCAGTTATAAAAAAGACTGGCTGTAGTCCAAAAGTATCCCCTACTAAACCTCCTATGGTTGGCCCGATAAGTGATCCTGCAATACTAGCAGTTGAAAGAGTTCCTAATGCATACCCCGCATTTTCCTTATCTGTCTGAGTGGCTATGAGCGTAGTACAAGCTGTACTATACCCTGTTATCGCCCCTTGTAACAATCTTAGCCCAATTAGTACATATACATTTGGTGCAAATCCCATTAAAGATATTATTATAGCCATTCCAAGACTAGCTCTTAAAAGCATAGGCTTTCTTCCATACTTATCTGCAGCATTCCCCCAAATAGGTGAAAAAATAGCTGAAATTATAAAGGTTATTCCAAATGCAATTCCTGAAAGCTTTGCAATCGAAGAACCATCAGCTATTCCAAGATGCTTTATGTACATAGGCATCACTGGTGCGATTTGACTCATCCCTATTCCTGTAACAAACATTCCAAACCAGCAAACTATTAAATTCTTTTTCCATAGTTTCATAAGATTCCTCACCTCGAACAAATTGATAATTATACAAAAGATCAACATGCATGTTTTTTGTATTAGCTTTATGTTTTTATTATAAACTATATTTAAAAACTTGTAAACTATATATTGTAGTTTACAAACTTCGCTTTGTAGTTTATCTATAGTACTACTTTTAAAGTGAACTTTATGAAGAGTGATATCCTTTTACACGTTTACCTCTTCTGAATCAAATGAATATGAGTAATTTTTATATCATAGGAATTTAAATCATAAATAACTCAAACTTTTTTAGTTATTGCTTTAGGCATACATAGTTAGATAAAATATATAAAGATGAAGCACTTCAATTTGAAAATATAAATTTAAGTATAAAGTGGTTCAGCTATAAATAAAAATAAGGAGCTTTATAACTATGATAGATCTACATATACACACTACAACATCTGATGGCTCTGATGAACCCAAGGAAATTCTTATCAAGGCCCAACAATTAGGATTAAAATACATATCTATTACAGATCATGATTCAATAGGAGCTTATAAAAAACTGAAAGATATTAATATACACGACTACTATAAAGGTGTGCTTATCCCTGGCTGTGAATTTTCTGCTGTACATAATGGGAAACCAATAGAGATATTAGGTTATGGTATAGATTTAGATGTAATAAATTCAACGGGAATTGTTTCAGAGGATAAATTTTATGAAAGAGAAAATGCTTATCTAAAAAAATTGATGGAGGTATGCCGAAATCTTAACCTTAACTATAGTGAAAATTTATCAATTAAGGGAAAATACTTTGCTACTCAAATAATGCATACAGATCTAAAAAAATATTCTGAAAATGAAAAACGTGTTGATAAAGCAGTATGGGAAAGTCTAAATTCATTTTACAGAACTTGTGTAAATAATCCGGATAGTCCTTTTTTTCTAGACCAAATGAAAGATTACCTCACCGTACCAGAAGCTGCAGCACTTATTAAAAAGGCTGGCGGAAAATCATTTCTCGCTCACCTTTATGGATATTTTGTAGAAGATCATACAACCTTTCTAGATTCCATAGTATCATTAAATGTTCTTGATGGTATAGAGTGCTATCATTCACTTCATTCAATAGAAAAAACAGAGGCTCTGCTTAACTATTGTGAGAAGAACAATATATATTCATCAGGTGGAAGCGACTACCATGGGGCACTGAAGCCTAAGGTTAAGCTTGGAGAAAGTATATCAGGTGTAAAAATACCTTATAATATATTGGAGCCATGGCTTCCAAGTAATGTACTTTAGAAAAATTAGAATTATTTATGAATATGTTTAATGATATTATTAATAATGAGTTAAATAAAAGGACTTACTTCGCTAAAGTAAGTCCTTTTGTTTATATAATTTTAAAAATACATTTTAATCTGTTTCAACTTTATCTATATATAAATTATTTCAACTCCTGAGAAACTAATGTCCCCAACTAAGGTTAAAGTATTTGTTATAACCTTATCACTTTTATTTTTTTCATCAACAGCTCCAAATAATCCACTAGTTTTATTAACAACATTCCAAGTTTTAGGGACGTATAATTCAACCCCTGAAAAAGAAGCATTAATTCTAACAACAGCATTATCATTACGCATAGTTGCGTTATCAAAGTATACCTTAAGTGCTCCAAAAGAACAATTAAAATCTGCTTTCTCAAAATCATCTGCATTTATATATTTTGTAGTGGCATTAAATGAATTTCTAAATACAACATGACTTTCATCTTCTACATCAATTTTATCAAACTTATAATCTTCATGATCATACTTGGTTGTATTAACCAATTTATTATGATTATGATTATGAAAAATCATAGAAAGACCAATACTGCCAAGTAGTGCTGCAATCAATACAGTCCATGGCGTAATGCTTGTGATCCCTAGTTGTTTATCATATATTATACAAAGGAATGCTGCAGGGAATAAAACACCTGGAAAATTCATATGAACCAAACTCTTTACAATTATCACCACAAAAAAAACTGTTAATAATAAACTAAATACATTTATATCAGGAAACAGTCCTAGCTTGCTTACGACCAGGAAAACTCCACCTAAAATAAATGCTAATCCCCAAAAAACCCTTTCTTTTCTCATTTTATTTCCTCTTTTCTGATAATTTTATTTTTAATGGTTTATAGTAATACCTCGAAACATATACCTGTTTATGAGTATTTTGGAATTCAACCTTGCTTGATGATGATATGCTTCTTGTTATGGAGTAAATATGATTTGTATTTAGAATTGTTGATTTTGAAACTCTCATAAAGTATCCTGGTAAAAATTCTTCAAGTTCATAAAGCTTATATCTTACATTGTATATATTATCAATGGTATGTGCACAAATCGAACTTTCTTCTGTTTCAAAAAATAAAATTTCTTCTAGCGAAAGATAATATTCAGTTTCACCTCTGTAAAAAGTTATCTTTTTATTCTGCGACAAGATTTCATCAAGTGCATTTTTAATACTTTTAACATCTTCATCTAATTCATTACACCTGATAATAACTTCATTTTCTTCAATTTTATTATCTACTTCAATCCGTATTCTCATATTTTCACTCCCCACATTTTTTATTATATTCACTACATTTTTCATTGTAAATATTGTATAAGTAAGTGGTTAGTTATTGCTTGTAAGTGGTCTTCTTTTTACCTTAAAACACCACAGTTTATAAAAAACTTATAGCCCATTTAACTATCTATAACTCACAAATCTCATAATTTTCTATGCAGTAAAAATCTAAAGCATAAAACAAATACGCCATTAAGTTTTCGGCTTATGGCGCATTTGTTTTTGTTATATTTTAATAAGTCCGCTGCTGAATTAATGTTATATTTAATTTGTGTTGCAGCTGTAAGGTCTTCGGACTGTTTTAAATCTTTATCACTAAATAAGCAACATT